>NZ_KV795653.1:0-49808 GCF_001809065.1 Corynebacterium sp. HMSC055G02 | reverse complement strand
CCCCCCCCCCATGTCGGTGTAGGAATCCGAAAAATTCGAATACGTTCTATCCCTCGCTCTGCGTCGTTGTTTTTACGCAGTTGGCGGGGGATTTTTTCGTGTCTTCAGATAGTCAATTGGGACGCTGAAGAGGTCTTAGAGCCCTGGAAAACTACGCAAGGGAGAAAAAGAATACGCAAATACGGAGGAAAAGTGATTTAAGTTGATAACTACCTACTGACAGACAGGGGAGGCACATATGACGCCTGAAGAAGTAATTGCACAGTCGGGAAACTCAGCGTGGATGCTGATTTCGGCTTCGTTGGTTTTGCTGATGACACCGGCGCTCGCGCTGTTCTATGGCGGCATGTCGCGACAGAAGTCGGTGCTCAACATGATGATGATGAGTTTTGGTGCGGTCGGCGTTGTCGGTGCCATTTACGTGCTGTGGGGCTGGTCGATGTCCTACGGATCGCAGTCGATCGGTGGTGTTTTTGCCAACCCATTCGAGTTCTTCGGTCTGCGTAACTCGATTACGGATGGTGACGGCAACTACATCGCAGGTGCGAACGGGTACCCGAACATCATCGACATCGGGTTCCAGCTCACGTTCTGCTCTATCTCGGTGGCGCTGATTTCCGGTGCGCTGGCTGAACGTGTGAAGTTCTCCACCTGGTTGATCTTCGTCGGCTTCTGGACGACGCTGGTGTACTTCCCAATGGCCTTCATGGTCTGGGGCGGTGGCCTGCTGAGCCACTCGGCAGAGGGGCTGTCGGCAAAGCTGTTCGGTACCGCTGACGGTGAAGCATTGATCGCTCCAATTGACTTCGCTGGCGGTACGGTTGTGCACATTGCTGCTGGTACTGCCGCTTTGGTGCTGGCGATTATCGTCGGTAAGCGCAAGTCCATCGATGGCAGCCAGCATCGCCCGCACAATCTGCCACTCGTCATGCTGGGTGCTGCACTGCTGTGGTTCGGCTGGTTTGGCTTCAACGGCGGTTCGGCATTTGCTGCCGACGGTGTCGCTGGTCTGGCATGGCTGAATACGACGGTGGCAGCGTGCGTGGGGATGCTCGGCTGGATTTCACTCGAGCGTATTCGTGATGGACATCCCACCTCGCTGGGCGCCGCTTCGGGTGTCATCGCAGGGCTTGTGACTATTACTCCGGCCGCAGGAGATATGAACCCAGTGACGTCAATCATTCTGGGCTATATCGGCGGTGCGCTGGCTTGCTGGGGCGTTGGCTTAAAGTACAAGTTCAACTTCGATGACACCCTGGATGTGGTTGGTCTACATCTGGTTGCAGCTATGTGGGGAACGATTGGTGTTGGCCTGCTGGCCAACGATCGCGGATTGCTTACCGGCGGTGGCATCGACGGGCTGAAGTTGTTTGCCATCCAGATCATTATTGCTGTCATCGCAGCTGTGTTCTCGGGCGTGCTGACGTACATCATTGCCCGAGTCCTGAAGGCAACCGTCGGTTGGCGTATCCACGGCGAGCAGGAACATTCTGGTATCGACGTCGCTCAGCACGGTGAGTCGGCCTACACGTCGGCCAAGCAGGCGGCTGTGTAAACGGCGCCGTGTAAACAAGGCTGTGTAAATGAGTGAGTGCTTGGGGTAATTCAGCTCCAAACCGTAACTACGGGTAAGATATTGCCCCATGTATTTGAAATCGCTGACTCTGAAGGGCTTTAAATCCTTCGCTTCGGCGACGACGATGAAATTTGAGCCCGGCATCTGCGCAGTTGTCGGCCCGAACGGATCCGGAAAGTCGAATGTCGTCGATGCCCTCGCGTGGGTTATGGGTGAGCATTCCGCCAAGACCCTCCGTGGCGGCAAAATGGAAGATGTCATCTTTGCGGGTACCTCCGGGCGAAAGCCCTTGGGGCGCGCGGAGGTTACTCTTACCATCGACAATTCCGATGGGGCACTTCCCATTCAATATAAGGAAGTCTCTGTCACGCGTCGCATGTACCGCGACGGCGCAAGTGAGTACGAAATCAACGGTTCTCGCGTCCGCCTCATGGATGTCCAAGAGCTCCTCAGCGACACCGGTATTGGCCGCGAGATGCACATCATCGTCGGCCAGGGCCGGCTTTCGCAGATTCTGGAGTCGCGGCCAGAGGAGCGTCGTGCGTTTATCGAAGAAGCAGCGGGTGTGCTCAAGCACCGCCGCCGCAAGGAGAAAGCGCAGCGCAAACTCCAGTCGATGCAGGCTAACCTCGACCGTCTGCAGGATCTGACAGGTGAGCTTGCCCGTCAGCTCAAACCGCTGAAGCGTCAGGCTGAGGCCGCCTCTCGCGCCCAGACTGTGCAGGCAGACCTGCGCGACGCCAAGTTGCGTTTGGCTGCCGCGGACTTCGTGGATTTGCAGGACAGCCTCAATGACATTGCTGGTCAAGCCAAGCTCATTGAGGAAAAGGTGGAGGCCGCCACGGAGCGAGCCGAGATTGCCGCTGAGCGCACTGCAGAACTCGAAGCCGAACTGGAGGACATCACTCCAGCTGCCGATGCTGCCCGTGATTTGTGGTTTCGTCTCTCCGCACTCGGTGAGCGTATTCAAGCGACGGCCCGCATCGCCGCCGATCGCGCGGCCGACCACTCCGTCGCTCCGTGGGTAGGCCCAGACCCGGACTTCCTGGAGCAGCGTGCCGACGACGCCGCCACCGAAGAAGCCACGCTCGCTGAGGCTGAGGCAGAGGCCCGCGAAAAACTGGAGGAAATCCGCGAAACGCTCTTCGATGCCGAGGAGACTTTCCGCGAAGCCGAAGCGGAGCACCTCGCGGCCGTTCGCGCAATCGCCGACCGTCGCGAAGGCGTGGTTCGTCTCATTTCCGCAGAAGAATCTCTGCGCACCCGCTTGGAAGCCGCCGAGGCCGAAGCTGCACGCCTTGCCGAGCAAACCAATGAGGCCGACGAACGCCGTGCCGATGCCACCGAAGCTGTGGAAAACGCCGCGCAGGAGCTAGCCGAGGCAGAATTCGAAGGTCCCGAGCTGCAGAGTGCTTATGAACAGGCCAACCGGGAAGCAGAGCTGGCCTCTACACGGTTGAAAGAACTCCGCGCTGACGAGCGCGACCTCGAGCGCAGCGTCTCAGGTCTTTCCGCCCGCATCGAAGCTCTGGAGACCGCCCGCACCGCCGCTGCCAACGACGGCACCGCGTGGCTACGTGAAAAGCACGAGCTCGGCGTTCTCTCTGAAGTCATCGATGTCGACGCTGGCTGGGAAAAAGCGCTCACTGCCGCCCTCGGCGCGGCCGCCGAAGCACTGGTCAGCGAGGGCAGTGGAGATTCGCTTATCGACGAGCTGGTGGCCACGGGCAAGGGCAGTGCCGTTGTTATCAATTCTGCGGATGCATCCGACTCTTGGCGCTTGGACATCACTCTGCCCGCACAGGCATCCTGGCTGCTCGATCATGTGACAGTGCCCGCGGAGCTTTCGGGTTCGTTGACCTCTCTGCTCGTTGATGTCGTGGCCTGCGACGACGAGCACGTCGCCCGTGAGCTGGTGACCCAGGATACTCGACTGCGCGTTGTTGACCGCGATGGTGTGCTGCGTGGCTCTGGTTGGGTAGCTGGCGGTGCTGGTGGCACTGCATCAGGTGTGGAAATCGCCGCCGACATTGCTAAGACTCGCGAAGAACTAGCAGAAGCACAGGTGCGTTTGAGTGACCTCGGTGGTGTGCTCTCCGGTGCGCAGGCCGAAGAAGAGGACCGCCGCACGGACGCGGCGGCCGCCCGTGCTGCGCTGCGTGAACATCAGAGTCGTATGAAGGTCCTCACGGATGCCCGAACTCGGGCCACAGCGCAGCTGTCCGGCGTGGTGCATGATGCCGAACGCGCTGAGCAGCGCGGAGCCGAAGCCGCGGACCGAGTAACGAAGCTCCAGAAGGAGTTGGCGGAGGTCGCAGACCGCTTAGCTCGCGTTGACCGTGACCCCGAGGAGGGGGAACCGTCGACAAGCGAACGTGACCGTGCCTCGGAGGCGCTGACGGCTGTGCGCGCCATGGAAACAGAGGCGCGTCTGTCGCTGCGTACGGCAGAGGAGCGACTGTCGAGTGTACGAGGCAAGGCCGAGCGGCTCCGTCGCCAGGCTGCATCGGAGCGCGTAGCGAAGGCCCGCCATGAGCAGGCGCAGATGGCGAAGGTTGCCCAGCGCGAATTGGCAGAAGTTGTCGCGGAGCTGGCTGAGGATTTGCATGCGAAGGTCAACGTGTCGTTGGCGAGGGCAGAGGCCGATCGCGACGATGCCGAGGCGCAGAAGAAGACGGTGTCGCAGGCACTATCAGAGGCCCGGACGGAGGCGAATACGGCGCAACGTGAGCTGGCACAGCTAACGGATTCCGCGCACCAGGGCGACATCGCCCGTGCGCAGGCGCAGGTCCGCGTGACCGAGGCTGCAGAGCGCATCGTCGACCAGTTGGGGCTGTCTGTCGATGACCTGCTCGCGGACTTTGCTCCTGATGAGAACTTCGACCGCGCAGCCGTGACGAAGCAGCTCAAACAGGCGGAGAAGGATCTGCGTGTGCTCGGCCGCGTCAACCCGTTGGCGCTGGAGGAGTATAAGGCGATGGAGGAGCGCTACTCTTTCCTATCCACGCAGCTCGATGATGTCCTCAAGGCCCGCCAGGACCTCACCGATGTTGTCGAGGAAGTCGATGCCACGATCCTGCAGCTCTTCACAGACGCGTGGAACGATGTCGAGGCAGAATTCCCCGCGGTCTTTCAAACGCTTTTCCCGGGCGGCGACGGACGACTGGTTCTCACCGAGCCGGACAACCTGCTCACGACAGGTATCGAGGTTGAAGCCCGCCCGCCGGGCAAAAAGGTTAAGCGGCTGTCGTTGCTCTCCGGCGGCGAGAAGTCGCTGACGGCGCTGGCAATGCTCGTCGCTATTTTCCGCGCGCGCCCGAGTCCCTTTTACGTACTCGACGAGGTTGAAGCCGCGCTTGACGACGTTAACCTGCGTCGCCTTATTGCGCTGCTCGAGGAACTCCGCGCGACCAGTCAGCTGATTGTCATTACGCACCAGAAGCCAACAATGGACGTTGCGAATGTGCTCTACGGCGTGACCATGCGGGGCGATGGTGTGACTCGAGTAATCTCGCAGCGAATGTCACCGGCATCCGCAACTCCGTCGACAGGAGCGGAGTAAGCGCGGAGTAAGTGAGGAAGAGTCGTTGATACTGCATAATGAGAGTTATGACTCCAACTCAGTGGATACTCCTTGTCGTCGCGATTGTCGTTATTATCGCGCTGCTCTTTGTTGTGGGCTATGTCCGCAGGAAGAACCAGCGCATTTCCTTTGCGAAGGAAGATACTAAGGAACTCACCCAGCAGGAGAAGTCTGGAAATTACCAGGCCACTAGTGGTTTTAACTTCGCTCCGGCCGGTGGTGGGACTGATACCCGCGAGAAGCAGCCGGTTGAAAAACCGATGCCGAAACCGGCGGAAAAGCCGATTGAAAAGCAGGCCCCGGAGCCAGAGGAAAAGCAGGCTGATATACCTGCCGATCAGCCGGACGGTTCACTGCTGAAACCAGAAGGTCGACTGGTTATTCCGGATAACCCCACCGAAATGGAGGGGGATTATGACCGCGTAATGCGGGAAATCCCAATCGATTTGCCAACAGCCGGGGAAGAGGAATCAGAGCCCGAGCCGGAACCACAACCAGAGCCCGAAGCAGAGCCTGAGGTAGAGGTAGTTCCTGCTCCTGAACCGGAGCTGGAGCCGGAGCCGACTCCCGAACCAGAACCGACGCCAGAGCCGGAGCCGGAAGCTGCGCCGGAGCCGACGCCAGAGCCAGAAGCAGAACAGCAGATTGACTCCATCGACCCGGCTGAGGGACGTCTGGGCCGCCTGCGCGGTCGTCTGTCACGGTCGCAGAATGCAATTGGCCAGTCTGTGCTCGGCATCTTGGGCGCGGGTGACCTTGATGAGGACGCGTGGGAAGAGGTTGAAGACATCCTGGTTATGGCTGACCTCGGTGCGGCTGCGACGCAGCGTGTCGTCGATAAGCTGCGCGAGCGTATTGCCAGCCAGAAGGTGAGCACGGAAGAGCAAGTGCGCGCCCTGCTGCGTGAGGTGTTGATTGAGGAGTGCAAGCCTGAGATGGACCGCTCCATCCGCGCACTTCCGCACGAGGGCAAGCCCGCAGTGATTCTGGTAGTCGGTGTCAACGGCACAGGTAAGACCACGACGACGGGCAAGCTGGCTCGTGTACTGGTCGCCGGTGGCCACCGTGTTGTTCTCGGCGCAGCGGATACCTTCCGTGCTGCTGCAGCCGACCAGCTGGAGACCTGGGGGCGACGCGTTGGCGCGGAGACCGTTCGCGGCGCTGAAGGCGCCGATCCTGCTTCTATTGCATTTGAGGCAGTTGCTCACGGTATCGAGTCCGGCGCTGATGTGGTGCTCATCGACACCGCCGGCCGCCTGCACACCAAGGTCGGTCTGATGGACCAACTGGACAAGATTAAGCGCGTGGTGGAGAAGAAGGCTCAGGTTGACGAAGTCATCCTGGTTTTGGACGCGACGGTTGGCCAAAATGGTCTACTGCAAGCTCGTACGTTCCGGGATGTAGTAGACATCACCGGCGTTGCCCTGACCAAGCTGGACGGTACCGCGAAGGGCGGCATTGTATTCCAGGTGCAAAACGAGCTCGGTGTGCCGGTGAAGTTGGTTGGCCTTGGTGAAGGTGCTGACCACCTGGCGCCGTTTGAGCCGGAGAGCTTCGTAGACGCACTGCTCGGCGGCCGCAAATAGTAACTAACATCGATGAGTGAATTTTCCATCGATTGGTGAGTACAGCGTCGCCCGTTGCCCCCGGCAAAAATAAAGGCCTCGGAGCCACCGCGTAGATTTCTGTAGAGGATACGCGGGGCTCCGGGGCCTTTAATGTTGAGGTGCTAGGAATCTAGCGGAGAGTTGTGCTAGGAATCCTTAGAATTCTTGCGTGCGAGGCGGGTAGCTGCCACGCCACCGACCAAGAGTGCAAGAGCGGCACCGCCGAGGGCAGTCGCCTGAACACCAGTGACTGCTAGCCCAGTGTTCTTGGTCCCGGTTTGCTTACCGTCATTCTTAGGGGTGTCGGGCTTGTCGCCTGGATTTTCCTCCCCAGGATTCTCGTCCTCCCCGGGCTGTTCGTCACCTGGGTTTTCATCGTCGCCCGGAGCGTCATCGCCTGGGTTCTCATCGTCGCCCGGAGTTTCGTCATCGGAGGTCGGACAGTAGCCGTAGACTCCGGTTGCCGGGTCGATCTTGCTCATATCACGCGGGGAACCGTCGGGGCACGTTGCGGTGTCATCGACTCCCGGCGGAATTCCGTCATTTTCTGGGGCATCTTCATCAGGCTCCGGAGTTGGGCCGGAATCATCTGAAGTGCCACAAGCACCGTAAGCCCCGGTTGCCGGGTCAATCTTGCTCATGTCACGCGGGGAACCGTCGGGACAGGTCTGGGTGTCCTCAACGCCCGGTGGGATGCCATCGTTAGATGAACCTCCTGGATCCGGGTTTGCAGCGTCATCTACACACTGGAAAGTACCGCCAACATTTTCAAAATGTTGACCGGCGGGGCATTCCGACGGGGCGGGGTCAGGAATCTGTGCGGTGGCAGCGCCAACGCCGATGAGCATGCCGGCTGAAGCGGCAGCGGCCACCATGGTCGAAGAGAGCTTCTTCATTTGGAAACCTCACAATGTCTATAGGAAAGCCCTGTAATCAACGGGCTTAAGGGGGGGGAAACACTGTTCACACTTTTGATTCTAATAACTAATTACAGTCTTTGGTGACGTGAGCTTGGGGAGGGGGTAAATCGAAATTGTTGACTCGTCCAAGTCCCAGTAAGGGAAAGCGGGAACTTATATTTACAACGCTGAGTGTGTACACCCGTTGTGGTTGGAGCATCTTTAGAACTCGTCACTGTTCACTCGGCGGGGAGGCTTTTCTGTCTTCGCTAGCGAAGCTTGGCATCTGATCGTGTCGGGGTGGCGAGAGGCGGGTGGGAGCGTAGAGGTTTGGTAAAAAAATCGGTACCTGTGGGTTTTATGCTTCGAGCTCTAGACGTTATGACTTTTCGGAGGTGTGACGCACAAAAATGCTCCCGATGCTGAATTGGCATCAGGAGCATTTTATGTTTCGTTAGCGGGGTAGAACCCTAAGCTTCTTAGCGGTTCTTGCGGGCGATGCGGGTAGCGGCGACACCGCCGACCAGGAGAACCAGAGCGGCTCCACCCAGGGTGGTGGCGTCAACGCCAGTGGCTGCCAGGCCAGTGTTCTGAGTCGAAGAAGCCTTCTTGGACTCCGAGGTATTGTGCTCAGACTTCTTGGAGTCCGAAACCTTCTTTACATTCTCGGAAGAGGTCGTCTTCTTGGACTCGGAAGCCTTCTTCTCAGCCTTTTCCTTGGCCTTCTTCTCTTCCTTCGTGCACTTGTTTTCGTTCTTGCACTCAGCAGAGATCTTGATGTCAACGTTTACCTTGACATCCTTGCCGTCCTTGCCTGGCTTACCGTCCTTGCCGTCCTTGCCGTCCTTGCCGTCCTTACCCGGCTTCTCGTCGTCCTTGCCTGGCTTGTCAGCGTCCGGCTTGTCCGTGCCTGGTTTGTCAGTGTCCGGCTTCGCCTCGTCCTTGACGCAGACACCGAAGACGTTCGGGTTGCCTGGGACTGGCTTGCTCATGTCGAAGTGCTCGCCCTCCGGGCACTGCTTATCAGAAATGCCTGGGTTTCCCAGGTCGCCCGGCTGGGACCCATTGTCGCCCGGTGTTTCGGGCTTAGGAGCCTCCTGGTCCGCGACGCACTGGAAGGTTCCGCCGACGTTCTCAAAGTGCTGGCCGTCTGGGCACTTGTCCGGCATTGGGGCCGGAATTCCGTCAGTGGAATCCTGCTCAGGCTGGTCTGCGACGCACTGGAAAGTGCCTCCGACGTTCTCAAAGTGCTGGCCGGCGGGGCACTCGGTCGGCATTGAGTCCGGAATCTGTGCAGTAGCGGTGCCTGCGCTTGCAATCATGCTGGCGGAGAAGGCAGCGGCGGCGATAGCCGTGGTGAACTTCTTCATGAAAACCTCTCAAGGAGTCAAACGGTCAGAGACCAATGAATATGATTTCGCCGTTCATCCCTCATCGTGCACGGCGGAAAATAAAACCAGGCCAACTGCGGTTAACTAGGTTCATGATTAACCATAAACTGGTTGATATATGAATAGTATTGGAGGTAGTTATAGGAATAACATCAGGTGCGCAGTGGCGTGCTTTGACCTGCTGTAATGCCGCCGGTTTGCCATTTGGCTTACACCATTCCGGGGGAGGTTCCTACTAAGGGTGTCCTTAGTAAAAGCTGGCCACTGGCGTTATTTGTCTGTTATCTAACTGGTGGTAGCTGAGTTGGATAAACGTTCTTTACGCAGTAGGGCATTCATATCTGGAGGCTCGTTTAATTGTCACGTTAAAGTAACGAACAGTAATTTAACGTCCGCGAGAATAAAAGAGCTTTATCCTATTGCTATTTTTTACTTCCTATTGGTTACACCCGAATCGGGGCATTTAGGGTGGGTGGGCTGCAATCGTTGTCGATAGGCGAAGCTGTAGATATGTGCCAAATGGAGTATCCAGCGGGTACGGTAGAACAGTTAAGAAAAAACAAGGCAAAAGGGGAGCTGGAAACTTGTTTGAGTCTCTTTCCGATCGTTTGACGGGTGCCCTGCGGGGGCTGGGCGGGAAGGGCCGCCTGACTGAGGCGGATATTAACGCCACCGCCCGCGAGATTCGGCTGGCTCTTCTGGAAGCCGATGTCTCCCTCGAGGTTGTCCGTACCTTCATCAAGCGCATCAAGGAACGCGCTAACGAAATTATTGGCAGCCAGACTGTCAACCCGGCAAACCAGATTATTGAGGTCGTCAATGAGGAACTGATTAACATCCTCGGTGGCGAGACTCGACGGCTGAATATGTCGAAGCAGCCACCAACGGTTATCATGCTGGCCGGTCTGCAGGGCGCTGGTAAGACCACCTTGGCCGGTAAATTGGCCAGGTACCTCACGGATCAGGGGCACACTCCGGTCCTCGTCGCCTGTGACCTGCAGCGTCCGGGCGCGGTGCAGCAGCTGGAAATTGTCGCTGAGCGTGCAGGCGTGCCGTGCTTCGCACCGTTCCCGGGCACCAGCCTCGATTCCACCCATGAAATGGGCACCAGCGAGGACAACCCAGTTGACGCCGCGTTCCGTGGCCTCGCTTATGCTCGCCAGCATCGCCACGATGTGGTGATTATCGATACCGCAGGTCGCCTGGGTATCGATGAGGTTCTGATGAAGCAGGCCCGCGATATTCGCGATGCCATCAACCCGCATGAAGTTCTGTTTGTCATCGACTCCATGATTGGTCAGGACGCGGTAGAGACCGCCAAGGCCTTCCGAGACGGCGTTGACTTCACCGGCGTTGTACTGACCAAGCTCGATGGCGACGCGCGCGGTGGCGCTGCACTGTCTATCCGTGAGGTCACCGGTAAGCCGATTCTGTTCGCCTCCACGGGCGAGAAGTTGGAGGACTTTGACGTCTTCCACCCAGACCGTATGGCCAGCCGCATCCTGGGGATGGGTGACCTAAAGACGTTGGTTGAGGTCGCTTCCAAGGAAATCGATCATGAGCAGGCTGCCAAGTCCGCCCAGAAGATTGGTTCCGGTGAGCTGACTCTCGAGGACTTCCTCGAGCAGATGATGATGGTCCGCAAGATGGGACCAATCGGCAACATCCTCAAGATGCTCCCCGGCGGCGCGGAAATGTCCAAGGCCGCGGAAATGGTCGACGAAAAGCAGCTTGACCGCATCGAGGCGATTATCCGCGGTATGACTCCGGAAGAGCGCGAGAATCCGAAGATTCTGAATGCTTCACGACGTCGTCGTATCGCCAACGGTTCCGGTGTGTCCGTTTCAGAGGTTAACCAGCTCATCGAGCGTTTCAATGAGGCGCGGAAGATGATGGCGCAGATGGCCGGCCGATTTGGTATGGGCGGTGGTCGCCCATCGAACCGCAAGGCCAAGCGTGGTCGAAAGGGCAAGGGCAAGAATAAGCGCAAGGGCGCTAACCGTGGTCCAACGCCGCCGAAGGCAATGCGCGGTGGCGGAATGCCCGGTATGCCTGGAATGCCAGGTATGCAGGGCATGCCGGGTATGCCTAGCATGGCTGAACTGCAGAAGCTGCAGAAGCAGATGGGTAATCAGCTGCCAGAAGGTATGGAGGACTTTGACCCCAACAATCTCGACTTCGGACAGGGCAAGAAGTAGCGGGGACTAGAAGTAGCTAGTCCCGCAGAGCCTTCTGAATCTGGCGGTCCATTTCAGGACTGAAAGTGGCCGCTAGTTCATCGGTGATGTGATTGCTGTCGCGGTAGACGTAGATATTGCCAATAACTTTACGGCAGGTGGTCGGACCGCAGAAGATGTCGGAGAAATCTAGACTGTGCCCGTTGGGGAAGTTCGCAAGAATCTCCTCAGCGGGATTTTCTGCATTTAGGGCAGTTTTGCGGTGGATAGTGCAGTCTTCTTCCGCTTCTTCGCATACACTGGGGGAGAATTGGTCCAAGTCCTCCCGTAGCGCCCATGGGTTATCGCGGATGGCGAAGAAATCAATTCCGCGTTCTTGTAGAGCAGCGAAAAACGAAACGTAACCATCCGGTGTGTAGTCGCCCGGCTGCGGTGGGTCCGCCTGGAACAGGGGTCTGGTTGAAGTGGTGAAAACCATCTCTGGCTGAATCTCGTCAATTTTCTGCAGAGCCTCGAAAGTCCAGGCCACGCAGATATCGCCGACTCCGTGGATCGGTTCTAAGGTCGCTGGACAGCCTTGTCGGAGAAGAACCACCACTCGGTACCCGTTGTTTTTGCCGTAGGCATCAATCGGGGCAAACCAATGTTCCATGTGCGAGCCGCCGACGATGACAATCGAGTCACTAGCATCTGGATCACCGTAGACACACGGCTGGGTCTCATCGCGCCAACGGCGATTCGGCGGGAAGTATCCGACGTCCTCACCGCCTGTCGCAAGGCAGCCATCGAGGGCAGGTTCCGGCCAAAGGTCCGTGATGAAATCGGAATTCGGCTTTGTGGCTGCCTTGGGGACCTCGTACCCGTCGGTAAGCGCGAGTGCACCTGGATAGACCTCTGGATCTAGGCTGGTGGCGGAGGCGCGATCGACGCGCACCTGTTGCACGTTGACAAGGCTGGACATGCCGACCAACGCAATGACGACAACAGTGCCGACTACCGCTAGACGACGAGCCGGGCGACGATGCTTCATTGCGTGGATTGCATCGCCGACGACGGGCTGAGTCCGGGTCGGTCGGCGAGTCGATTGAGCCAGCGGCAGCTCGACATACTTGTTGGTGAGTTTGGCCAAAATAAAGGAAACGACGATCACTGCGGTGCCAAGCTTCAGCCCCGGAGTATCGCGGTTGAGGTAGTTTATGGCCAGGATGAGAAGAGGCCAGTGCCACAGGTAGAGCGCGTAGGCGCTCTGGCCTACTTCGCGCATTGGGCGGCTGGCCAGGAACTTGGAGATCCAGCCCGCCTCAGGGCCGGCGATAATAATCAGCGCAGCACCACCGAGGGGCCATAGGGTCCAAGGGCCTGGGAACTGCGCGGCGCCGTCGAAGATGAAACCGGTGGAGACTACCAGTGCGAGGCCGATGCTGGCTAACAGCACTCGAAGTGGCTTGGGCATGGGGATGGATCCCCGGACAAGAATCAGTCCGAGTAGTGCGCCGAGGCAGAGTTCCCAGAGGCGGCTGACAGTGGAGTAGTAGTTCCACCCCTGGTTCTCGGAGTGCATATAGAAGGCATAGGCAATCGAGCCGAGAGTGATAACTGCCAGCAACGGAGTGAGGATTCGGCGGAGTTTACCGCCGGTAGCGTCGGTGCGCTTCGCCTCCACCGGTGAGGTAACCGCGCCGACAATCTGGGGTGAGCGCGTCATCCAGGCGAGTAGGGAGATGAGCAAAATGGAGCCGAGATAAAACTGGCCCTGTACCGACATTGACCACAGGTGCTGCAGTGGGGAGGTTTCGCTCTCTGCGGCTGCGTAGTCCGAGCCCTGGAGTGCCAGTTCATAATTTTGGTAGTAGAGCAGGCTGGCGCGGAGTTGCTGGGCAATGTCGATCGTGCGAAGCGATGGAATGAAGTAAATGACAAACAGGGTTGTCGCAAAGAGGACCAGCACTAGTGTCGGGATTAGGCGACGCAGCGTGCGCCAGATGCTCCACCATGGATTGATGGACTGCCGGGGATTGATGGCATTGCGGTACTGCGCGCCGAAGAAGAAAAACCCGGAGAGCAAGAGGAATACGTCCACACCACCGGAAACGCGGCCGACGTAAACGTGGAAAAGGACTACGAGGGCAATCGAAATGCCCCGTAGTCCGTCCAAGTCATACCTATATTGGGTGCCGGTGGTTTTCATAGAATGTTACGTTACCGCACTGTCAACGACGTTCAGCATTAGTGGGTATGCAGCGTTTCGAGTGCGCAGTTTTGTTAATTTCCAAAAACTGCTGGTAACATACCTCGAGTTGTCTCAATGAGAATCCTCAGCTGAGGCACGACTGCGAATTCATCGGATCCGGCCACGGCCGCCCGGTGGTCACGCGCAGTGTAAATATCCCAAGGGCAAAACCGGTCCGAGGCACTTCGTTAGTAATTACTCATGAGCTCGGATGCATAAGTATTGTCCAGTGACATAGAAGAAAGAGGAACTCCTCATGGCAGTCAAGATTAAGCTGCAGCGCCTGGGTAAGATTCGTACCGCTCAGTACCGCGTTGTCGTTGCTGATGCTCGTACCCGTCGCAACGGTGCGGTCATTGAGAACCTGGGCATCTACCAGCCGAAGGAAGAGCCGTCGATCATCAAGATTGACTCCGAGCGCGTTCAGTACTGGCTGGGCGTCGGTGCACAGCCGACCGAGCCGGTTCTGGCTCTGCTGAAGGTCACCGGCGACTGGCAGAAGTTCAAGGGCCTCGAGGGTGCAGAGGGCACTCTGAAGGTTGCTGAGCCGAAGCCGACCAAGCTCGAGCTGTTCAACAAGGCTCTGGAAGAGGCCAACAATGGCCCGTCCGCTGAGGCCATCACCGCTAAGCGCCGCGAGGCCAAGGAAGCAGCTAAGGCTGCTAAGGAAGCTGAGGAGGCCGCAAAGGCTGCCGAGGCTGAGGCTGCTGAGTCCGAGGCTTCCGAGGACGCCGAGTAATAAGGACGCTGAGTACGCCGCTTAGCTAATCCGGGCGCTACCTTATACTTCAAGACGAAGTGTTGGGTGGCGCCTTTTTGCTTTACGCGGGGTGTTTTACAGAGCCTTTATAAGAGAGGGAGTGTGCGCGTGTCGGTAGCTGACATGGTGCTTATTGGCCGAGTGATCAAGCCCCACGGTGTGCGCGGGGAAGTCGTCGTCGATGCGACAACGGATGACCCGGAAGGGCGTTTCGCAGTCGGGGCCACGCTGTTGGGTGTACAGGCCGGCCGTGAGGAACAGCTGACTGTGAAAACGGCACGCCCGCACCAGGGGCGTTTGCTGATTCGCTTCGAGGAGATTCCGGGCCGCAATGAGGCCGAGCGTCATCGGGGTATGAAGTTTTATGCCGAGCCCGTCTTCGAAGACGAGGACTTTTATGACTTTGAACTTGAAGGCCTGCGCGTAGTCCATAACGGCACCGATATAGGCGAGGTCACTTCTATCGTCCGCGCGCCCGCTCATCGTCTCCTTGAAGTCACGCTTGACGACGGGGCCCGGGAGGTACTCATCCCTCTGGTAGAGGACATCGTTCCGGAAGTTGACCTTGAGAATTCTACTGTCACCATCACCCCGCCGGAAGGACTGTTGGAGCTGTGAGCTTACGTCTCGATGTAGTCACAATCTTCCCGGAGTACCTCGAGCCACTGCGTCATGCGTTGCTGGGCAAGGCAATTGAGCAGGGCATTTTGAGCGTCGGCGTACACAACCTGCGCGACTGGGCGCCAGGTGTACACCAGGCCGTGGATGACTCACCCTACGGCGGTGGCCCCGGCATGGTTATGAAGCCGGATGTCTGGGGTCCCGCCCTCGACGAGGTAGCGGCGCTGAAAGCGGAGCAGTCGCTCACGTCCGCGGTGCCACATTTGGACAATGTCCGCCATGATCAGAAATTGGGTTTGGCCGAGGAATCTTCCTATGCTGCAGCGGAAGTGCCGTCGTTAAGCGAAGAAGATTCAGCGAAGCCCCTGCTGATCGTCCCGACCCCGGCGGGCGAGCCGTTTACGCAGCAGATGGCGCAGGAGTTCTCACACGAGGAGCACATTGTGTTCGCGTGCGGGCGCTACGAGGGCATTGACCAGCGCGTTATTGACGATGCTGCCAACCGCTACCGCGTACGTGAGGTCTCTATTGGCGACTATGTGCTTATCGGCGGGGAAGTGGCGGTCCTGGTGATCGCCGAGTCCGTCGTGCGGTTAATCCCTGGTGTGCTGGGTAATCGCAAGAGCCACGAGGAGGACTCGTTCTCTGACGGTCTGCTCGAAGGGCCGTCGTACACGAAGCCGCGCGAGTGGCGTGGTCTGGAAGTGCCGGATGTCCTGCTCAGCGGCAATCACGCGCTGGTGGACCGTTGGCGGCGCGAGCAGTCACTAATCCGCACGGCCGAGCGCCGCCCCGATTTGCTTGCCGACGTCGACCTCAGCGCCCGTGACCGAGAAGCAATTAAAGAAGTCATTGAAGAAGTAACGGAGGAGAACCGCTAGTGGCACGTGCTCGAATTGCGCGACCCCGGCATGTCATTGGTTGGTTAGCTGTCCTAGGTGCACTGGCGTGGTTCACTCAGACGCAGCTGGCGGGGAGCGTGGATCAGTCGTTTGCGGGCTGGGTCAGTGACCTGCATGGGGCGCGGGATGGCCGCGTCGATAGTGTGATGCTGGCTTTGAGCGAGATTATCCGGCCGATTTACATCGCGCCGGTCACGCTTGTTGCTGCGGCACTCCTGTGGTTCCGCTTCCGTGCGTGGGCGTTGCTACTGCCGGCGTCATTCGGTTCGTCGATTGCGGTGACTTATGCCATGAAGTGGTTTTTGGACCGCGACCGACCGGGTGAGGAGTTCTCGCTGGTCAACCTACATGACGCGGCGTTTCCTTCTGCACATGTGGCAGCGGTTACTTCCAGCGGTATGGCCGCGATGCAGCTTGCCATCCCCGTATTGCGCCGCACAGCCCGCAAGCTGCTCGACCTGGCCATCATCGCGCTTATCGGCGCCGTGGCTCTGTCGCGCGTGTGGGTCGGGGCGCATTGGCTCACCGATGTCATCGGCGGCCTCATTGCCGGAGTTATCGGCTTAGCAGTTGCGCTGCTAGTTCTTAGGAGATGGCCACGAGCACGGCGCTACGCGCTGCCTTAGTCTCCTCGTAGAAGGCCACGAGTTCGCGGTACCGCTGTGTCGCAGTGGCTTCGTCGATAAGCGAACCATTGTCCGTGATGCGGGCGGCAAGATCGATGCTTGCCAGCGTCTGGTGCACGTCGCCGACGCGATCGGCGCGGATGACTGCAGACAGCGGCTTGCGGCAGACGCGGTCGGCGCCGAGGATGGCCTCCGCCAGCGGGTCGCCGAGTGCTTGGCCGTCGATGGGATTGCCGGTCAACGTGCGCAGCAGGGACTCCCAGTCCGTGTCGATGTCCAGGGCGTCTTCGTCCGGAACGTCGACGAAGTGCTGCAGGATAATCTTCTCCGCGCCGTCGTTAACAAGCCCCGCCGTGCCGCCGTCGCTGGTTGCCGCAGGTGCTGCGACCTCAACTAACCGCGCTGCCTCCTCATCGGAGATGCGCAGGTATTCGGCACAGAGTTTCTGCTTCATGGGGCTCCTTTTCCGGTGTTTACTGCGAGCCTTCTGTGGGGCGTTCGCCAATTGGTACTTCCACGATAGTAAAGTTGCCCGGGTGATTTCATCAGTAATTGCCCGAGAACTCGCCGCCACTGGTGCGGACGTTGCCGAAAGTGCCGTCGCCGCCGCTATCAAGCTTCTCGACGAAGGCAACACCGTGCCTTTCATCGCCCGCTATCGCAAGGAAGTAACCGGCGGACTCGATGACACACAGCTGCGTTTCATCGAGGAACGCGTCGTCTACCTGCGCGAACTAGAAGAGCGCAAGCAAACGATTCTCGCCGCTATCGAAGAGCAGGGAAAGCTTAACGACGACCTGAAGGCCGCCATCCTCGCCTGCGACACTAAGGCGCGGTTGGAGGATCTCTACCTGCCGTACAAGAAGAAGCGCAAGACCAAGGCCGATATTGCACGTGAGGCCGGGTACGAACCGCTGGTGGAGGAGCTACTGGCCGACCCCGCCGCGGACCCCGAGACTCTAGCCACTAAGTACGGCGAGGCAGCTGGTAAGGATGCGAAGGACGCTCTGACCGGTGCCCGTGCCATCTTGGTCGATCGCTTCGCTACCGATGCTGATTTGGTTGGCTCTGTCCGTGAGCAGGTGTGGTCCTCCGGTTCCGCCGCCGCTGCCGTGGTGGAGGGCAAGGAGACTGCGGGTGCGAAGTACCGTGACTACTTCGAGCACAACGAACCTCTGGACACCATGCCTAGCCACCGTGTACTGGCCGTGCTTCGCGGTGAGGCCGAGGGCATCCTGACGCTCAACATCGATGCGGGTGAGGATGAGACCTACGAACACATGATTCGTGAGGCCTTTGAGCTTCCCGACGGCGGTGCCTCCAAGTGGATTGACCAGGCCGTTCGTTTCGGTTGGCGCACCAAGTTGGAGGTGTCCGCTGCCCTCGATGCCCGCACTCGACTGAAGGAGCGCGCCGAGGCCGAAGCCGTGGATGTCTTCGCCCGTAACCTGCGTGACCTGCTGCTGGCTGCACCGGCTGGCCAGCGCGCCACTCTCGGCCTGGACCCGGGATACCGCAATGGTGTGAAGTGCGCCGTTGTCGACTCCACTGGCAAGGTGCTCGACACTGCCATCGTCTACCCGCACCAGCCGCGCAATGACTGGTCCGGCGCCAAGGAGCAACTGGCCACTCTCTGCGCCACGCACCGCGTGGAGCTCATGGCCATCGGCAACGGCACCGCTTCCCGCGAGACCGAAACCCTGGCCCGCGAAATCGCTGACCTGATTGCTCAGGCCGGTGGCAAGAAGCCGACCCCTGTGGTGGTTTCTGAGGCCGGTGCTTCCGTCTACTCCGCATCGTCCCTGGCAGCAGCTGAGTTCCCGGACATGGATGTATCTCTCCGCGGTGCCGTATCGATTGCCCGCCGCCTGCAGGACCCGCTTGCTGAGCTCGTCAAAATCGATCCGAAGTCCATCGGTGTCGGCCAGTACCAGCACGACGTTTCCCAGACCAAGCTCGAGCACTCTCTCGATGCCGTGGTCGAGGATGCCGTCAACGCTGTCGGCGTGGAGGTCAACACCGCCTCCGCGCCGCTGCTCGGTCGAGTTGCTGGCGTGTCCTCGACTGTTGCGGACAACATCGTCGCTTACCGAGACGAAAACGGCGCTTTCACCTCCCGCAAGGAGCTGCTGAAGGTTCCGCGTCTTGGCCCGAAGGCCTTCGAGCAGTGCGCCGGTTTCCTGCGCATCCACGGCGCTAACAACCCGCTGGATGCCTCCGCCGTGCACCCGGAGTCCTACCGCGTCGTCGATGCCATCGCCGCTTCGACCGGCGTTAGTGTCCAGGAGCTCATCGGCAACTCCCGTGTCCTGTCCAAGGTGCGTGCTGCAGACTTCGTCGACGAGTCCGCAGGTATCGGCCTGCCCACAGTCCAAGACATCTTGACCGAGCTGGACAAGCCCGGCCGCGATCCGCGTCCCGAGTTCGTCACCGCCACCTTCAAGGAAGGTGTGGAGAAGGTCTCCGATCTTCAGCCCGGCATGATTCTCGAGGGCACCGTCACCAACGTCGCGGCCTTCGGCGCCTTCGTCGATGTCGGAGTCCACCAGGACGGCCTCGTCCACGTCTCCAACATGGCTCGTGGTTTCGTCTCCGACCCGCACGAGGTCGTCCGCTCGGGCGAGGTGGTCAAGGTGAAGGTTCTCGACGTTGACGTCGAACGCAATCGCATCGGTCTATCGCTCAGGCTTGACGACGACGCCTCGGATGCCAAGCCAAAGCGTGACGGCGGTCGCCGTGATGGTCGTGGTGATGGCCGTCGTGGTGATGGTCGCGGCAAGGGGCGCAAGCGCGGTTCCCAGAACAAGAAGCAGGGCGGTTCCATGGCCGACGCGCTGCGCAGGGCAGGCTTTTAGCGCTTGATCTGTTAGCGCATAGCCTATTAGCGCATAGCGTCGATGCGGCTGTTGATCTCACCCGCGATAGCCGCAGCCATTCCATCCGGTACGACGATGGTGTAATCGGACCCCGAGGTCTCAATCTTGACTGCCTCGCCTGACCGTGCCGCCACGATGATGCGGCCATCATTGCCAAGTCGAAGCCCAATACCGCCACCGTCGGCCCAGTTATAAGTGGCCGGCTTCGCATATTTGATGGTTCGAAGCTCAATGGGGTGTTTCATCTTCAGCGGTCCACAGCCGTTAAAAACGGTAATGGAATCTGTCTTCGGGTCCGTGTCTAGTGTCATGCCGGTTTCATATGCGATGAGGAATAGCGGCGTGCACAGCAGAAAAACAATGCCGAGGCTTGGCAGGAACACTGCGAGCGCTACAGACACCACGCACCAGACTGCGAGGGCGATTTTGACGCCCTTAGAGATGGTCACACTGACGTCGATGGGAGTCGGGGCTCCTTCTCGATGGGGCAACTGTGGCGATGTCGGCTCGGTGACCGTGGCGTCGGTAAGCGAGGAGTAGTCCTTGAGGCGGCGCGTCACGAGCAGGGCCGCTACTAGGCCGATGATGACGCCGGCTATTGCATAGATCCAGCCGATTCGGGCGGTCGTAGGGTCCGTCGTGCCGATCTGCGGGATGATAATCGCGAATTCAATGCCGATTAAGAAGCCGCAGAGGGCGAGGTTGGTTATTGCAATTGGCTTGCGCACGACAAGCGGCGTGCTGGTCTTTGCACCGAGCCAACCGATCTGCGCACATGCGATGACGATGATGGCCATAATCAATGTGCTTTGAATTGGCGGCATGAAACCGTTGGGAGTGCCGCTACCGCTCCAATGCGTTGCTAACTGCTCCGGTAGTCGGTCGGAAATGGCAATTACCCACAGAAGCTGTGCAATCGCCAGAACGCACGGGGCGATGATTGTTCCTCGAACAATCCAGGGGTCAAAGCGTGGAATCTGCTGCATGGAGACAATCTAGCAGTTGGGGGGGGGCTTTGTAGCAACGGTCGGCAGCGGTCGTTATTGGAGTGCTGTATCAGCGTGACGTTGTAGCGAGCGGTTGTAGCGTGCCGTCTTAGTGTGCGCGGAGTTTCGCCAGAAGATGCACCTCGTGACATTTGATAACACGCTCAACAATTCACTCGAATGTACAAGCGAAAAAGTTTTATTAAAGGGGTTGCACAATCGAATGGGTGTGCTAAAATGGAGGCATCAAGAACAAAGTGCTTGAGCTTCTCTTCTTGGCGTTGGGCTAGTGGTATTCACTGGTTATCGACACTGAGCGGGGTTGGGGCTTTGGGGGAACAATGTCTGAAAAAGATAGTCCGGCCAAACAACCGTCCGATGTTTACCAAGCGGCTCTGCTGCCTGAAGCGCCGCAGTTTTTCCACGAGTCATCCACGAACCAGTTGGCGGTGGCGGGTATCCAACGCAATCGCCTGGAACTGGGTATAGCTTGCGGTTGCACGCCGAAGTCGCTTGAGATTGATGTGGATGCATACATTGCTGAAATCGCACCCGAGTTGGGTATTTCCCGCGGTAAGGCGCTCGAGTATGTAGAGGTCGGCATTCAGTTAGCGCGTATGCCCCGGCTGGGTGCCTTTATTAAAGCTCGAGCTCATTTGCCCTTTGCGCATCTGATCACCATTGCTCGCGCGACAGCGCCGCTCCACGATCCAGAGGTGCGTGCAGCTGTTGAAGAAGAAATTGCCCGCTTTGTCATTCCCCGAAAGCATGGCGAGGCACTCCGGGGAGTTCGCAGCCTACATAAATTCCTGCAACGGGTTATCGAAGAAATTGAACCTCAGCTTCGCCCCAAAAACCTTCCGGGTGATGTCGATCCGCTGCTTCCTGCAGGAGAACGCGAAATAGTAGGAGAGAGTATCGGTTTTGAAGAGAGCGACAACTTCGCGGAAGTTTTTATGGAGCTGGAAAAGACCCGCGCTCTCGAATTCAAAACCACCCTCGAGTCCATCTCCAGCTCAGCTGGCTGCACTCGAGTCGAAGCTTTGACACACCTCATCCGCGGCACCGCCGAGGCAAAAATCGTACTCAACCTATACTGTCCTGCCACAGAGGAGCGTCCCCGCACCGCCTGGCTTGGCGGCGTTGGCTGGATCTCGCAGTTAGCTACGCAGGCGTGGATTGATAAGGTCACGCATATTCGTATGCTTGCCGACGAAACCGCGGAGGGCTACGCCCCAACCGAAAGTCAGAGAGCCTTCGTTAAAGGTCGGGACGGAACGTGTCGCTTTCCGGGGTGTGATGTACCCGCGGAGCTCTGCGACATTGACCATATTGAGCCGTACGACAAAGAGCACCCAGAGGAGGGCGGGGCAACAGAAACGCCGAACCTCCACTGCCTCTGCCGCCGGCACCACAACATGAAAACAGCTGGTCTGTGGAATGTTGCACGTGATCGGGATGGGGTGGAACTGTGGACGTCGTCAAGCACGGGCAAAAAGGCGGTGAGCCTGGAAGACGGGCCGCTTGCCGGGCACGGGCGCTACACTTTCGACAAACGGGGACTGCGGATGACGCAGGCGCTGGCAGAATATAACGAGTATCGCCAGGAGCTGATAGAGCAATCACGGAAGCTGGTCGAGGAAGCGCGCAGGGGAGAAGACACCGATACTCCCAACCCGCAAGACCCCCAAGACTCGGAAGCTCCCCAAGACCCGCAAGACCCGCCGAACATGGAAGAGTTTGGTTTCTGACCAGGGGGTGTGTAATAATTTCCAGGTTGTCTTTATAGGCAGCTTTACCTGTTTCGGGCATGAACCGGCCGAGCGTCCCTCTGTGGGAAAGCGCCGCCAGGGTCCTCTGTCTATGCAAAAAGTAAAGGAATAAGTTTCCATGAACATTCTTGACAAGGTTGATGCAGCATACCTGCGCGACGACATTCCGGAGTTCCGCGCTGGTGACACCGTCGAGGTCGACGTAAAGATTGTCGAGGGTAAGACCGAGCGTATTCAGGTCTTCAAGGGCGTCGTTATCCGTCGTCAGGGCGGCGGCGTCCGCGAGACCTTCACCGTCCGCAAGGTATCCTTCGGTATCGCTGTTGAGCGTACCTTCCCGGTGCACTCCCCGAACATCGACGAGATTCGCGTTGTCTTCAAGGGCGACGTTCGCCGTGCGAAGCTGTACTACCTGCGCAACCTGCGCGGTAAGGCTGCACGCATCAAGGAGCGCCGCTAGTCTTTTGGCGCAAAATAATCCCCATCGAGTGTTGAGCTCGGTGGGGATTTTTCTATCGCGTATAGTCTTTTCCCATGACCGACGACGATTCTCGCGAACAGACTGACGGCCAAAAAGAAGACCGTACTGAAGGCTTGAAAGGCTTCCGGAAACTTGACGAGGAGCCTGAAAAGCACACTCCGTGGTACATCGAGATTCCAATCATTATCGTGATTGCCCTGCTCATCAGTGCTGGTGTGCAGTCCTTTATCGGCCGTGTCTACGTGATTCCATCCGAGTCGATGCAGCCGACGCTCAACGGATGTGTCGGGTGCACCGGTGACCGCATTTGGGTGGATAAGGTTTCCTACCAGTTCTCAGATCCCAAGCCCGGCGATGTTGTCGTCTTTAATGGCCCGGAGTCCTGGAATAGTAACTACGTGTCACAGCGTTCTACTAACCCGGTGGCAAACTCGCTGCAGACGGTTGGTTCCTGGATTGGCCTTGTCGCCCCTGATGAAAATGCGTTGGTCAAGCGTGTGATTGCCACGGGTGGGCAGACTGTGCAGTGTCGCCCAGGAGATCCCGGCATCATGGTTGACGGCAAGATGACAGACCAGGATTTCATTAAAACTCCAGCAGACAAGCCGGTGGTGGATAATCTTGGCTCAGAGCAGTGTGGTGGCCCGTACTTCGGGCCGGTAACAGTGCCGGAGGGGCATCTGTGGGTCATGGGTGATAACCGCACCAACTCCGCGGACTCTCGCTATCACATGGGCGACGAGCTGCAGGGTACTGTGCCACTGGATAACGTCGTCGGCAAGGTGCAGGCAATCATCCTGCCGTTTAACCGCATCGGTGGCGTCGATGATCCGGACATCCAGCACAACTAGTCAGCACAGTCTGCTCACGCCGCCGGCGCCGAAAC
Source organism: Corynebacterium sp. HMSC055G02 (assembly GCF_001809065.1). NCBI lineage: Bacteria > Bacillati > Actinomycetota > Actinomycetes > Mycobacteriales > Corynebacteriaceae > Corynebacterium > Corynebacterium sp. HMSC055G02. Next base: position 26,435 of record NZ_KV795653.1, on the reverse strand, counting down.
TGCGGAGGCTGAAGCAGTCGCGCACGATAGAGGTCGCGCTGGCAAAGCGCGGCTTTGGACCTGTAGCCGGGGTCGACGAGGCTGGTCGCGGCGCCTGTGCAGGCCCGATAGTTATCGCCGCCTGCTGCCTTCCAGAACGCCCTATCGCAGAGCTGGATAAGCTCACCGATTCTAAAAAGCTCACGCCGGCCGCACGTGAACGGCTCTTTCCGCTCATCCAACGCTTCGCCACCTCTTTTTGCGTGACGACGATTCCCGCGTCCTACATCGACCAATTCGGCATCCAGGACGCGAATGTCACTGGAATGCGCCGCGCGGTAGCCGGGTTGGGGCAGCGTCCTGGCTACGTGCTTACCGACGCACTCAAGGTGTCTGGCTTCACGGCACCCTATTTGCCCGTGATTGGTGGTGATTCCGCTTGCCGATGTATTGCTGCTGCGAGTGTCTTAGCCAAAGTCACCCGCGACCGCATTATGGTTGACCTATCGGAGAAGTATCCGGACTATGGTCTGGCGGGGCATAAGGGCTACGGCACGTCATCGCATATGGAAGCGATTTCACGCCATGGCGCAACCCCGGAGCATCGGTGGTCATACCGCAATGTGCGCTTGGCACACGCGGAGTATCTTGAGCACCCCGAATAGACCAACATGTACAAAAAGAGCAACATGTAAACACTCGAAGGAGCCGTCGCGGTCGTGAGCGCAGAAGATCTAGAAAACTACGAGGCCGACGTTGAACTATCCCTGTACAAGGAGTTCCGCGATGTCGTTAGTCAGTTTTCGTACGTTGTTGAGACGGAGCGCAGGTTCTACCTTGCTAATGCTGTGGAGCTGATTCCGCACAACAGCGAAAACGAGGTCTATTTCGAGCTGCGGATGTCGGATGCGTGGGTGTGGGATGTCCATCGCCCGGCTCGGTTTGTCCGCTACGTGCGCGTTATCACTTTCAAGGATGTCAATATCGAGGAACTGGATAAGCCGGACTTGCGACTGCCGTAGGTTATCGTCGCCTGTCATCGCATGTTATGGCTAGCTGCTAACAGTTATCCACAGTCGAAAAATTATCCACAGTTAGGGCCCTCTGAGCATTTATCGGAGGGCCTTTGTCATGCCCGCTGTGCAAGAGTGTTTCCGAACCGCCAAGGCGGCAAAAGTCTAGGCAGTAAACCGCCAAGGCACAATTCAACGGGGAACCAGGGGGACCGGGGCTATGACACAGAGCTTTGAAGAACTAACCACAAGACAGCTCGGCGCGTTTGGGGAGGATTTCGTTGCTGAGATGTTGGAGGATCAGGGGTGGGAAGTTATTGCTCGGAATGAGCGGGTGGGGCGCTATGAGCTCGATCTTATTGCTGAAGATGTTGACGGCAGGCTGCATTTTGTGGAGGTAAAAACGCGGCGCAGCTCGCGAAGTAGTCAGTTTGGGGACGGCAGAGAGTCCATCACAGCAGCCAAGCTTCGTCATTTGCGCAAGGCGGCGGGACAGTGGCTGTCAGAGAGTTCTACCTACTGGTTAGAGTCCGTAGTTATCGACTGCGCAGAAGTCACAGTGTCCAGCCCTTCGTCCGGTCCTCCAGTCGTTGCAGTTACGTACATTCCCGCAATCAGCGACGCAATCATGTGGGACTGCTAGATGACTGTCGGTACAGCTCTTGCAGTCAGCCTCAGCGGCATTGAAGGAACTATTGTGCAGGTGGAAGCCGATGTTGGGCGTGGCTTGCCGGGAATGTATATCGGTGGGCTCGGCGATGCCGCCGTCGGAGAAGCCAAACATCGCGTGCGCACGGCGGTTGCTAACTCGCAGTTGCCCTGGCCGAAGACAAAAGTCGTGGTGAGTCTGTCGCCGGCGCATATCCGCAAGCACGGCACTAGCTTTGACCTCGCCATCGTCTGCGCCATCCTTATCGCAACCAGCGATGACATGGAGGCCCGAGGTCGTCTCCGCCACACGGTTCTCATTGGCGAACTTGGGCTCGACGGTTCCATTCGCCCGGTGCGTGGAGTGCTGCCGCAGGTCCTTGCCGCCCGCGAGGCAGGTGCCCGTTGGGTTGTCGTCCCCGCCGCCAACGCCGCCGAGGCCGCGCTCGTCGACGGCATCGCAGTCTGCACCGCAGCCGACCTCACACAGCTATGGGGCTGGGTACTCACCGGCTCAGGTTTGACGACCGCGCTTAACGACGACCCCAGCGAACAAGCCTTCTCGGTAGACCTGGCCGATGTCGATGGCCAACCTGAGGCCCGCTTCGCCCTCGAGGTAGCCGCAGCAGGTGGGCACAATCTGTTCATGCAGGGTTCTCCGGGAACTGGGAAGTCCATGCTCGCTGAGCGCTTGCCCACAATTCTGCCGCCATTGCAGAAGTGGCAGCAGCTGGAGGTCACCGCGCTGCATTCGGTGGCCGGAGCGCTCGATACTGCGGACACTCTTATTCAACATCCGCCGTTTGTGGCTCCACATCACAGCGCGACTGTGGCAGCGTTAGTCGGCGGCGGTGCTGTGCCCAAGCCCGGCGCGATTAGCCTTGCCCACCATGGGGTGCTGTTCTTGGACGAAATCACCCTCATGCGCCCGGCGGTATTGGATGCGTTGCGGATGCCGATGGAAAACGGGGTGGTCGTCCACCTGCGTACGCACCATCGAGTGACCTTTCCGGCGAGAACACAACTAGTCATGGCGACCAATCCCTGTCGGTGTGGGGCGGCGTATGCCAGCGAATGCACCTGTTCTAGTACCGAGCGAGCCAAGCATGGTCGCGCATTATCGGGCCCGCTACGCGATCGCATGGATCTCAACGTCACGCTCAGTCCTGCCGGGGCCAAGCTGGGAATTAAAAACAAAGCACACAATGAGCCCTCCGCGGCCGTTCGCGATCGGGTACAGGCCGCACGTGACCGTGCCCGACATAGGTGGCAGGCCCTGGGGCTTGCCGACGAAGCAGCCGTCACCAACGCGAGTGTGCCACGCTCGCTTCTCCGTCGTCACGCGGGCTTAGACGAAGAAGCGATGGCGTTATTGGACTTCCAGTTGAGGAACGGAGAGATTACCCAGCGGGGAGTGGACAAAGTAATCGCAGTGGCGTGGACGCTCGCAGACCTCGGGGGAGTAGACGCGTTTACCTTCGAGCACGTGCAACGTGCCTGCCAGCTGCATGACCGCGAGGGCGGCTAATACAACCGAACCACTATCAAGGGGGAGAAATGGACGAAATTCACGCGTGGGCTTACCTGAATCGTGTGATAGAGGCGACGCATCCGCAGATTGTGCGGCTCGTGACGGAGTTTGGGCCGGTAGAGGTAGCAGAGAGGATCAAGGCTCGCGCCGGGCTGCCGGAAGGTCTGCTCAATACGACGCAGGCACGGGCCGACGTTGACCAGAGCGGCCACGATTTGGAGCTGGCGGCAGCGATGGGGTGGCGTCTTATTTATCCGGGGCACCCAGAGTGGCCGGGGGAGCTGCTGTCCTGCTTTACGACGCTCGAAGTCCGTGACCGCGCCGATGCACCACCACTTGCGCTGTGGGTGCGTGGCCGTGACTTGCGGGACGTGGTCAGTGAAGCGGTGGCGATTGTCGGAACGCGGATGGCCAGCAGCTACGGGACACAGGTGGCGGCCCAATTCGCGGGGCAGTTCGCGAATGCGGGGGTTAGTGTCATCAGTGGTGGTGCGTTGGGTATTGATGCCGCGGCGCATCGAGCTGCGCTCGACGCTGGCGGCACTACGGTTGTGGTCGGAGCCGGTGGTGTAGGGGTTGACTATCCGCGGGCGCATGCAGAACTCTTCGACGGGATTGCAGAGCGGGGTGCGCTGATTACGGAGTATCCACTGGGGGTGCGACCTGCGCGGCATCGGTTTTTGACTAGGAATCGTCTGGTAGCGGCCCTATCGCGAGCAACCACAATCGTCGAGGCGGGCTGGCGTTCAGGGGCGCGCAACACAGCGCACTGGGCAGTGAGGCTAAACAAGCCCTTGGGAGCAGTGCCGGGACCGGTGACGCTGCAAACTACCTCTGGCTGTCATGACCTAATCCGCAGTGGCGAGGCTGTCCTGGTGTGTAGTGCCGATAATGTGCGGTCGCTGTATCGGTCAGTTGGCACAGTGAACGAGGATGCTCAGCTTGAATTGTTGTGGGAAAAGTCGGCGGTGCAGAAGCTTTCTCGAAACGAGCTCGCTGTCTACGACTCTCTGAATTCTGCGGAGCCAACGCCGGTGGGAGAAGTCGCATCGCAGGCGGGATTGGCCGTGGCGCTTACGACACATTTGTTGCTGGAGCTGCAGGGACAGGGGCTGACCAGTCGGGTGGAGGGGGGGTGGTTGCGCCAGGAACAGAAGCGTTAGTGAGGCGCTAATAAAGCCTTCTGCAGAGAATCTCGAAAAAATCTTGAATTAGGTATTGCAATTCTCTGTACGCTCAGTAATATAGGCAAGGCAAGCCTAAGTAACTGTTACGGAAACGGGCTTGTGACATGGGTGAGGCAATAGGGCAGTGGCTCTGGCGAAAGTCGGAGTCACTGCCTTTTTCCGCTGTCTGGTGAGGTCTCGCGGTGTGCATCTACTAAGGTCAGAACCGTGAAGCGCGCAACCAATAACGACGACAGGACTGAGCTGGATCTCGGGTTATCCGCCAATATTGAGGCCGTGCTCATGGATTTTCTCGATGAGCTGACTTATTCCCGCAGACTCTCTGACGCAACCGTCCGTGCCTATCGAGCCGATCTCATCCCCCTCCTCGCCGGCCTGGACCACATCAGTGAACTCTCCACCCCTGTCATCCGTGCGCACCTCGGCGCGAAGCATGCGGAGGGTGCTGCGCGGTCATCGCTGGCTCGCTTAACGACGTCCATTCGCCAGTTCTGTAGTTGGCTCGTAGCTCGGCAAATTCTCGATGCTGATCCGTCGCTGCGGCTGTCAACGCCGAAGAAACATCAGCATCTTCCGGAAGTGCTCTCGCCGGAGAGGGTTGAGGAGGCAATCGAGAAAGTCTCATCCGAGGACAGCGCAGTTGCGGCTCGCGACTTGGCCATTGTGGAACTGTTGTATGCCACCGGGATGCGTGTAGAAGAGCTGTGCAAGGCCGACGTCTCAGATGTGGACTTTTCCCGCCACATCATCTCGGTAGTGGGTAAGGGGAACAAGCAGCGCATCGTGCCCTTCGGTGCACCAGCGGAGGCGGCACTCAAAGGCTGGCTCCAGGTGCGTGGAAGCTTTCATGCTTCCGCACAGGCCGAACATGCGCTTTTTCTCGGTGTGCGTGGAGGTAGATTGAATCCTCGTCAGGCGCGCCGAGTTATTCATAAATGGGCTGATGTTTCACCGCATGCTCTCCGACATTCTGCGGCCACGGCCATGGTGGAAGGTGGCGCTGACTTGCGTGTGGTGCAGGAGATGCTCGGTCATTCGAGTCTGGCGACCACGCAGATTTATACCCACGTCTCAGCGGATCGTCTCCGTGAAGTACATAAGCGGGCACATCCGCGCGCTTAATTGCGCAGGGTTGTTTAATTGCGTACAGGCTTGAGCACGATTGGTCTCCGCTGTATCAAATCCAGTGGGTTGAGATAGTCTTTGCCGCGCAGTGCGCCCCAATGCAGGCCCGGTTCGGGATGTTTGGCGTTGACCACAAGATGACCAATCACCTGGCCAGCGGCCACGTGGTCTCCCTTTTCTAACGCGGTATCTATGGGCTGATAGGTTGTGCGGATGCCATCGGCGTGCATGATTGACACGGAAGTCATTCCGGCGATCGAACCGGCGAAATGCACCACACCGGGAGCTGAGGCGCGGATTGGCTGGCCCGGGGAGGCGTTCAGGTCTACTCCGCGATGTCCAGGCTGCCAGCGTTTTTCCGGTGGGGTGTAGAAGCGTAGAACTTTGCCGTGCACAGGGAAAGTATGCGTAATAGCGGATATTGGCTCGCCGGTAGCTGCAGGTGGGCTTGGGGGTGTTGTTAGCGCGACAGCGAGCACGAATAGCGCTAATGTGCGCATTAGCGAGCGCCTGAAACTCTGCTTGGTTGTCATGCGCGATAGTGTGGCGGACGCTACACCCGTCGACAAGCGGCAGTGCATTGCAAACGGTTCTAGCTGTGGATGACTTTTTGTCCTGTGGATAGCAGGGCGTGTCAGATATTGCGACCTGCGCGATGTATCAGATAAGATTACGCTCGCGGTGTCTGCCTTAATGGGCGGTCATTAGCACAAAGACTACGCGCGCGACCCATTCCGGCTGGTTCACGGGTGCTCGGCAGGATATCTGTCGGGTGTGAGGCAGCGGGGGAGCGCTAGGGCACAGGGAAAGCCTGTGCGTGAACTGTAACCACCTATATCGGATAAGAAAGGAAGGGAAGCAGCCGCAGCCCTAGTCAGGCTGGACGTGAGGATCTTCCCTGAATATGACATGGCTGTTGTATCCATGCGAGAACTGCTCGATGCAGGTGTCCACTTCGGTCACCAGACCCGTCGTTGGAACCCGAAGATGAAGCGTTTCATCTTCACCGAGCGCAATGGCATCTACATCATCGACCTGCAGCAGACCCTGACCTACATCGACGAGGCTTTCGAGTTCGTCAAGGAGACTGTCGCTCACGGTGGCAACATCCTGTTCGTCGGTACCAAGAAGCAGGCTCAGGAAGCCGTTCAGAACGAGGCAGAGCGCGTTGACATGCCGTACGTCAACCACCGCTGGCTCGGCGGTATGCTGACCAACTTCGCCACCGTTTCCAAGCGCCTGGCTCGCCTGAAGGAGCTTCAGGCAATGGACGCTGCTGAGAACGGCTACGAGGGTCGCGGCAAGAAGGAAATCCTGATGCTGACCCGTGAGCGCACCAAGCTGGAGCGCACCCTGGGCGGTATTCGCGACATGTCCAAGGTTCCGTCCGCACTGTGGATTGTTGACACCAACAAGGAGCACATCGCTGTCTCCGAGGCTAAGAAGCTGGGCATTCCGGTTGTTGCCATCCTGGACACCAACTGCGACCCGGATGACGTTGATTTCCCGATCCCGGGCAACGACGACGCAATCCGCGCTGCTTCCGTGCTGACCCGCATCATCTCCACCGCTGTTGAAGAGGGCCGCAAGGCTCGCGCTGAGCGCGAGGCCAACGCTGCTCGCGAAGCAGCAGGCGACGCTCCGATCGAGTCCGCCGCTGAGAACACCGACCAGGCTGCAGAGATGGACGCCGAGGGCTCCGCTGCAACTGAGACGGCATCCGCTGAGTAAAGCTGAACTTTCTAACCACCACAAGTTCTAACCACCACAAGGAGGAACGCCCAGCATGGCGAATTTCACTGCTGCTGACGTCAAGAAGCTCCGTGAGCTGACCGGCTCCGGCATGAAGGCTTGTAAGGACGCACTCGTCGAGACCGACGGCGATTTCGACAAGGCTGTCGAGATCCTGCGCATTAAGGGCGCAAAGGACGTCGGCAAGCGTGCAGAGCGCACCGCTGCCGAGGGCCTGATTGCTGTTTCTGGTAACACCATGGTCGAGGTCAACTCCGAGACCGACTTCGTTGCCAAGAACCAGGAGTTCATCGACTTCGCCAACAAGGTCGCCGACGCTGCCGCAGCAGTCAAGGCAAACTCCCCGGAAGAGCTCGCAGCAGCTGACCTCGACGGTCAGACCGCAGCTGAGGCTACCCAGGAGCTCTCCGCAAAGATCGGTGAGAAGCTGGAGCTGCGTCGCGCTGCTACTCTCGAGGGCGACAACATCGCTGTCTACCTGCACCGCCGTGCAGCAGACCTGCCGGCAGCTGTCGGTGTTCTGGTTGCTTACACCGGTGAGGGAGAGGGCGCTGCAGAGACTGCTCACGCAGCAGCTATGCAGGTTGCCGCTCTGAAGGCTCAGTACCTGTCCCGCGAGGATGTCCCGGCTGACCGCGTCGAGGCAGAGCGCGCTGTCTACGAGAAGATTACTCGCGAAGAGGGCAAGCCGGAGCAGGCTATCGCCAAGATCGTCGAGGGCCGTCTGAACGGCTTCTACAAGGACGTTGTTCTGCTGGAGCAGCCGTCCGTCGCTGACAGCAAGAAGACCGTTAAGCAGCTCATGGAAGAGGCTGGCGTTACCCTGACCGGTTTCGTCCGCTTCGAGGTTGGTCAGCACTAATTCGCTGTAATTTGTGCTCTAACCTCTAGCTGCTAGCTAGTGTGAATGCCCCATCCGATTGCTTCGGGTGGGGCATTTTGCTGCCATGTTGCAGACAATGCGGAGCGTCAAGTGTGCCTTGCTGTCGTGACCGGGTAGACTCGTCTGCGACTTTTTAAACGGTGTGAGAAAGGTGCATGGTCATGGCAGAATCTGTCGAGCGCAATGGCTTCAAACGTGTGATGCTCAAGCTCGGTGGTGAGATGTTCGGTGGCGGCAAGGTTGGCGTTGACCCGGACGTGGTGCAAAACGTTGCCCGACAGATTGCGGAAGTTTCCCGAAAGGGCGTCGAGGTCTGTGTCGTCATTGGCGGAGGTAACTTCTTCCGTGGCGCACAGCTTCAGCAGCGCGGCATGGACCGCGCACGCTCTGACTACATGGGCATGCTGGGCACGGTCATGAACTGCCTGGCTCTGCAGGACTTCCTCGAGCAGGAGGGCGTGGACTGCCGCGTTCAAACTGCAATCAACATGGCACAGGTCTCGGAGCCGTACCTGCCGTTGCGTGCTAAGCGCCACCTGGAGAAGGGCCGCGTGGTCATCTTTGGTGCAGGTATGGGTATGCCGTACTTCTCCACCGACACCACCGCCGCCCAGCGCGCCCTGGAGATCGGCTGCGAGGTACTGCTGATGGCCAAGGCCGTTGACGGTGTCTACACGGCCGACCCACGTGAGGTGCCGGACGCAGAGCTGTTCGACGACATCACCCACCGTGAGGTTCTGGAACGCGACCTGCGCGTTGCGGATGCCACCGCTTTCTCCCTGTGCATGGACAACAACATGCCGATTCTCGTGTTTAATCTGCTTACCGACGGAAACATTGCGCGCGCGGTAGCCGGTGAGCAAATCGGTACTCTCGTCCACAGCTGATAAATTTGTTCGTAATACGTTCTTTCCACAGAGCGCTCTAGAACTATCTAGAACCCGCGTAGAAACCCGAGGTTAAAAACACAATGATTGATGAAGTCCTGCTTGACTGTGAAGAAAAGTACGGTAGCTCCGTAGAACACTGCCGCGAGGAGCTGACCCACATTCGCACTGGCCGTGCGAACCCGGCAATGTTCAACGGCGTTATTGCGGAGTACTACGGTGTTCCGACTCCGATTACCCAGATGGCTACCATTTCGGTTCCAGAGCCGCGCATGCTGCTGATTAAGCCGTATGAGCTGAGCGTCATGGGCGACATCGAAAACGCGATTCGCAACTCCGACCTGGGTGTGAACCCGACTAATGATGGCCAGGTCCTGCGCGTAACTATCCCGCAGCTGACCGAGGAGCGTCGTCGTGAGATGGTTAAGGTCGCACGTTCGAAGGGCGAAGACGCCAAGATCGCGATTCGCAATGTCCGTCGTAAGGGCATGGAAACTCTGAAGAAGATTCAGAAGGACGGCGATGCTGGCGAGGACGAGGTGCAGGCAGGCGAAAAGGAGCTGGACCAGGTCACCAAGAACTACGTCGAGCAGGTGGACTCCTTGGTTGAACGCAAGGAAGCGGAATTGATGGAGGTTTAGGCCTTCATATTCAACCGGGAGAGGGGATTTGAGGCGCCAATGCCAACGTCGAAGCCAGCGTCCAATAAGGAACGTGTTCTAGACGAACTACGGCTCATTAAGCCACGCAACTCAGCAGGTCGGAACCTGCCGGTTGCAATCACGGTGGGCGTAGCACTTGGTGCAGTCGTCATCATCGGCTTGCTACTGGGGGCGCTCGCCTGGACCGTTCTGGTCGCCGCGGCGGTTGGTCTCGCAACCTGGGAGGTCTGCGAGCGGCTCCGTGAGTCCGATTGGCAGGTCCCTCGCCCGGTATTGATTCTCGGCGGACAGCTGATGGTGTGGTTGTCTGCCTACTGGGGGATTGACGGTTTGGTCATGGGCCTGGCCGCGACTCTGATGCTCTTGCTGGTCGTTCGTCTGTTCTTACACGGGATGGCCGAAGCACCACGGAACTGGCTGCGGGATGTCGCAGTCGGTGTTTTCGTGATGATGTGGATTCCGTTCTTTGCCGCGCTAGCAGTGCAGCTGGTACGCATGGACAATCCCTGGGGAGTTGATCCGCGTCTGGTCATTGTGACCTTCATGATTGGGGTTATTTCAAATGACGTCGGAGGCTATGCCGCTGGTGTAATGTTCGGAAAGCATCCGATGGCCCCAAAGGTAAGCCCTAAAAAATCCTGGGAAGGGTTCGGCGGCTCTCTTGTACTCGCCACCATTACTGGAGCGCTCTGTGCGATCTTTATGTTGCACGCGCCGTGGTGGCAGGGCATCGTGCTGGGCATCGCCCTGGTTATCTCGGCTACGCTTGGTGACCTGATGGAGTCCCAGTTCAAACGAGATCTGGGGATTAAAGATATGTCCTCGATTTTGCCGGGCCACGGCGGTCTGATGGACCGCCTGGATGGCATGCTGCCATCAGCCGCGATGACGTGGCTGATATTGCAGCTATTCAGCCTAGTTTAATTCGGCTGGTTCAATCGGCCTTTAGTTGCCGCCCTTACGAATCTGGCGGCGCAGATCAAACATTCGCCAGCCACCGATGAGTGCGGTGATGAGGGCGCCGAGGATGGCAGCGAACAGCATTCCGACGCCGACTGGGAAGTTCCAGGTCCAGCCGAACAGGTTTAGTGCGGTCTCCTGCTGATTCTGCAGAATGAACACCAGCAGTACGATCAGCAAAACTGCACTGATGACCAGGCCAATCCACATAGAGCCCGCAGTGGTCTTTTTCACCTTACGCTGGCCAGGGGCGGGCGCTGGCTCCGGTGCGGAGTCCTTCTCTGTCGGCGCGTCAACGACTGGCTCTGGAAGGTTGTCCTGCTCAGGTGCAGGAGCCACGGAATCATTTGGGGAGTACGACGGAACGTCGTCGAAAAGCGGACTGTCGTTATTCGGCTGATTAGCGTTAGTCATACCTATCATTCAACACGTTTTGGCAGGTATGTACCACTTATAAAGGTTCACTTAGTTGCGGCTGCCGAGTCACTCATTAGGCCAAAACCGTCATTACATGCGAAAATGGGTGTCATCATGGCATCTTCACTTCCAATCGTTCTTAAAGCTCCACGTCGCGGCATGCCCGCGACCCATTTTGCGGACCTCGATGTTGAGGAACGGAAGGCTGCGGTCAAGGAACTGGGCCTGCCGGCCTTCCGTGCCGATCAGATTGCCCGGCACTATTACGGTCGGCTTGAGGCTGACCCTATGACGATGACTGACCTGCCAGAAGCAGATCGTCAAAAGGTCAAGGACAGTCTCTTCCCACCTCTGTTGACTCCCGTTCGCCACATCACCTGTGATGACGGCGAGACTCGTAAGACTCTGTGGCGTGCAGGTGACGGTACGCTGCTGGAATCCGTGCTGATGAAGTACCCGGGGCGTGCGACCCTCTGTATTTCCTCACAGGCCGGTTGCGGTATGGCATGCCCATTCTGCGCGACGGGGCAAGGCGGTCTGCAGCGTAATCTCTCCACCGCGGAGATTGTCGACCAGGTGCGTGAGGCCGCTGCCACTATGGCAGCTGAGGGCGGTCGTCTGACCAACATCGTATTCATGGGCATGGGCGAGCCGCTCGCGAACTACAATCGTGTTCTCGCCGCCGTCCATCGCATCACGCGGCCCTCGCCGGAGGGATTTGGCATCTCGATGCGCAATGTCACCGTCTCTACGGTTGGTTTCGCGCCGAATATCCGACGGCTTGCCGACGAGTACCTGTCAGTAACTCTCGCGGTGTCTCTGCATACTCCGGATGACGAGCTTCGCGACGAGCTGGTACCGATCAACAATCGCTTTACAGTGGCCGAGGTACTCGATGCAGCTCGCTACTACGCAGACAAGACAGGCCGTCGCGTATCTATTGAGTACGCTTTGATTCGCGATATTAACGACCAGGATTGGCGTGCAGACCTGTTGGGTAAGAAGCTCCACAATGCTCTGGGCTCACGTGTCCACGTCAACCTAATCCCGCTCAACCCAACTCCGGGTTCGATGTGGGACGCCTCCCCGAAGAAGCAGCAGGAGGAGTTCGTCCGCCGCGTACAGGCCCAGGGGGTACCGTGCACGGTCCGCGATACCCGTGGCAACGAGATTGCGGCAGCGTGTGGTCAGCTGGCGGCTGAAGAAGTTTAGTCGCTGAATAGCAAAAATCCGCACCGAATTCGGTGCGGATCTTTTTGTGCGCTGTAGCGCTATAGAGCTGTCGCTATAGAGCTGTTAGGCCAGACTTTCTGCAAAAGTGGCTAACTCTACTGGTTCTGTCCTTCCGGCAGGCGGTTCCAGGAGCGCAGCTGAGAGTCGGTCAGGTTAGCGTAGACACCAGTGCCGTTAACCTGGTCACGTGCCCACTCCGGCTCAATGTGGCCTTCCGGCTTGTTGTGACCGGTAACGGTGCGGACCTGAGAACCCTGCGGGGCGAACAACTGCAGCAGCAGGCCAATAGCAATCAGGGCGGCGATGGCGACCAGCCACCAGTTCTCGACGTTGCCCTTGTGGTTACCAATGGTCATACCCAGCAGGAAAATCACGGAAATCCAGCCGGCCTTCTGCATAGCGCTCTTGCTAATGCCGTGCCAGCCCCACTTCGCCGACGGCTCGTCGAGGGTGCTGACGCCGCGGTAAATCTCTTCCTTTGGCTCGTGGTTGCTCACTTGAAAGTCCTCCTGTAAACACTTTCGGCGAATTGCACTCTATATGCACTTCAGTCTATCTGCGATTTTGCTGAAAGCGACTGAGCGCATTTTCAGACAATCTTGAGTATCGGGTGTAAGGATACCTTAGAACTTGCTGAAATTGGGACTTCGCCCGGCCGGAAACTCTCCGCCGGTGTGCTCGTTTGCCCAAAGTGGGGGTAGGGTGAGCACTCGTGACATTTCTTCTTGGAGTTTTACTCTTCGCAATCGGCATCGCGGTGACAATCGCCCTTCACGAATGGGGCCATCTCACCGCAGCTCGACTGTGTGGAATGCAAGTGCGTCGGTACTTCATTGGTTTCGGCCCAACGCTGTTTTCCTTCAAGCGGCATCACGCTGCGGCAGGAGGGCATGACACCGAGTATGGAGTAAAGGCAGTTCCGTTTGGCGGATTCTGCGACATCGCAGGTATGACCGCTATGGATCCAATCGATCCTGCCGAAGAACCCTACGCCATGTACAAGAAGCCGTGGTGGCAGCGCATTATCGTGATGCTCGGTGGGGTGGCAATGAACCTCATCGTTGGATTCATCATTCTTTACTTCATTGCCGTGACGTGGGGTTTGCCCAACATGGGTAAGGAAATGGCGCCACGCATTCAGGCGGTGCAGTGCGTCTCGCCGGCACAGCGTGCCGACGGCACGCTGGAGCCCTGCACTGGTTCCGGTCCTGCAGAGCGCGCAGGGCTACGTGCCGGAGATGTGATTGAGAAGATCAATGGCACCAAGATCACGTCCTACCCCGAGGCTGTGTCGCTTATTGGCAGCTCTGCAGGTGGCGACATCAAAATGACCATCGACCGCAATGGCACCTCCGAGACGGTCACGGTCACCCCGGAAGTCGTCAAGCGCAAGACTAACGACGGGCAGGACATCGACCAGCCAGCAATTGGTATCGCCTTCCAGCGACCAGAGACCATCCTTCACGAGTACAACGCAGTGACTGCCATCGGCGGTGCGGCCAGCTTCACAGGCAGCCTTTTCGGGGCGGTTTGGAACGGGCTGCTCTCCATTCCGGAGAAGGTTCCCGGCGTGGTCGCCTCTATCTTTGGTGCTCAGCGTGACCCGGCCAGCCCAATGAGTGTCGTCGGCGCGTCGCGTGCCGGTGGTGAATTGGTGGAGATGAACCAGTGGCCGTCATTCTTTCTGTTGCTGGCTAACCTCAATTATTTCCTGGCCGTGTTCAACCTCGTGCCGTTGCCGCCACTCGACGGTGGCCACATCGCCGTTGTTATTTATGAGCGCATCCGCGACCTGATTCGCAAGGCATTCGGTAAGCCTGCGCTTGGGCCTGCCGATTACACCAAACTCATGCCAATTACTATGGCCTTTACCGCAGTTTTGCTGGTCTTCGGCGTTCTGGTTATGGCTGCTGACGTGGTCAATCCAATTGTGCTGAACCGCTGATAGCAGGTTGCGGCGCGCCAGCGTCGTCGTAAAGCAAAGCGGTGCTAACGTCAGCCCACATGGAACAAACTTCGCGCCGCAAGCCCCTGCTTCGCAGTATCTCGGCTGTGGCAATCACGGGTCTGGTGTTGTCATCCGCCGCGTGTACGCCGCGGCCTGACACCGGGCGCGAGGTGCTTGAGGAATTCCTTGGGGCGCTGGCGGGAGGGGATGTCGCTAAGGCGGCGGCGCTGACCGATCATCCGGATTCCGCTGAGGGGGATCTGAATGCGGCCACCGACGGCCTTCAGCCGGAGGGGCTTGACTATGAAATCGAGGGTATCGATACCAGCTCGAATCAGTCCTCGGCCGAAGTCACCATGAATTGGCAGCTGCCGCATCAGCGACGCTGGGGATATGACACCACTTTCACACTGACCAAGACTGAGACTGGGCAACGGGATTGGGCATTGCGCTGGTCGCCAGCATCCCTGCATCCACAGCTGGGGCGTAACCAACACCCAGAATTGCGCACTATCGCAGCTCCACGTCCGTCTGTGGTTGGCTCGGACGGTGCGGCCTTGCTCGAGCCAGGGACTGTGCACCGGGTAATTCTCCATCGTGATGGGGCGGAGAATGTGCAGTCGTCGATTAACCGGGCGGCGACGGTCATCAATAATGAAATGCCGGAAGACGGTCCGAAGCTTGACGCACGCGCTGTGGGGGAGCAGGCGAGCGGCGGAAGGGGTAATTTTTCGCTGATCGTGTTGCCGGCATCCACGCCACAGCGTGTCAAAGATGATCTCGCTGACATTGATGGAATTTCGGTTAACGATGAAGCCGCTATGGTGCGACCCGACCCGGGGTTCGCGCCCGATTTGATGAGCCGCGTGGAAAGACTAGTGGACACCGGTGATCACGGTGCCGATGGCTGGAATATCGTGGCGGCCAACGAGGGCGGAGCCGTCGTCGGCACCCTCTATGAGGTGTCTCCGGATGTAGCGCCGGCGGTGCAGGCATCAATTAGTAAAAAGGTGCAGGACGCAGCGCAAAAGGCCGTCGATACGCGGCAAGATGCTAAGGCAATGCTGGTGGCTGTGCAGCCGTCTACGGGCAAGATTCTGGCGGTAGCACAGACAGCGGAAGCAGATAAGGACGGCGACCTTGCGCTGATGGGACAGTTCCCGCCGGGATCGACGTACAAGATTGTTACTGCCGCCGCAGGTGTGCAGCACGAGGGGCTAAATGCGGGATCGACTGTGCCGTGCCCAGGTTCGATGGAGATCGGGCCGCGTATTGTCACCAACTACAACGGAAGTGGTGTCGGGAATACCTCGCTGAGCGATGCGTTCGCGCGGTCTTGTAACACCACGTTTGGCAACATCTCTCACAAGTTGGAGCCAGGGCAGTTCAAGGAGGAGTCCAAGAACTTCGGCATCGGCATCAACTATCACATCGCGGGCCTCGACACTATTACCGGCAGCGTGTCTGATGGCAGTGATGAAGTCGAGCGTATCGATGCGGGCTATGGGCAGGGCAATGACTTGACCAGCCCGTTTGGCATGGCGCTGGTTTCCGCGACGGTGGCGGCCGGACGCACTCCGACACCGTCACTCGTGCCAAGCGCGGGAACCTGGCAGTCGCAGGTATCAAAGCCACTGCCGCCTGAGGTTTTGAATGAGGTTCGCACACTCATGCGGGCGGTGGTGACCTCTGGTACTGGTTCGGCCATTGCCGGTCGAGGTGAAGTTTATGCAAAGACCGGTGAGGCCGAGTACGCTGGCGGCTCCCACGCTTGGTTTACTGGCTACCGCGATGATTTGGCCTTTGCCACGCTTATCGTTGGCGGTGGTGGTTCGGAGCATGCCGTGGCGATTACCGATGCCTTCTTCGCCAATATGGATGAAGGTTCAGGAGACGAGGGCTAGAGCATTTCTGGCTTCGAAACCGGCACAGGCCGAAAGGCTAATCCGGGGGTAGGGGTAGAGTATGTTCCATGACTCAGCGTTCTCCACTTACTCAGCAAAAGTCCACGCCAATTCGCACTGTTCCGGCACATATTGAACGGCCGGAGTACGCCTGGAAGGACGAGGTTCAGGAAGGCGTCGGCGAGCCGCTGGTACAGACTCCGGAAGATATTGAAAATATGCGAGAGGTCTCTCGCATTGCTGCCAACGCGTTGGTGGAGGCCGGCAAGGCCGTAACTCCGGGCGTGACCACGGATGAGATTGACCGGGTGGTGCACGAGTACCTGTTGGATCACGACACCTACCCGTCCACGCTGGGGTACCGCGGTTTCGAGAAGTCGTGCTGTGTGTCTCTCAATGAGATTGTCTGCCACGGTATTCCGGACACTCAGGTTATTGAAGACGGCGATATCGTCAATGTCGACGTCACCGGATACAAGAACGGCGTCCACGGTGACACCAACGCGACTTTCCTCGCGGGCAATGTCTCGGAGGAGCACCTCCAGCTAGTGGAGCGCACTTACAACGCCACCATGCGCGGCATTAAGGTCATCAAGCCGGGCCGTGAGATTAATGTCATCGGCCGCGTAATCGAGTCTTACGCTAAGCGTTTTGGATACAACACCGTTCGGGACTTCACCGGTCACGGTGTCGGTACCACGTTCCACAATGGTTTAATCGTTCTCCACTACGATGAGCCGAGCCAGGACACCATTTTCGAGCCGGGCATGACCTTGACTGTTGAGCCGATGATTAACCTTGGTGAGCTGCCGTACCACATCTGGGATAATGGCTGGACTGTGCAGAATGATGACTTCAAGTTCACCGCCCAGTTCGAGCACACGGTGCTGGTGACCTCCGACGGCTATGAAATCCTCACTCTGCCGGATGAGCAGAACGTGCCAGGTCAGTTCCAAACTGGTTGGAAGCCCGAGGCCTAACCCGTGCAGGCCCCTGCAGCTCTGATTGCCGGCTGCACCTCAGATGCCGGTAAGTCGGTTCTGGTCGCCGGCATGTGTCGGCTGCTCGCGCGCCGCGGCGTGAAGGTCGCACCCTTCAAAGCACAGAACATGTCCAACAACTGCGCTGTCACGCTTGACGGCGGCGAGATTGGGCGCGCGCAGGCTCTGCAGGCGCTCGCCTGTGGGCTGGAGCCGGATGTCTCCTTTAACCCGGTGCTTCTCAAGCCGGGCTCGGACCACACTAGTCAGGTGGTGGTGAAGGGCAAAGCCGATGGGCATGTGAGCGCTCTGACGTACCGGTCGCGTCGAAAAGCGTTGCGCGGGGTAGTCGCGGAGACATTGGAAGAGCTGCGGGGGCAGTTCGATGTCGTCCTGTGCGAAGGCGCTGGTAGTCCTGCCGAGGTCAATCTGCGAGAGTCAGACATCGCCAACATGGGCTTGGCAGAGCTCGCTGATTTGCCGGTTGTGGTCGCCGGCGACATCGACCGCGGTGGGGTGCTTGCACATTTCGTCGGCACGCATGCAATTTTGAGCCCCGAAGACCGCGCGCGGATTACCGGTTTTATCGTCAACAAGTTCCGGGGCGATGTTTCGCTGTTGACACCGGGATTGGACGTGGTGCGCGAGCACACCGGCGTGCCCGTACTCGGCGTAGTGTCTTTTATTCCGGGGCTGTGGATCGATGCGGAGGATTCGCTCGGCACAGTCGCTGGTGCGTCGGTAGGGCCGGCGAACGCACCGCTGGGTACGGAAACGTTGTCCGTGGCCGCCATTCGCTTGCCGCGCGTGTCCAACGCCACCGATATCGAAGCGCTTGCCTGTGAACCAGGGGTACACGTGCAGTGGACGGTCGATCCGTCGGTCGTTGCTCGCGCCGACCTGGTCGTGTTGCCCGGGACGAAGTCGACGGTCGCCGATCTCAAGTGGTTGCGCGAGCGTGGGCTTGACGACGTACTGGAGAACCGAGCCGCCCGAGGGCTGCCGCTGATTGGCATCTGCGGTGGGTTCCAAATGCTCTGCACCACCATCACTGACTCGGTGGAGTCGGTAGCCGGGACAGTGAACGGGCTTGGCGTGTTCGATACCGACATTGAATTCGCGGGGACGAAGACGCTGGTGAGCCACCCGGATGGCTCTTACGAAGTCCACAATGGACAGGTTGTGCGAAGCAGCGAGGCGCCTTTTATCACTGAGCCTGAAGAAGGGGCGCGGCGTGGCATGGTGATGGGCACGCACCGCCACGGCTACCTGGAAAATGATCAGGCGCGCCGTGAGTTGCTGATGGAAGTTGCAGTTGCCGTCGGTCGGGACGGCTTTGAGGTCAGTCCTAATACTTCGTTTGCCGGAGAACGGCTGCTGCAGGTCGACCTGTTGGCCAATGCAGTCGAGAAGTACCTGGCTGGGCCCGCATTGGCCCAGGCCACAGGTATTGAACAGCTGGGCTAGTTATCGAACTCCAGGCCCAGGATTGCGTTTTCAATCAGCTCTGGCAGTGCTGGGTGGATCCAGTGCTGGCCCTTGACAACTTCGCGCACATCCATTTCGAAGCTCATCATCTGGATGCACTGCTGCACTAGGGTGGCAGCCTGCTCGCCGATGAAATGCGCACCCAGCAGGCGGCCGGTGGAGCGGTCCGCAATCAGTTTAGCGAAGCCGTCGCGATCCTCCAGCGCCCAGCCGTAGGCGACATCGCCGTAGTTCTGTACCTTCACGGTAATCTCCGTGCCATTTTCCGCAGCCCAGGCGCGAGCTTCATCCTCGGTCATACCGACCTGACCAATCTGCGGATGTGAGAAGACTGCCGACGGAATGTAGCGGTGGTCAAATTCGCGCAGGTCCGACGGGTTCAGCACGTTGTGGAAGACAACCTTGGCCTCATGGTTGGCAATATGCTTCAGCTGGTACGGGCTAGAGACATCGCCCAGCGCCCACACACCTTCGGCAGAGGTGCGGCCGTTCTG
This sequence comes from Corynebacterium sp. HMSC055G02, assembly GCF_001809065.1. Classification (NCBI taxonomy): domain Bacteria; kingdom Bacillati; phylum Actinomycetota; class Actinomycetes; order Mycobacteriales; family Corynebacteriaceae; genus Corynebacterium; species Corynebacterium sp. HMSC055G02. Next base: position 7,344 of record NZ_KV795653.1, on the reverse strand, counting down.
GTCAACCTTGATGCGACCATCGTCGTGCATCTCCACACCACCGGCTGCAAGGTCCATACGGTCACCGTTGGGAATGCGTCCGGTTGCCACGAGCAGGGCATCGGCTGCGATCTCCGTGCCGTCGTCAAGCGTGGCCGTGACGATCTCGCCCTCCTGGGAGAGTTCAGTGATGGAGGTGTTCATGCGGATGTCAATGTCGCGGGCGGCAACCTCGTGGAAGCGCTCGGAGATAGCGGCGTCTGAGCCACGCAGCATGACATCGGAGCGCACCAGCATGTGCACCTTCGTACCGAAGGAGGCGAAGACGTGCGCGAACTCGCTAGCGATGTAGCCGCCGCCGACGACGATCATTTCGCGCGGGAGCTTGTCGACGCGCATGATGTTCTCGTTGGTGTAGTAATCGACCCCGGAGTCTGCGATGAGGCCCGGAACGTGAGGGCGGGAGCCTGCAGCGATGATGATGTTGTCGGCTGTGATGTCGACGGTTTCCTCGCCGATGCCAGTGCGAATAGTGCGGCGGCCGACGAACGTTGCGTGCCGGTCGTAGACATCGATATTGGGAGTCTCGTCCCCGCGGCGGTATGCCTCGCCGCCGTCGGCAATCTGGTCGACGCGCTGGGCAAAAACGCGATCCTGGATTTGCTTGAGATCAACGGAGTCGAAGGTGCCGTGCACACCCAGGCGGCTGGCCTCGCGGATGTTGCGGGCGGCATCAGCGGCCAGAACGAACATCTTGGTGGGAATACACCCAACGTTGAGGCAAGTACCGCCGAAGCGTCCTTCCTCCACCAGAGCGATACGGACATTGTCGTAGGCTGGGGCTGGAATGGAATTGCCGGACCCGGTTCCGATAATGATGACGTCGTAGTGGCGTGGGGTAGTCTCAGGCGAATTCTCAGTGGTCACAAGCACTCCTAGCATTCTGGTCAAACTAGTTTGGTTCAACCGTACTGAATGCTGATTTATTCCGAGTTCCTATTCTGTGCTCCTATTTTGAGCTGTCTCCTGGATTGACTGTGGCAAGGAACTGAAAGGTCTCATTAAAAGCGCGGTCAAGTGCTTCGGGTGCGGAAAGGTAGACGTCATGGAGAGCACCCGGAATCGCGACGTTGCGAGCCTGCGGTCCCAAGTGGGCAGTGGCATCGGCAATTTGCTCAGTGTTGAGGACAGAGTCAACGCGGCTGTGCTCCGGTGTGTAGTCGGAGCCGAGAAGGTAGTTGTCCGAGTGGAGGACGAGCGTCGGCACGCCGGTATCGATACCGCGGCTGACACGTTGCTGGCCGACGATGATGGCATTGAGCCAACGCCAGTTCTTGTCATGGCCAGCCAGCGGCTTGAAAGTGCGGTTGTACTCCCAACGCCCCTGGTGGTCGGCGCTAATGGATTTTCCATAGCCGCCCGCAGACTGCACTGGAATAAGACTGTTGGGGCGAATCCGCGACATAACACGAGTCACCAGCGAGTACACGGGAGCCTTTGCCCGGGAAACGTGCAGAGCCAGCCACGGTGAGTTCAAGACGGCAGCCGTGACGGAAATATTGGGTGCTTGCGGGCAATGGCCGCCTGTGCTTCGTAACCAATCGAGCCAGAGCACGGCAATGAGACCACCAGTGGAGTGCGCATTAACAGTGACAGTTGTATGACCGGCGTGGTCTAACACTGCGAGTGCCCTGTTGAGATCCTCGAAGTAATTCGTCAGATCGCTGCAGCCATGCCAAGTCTGCCCAGGTTGGTGCGCGCGCCCGCACTTACGCAGGTCAATAGCGTAAAAGGCGTAGCCTTCGGCGTGGTACCGTTCCGCTACGTGCTTCTGGAAGAAATAGTCCGACATCCCGTGAATCCATAGAACCGCCGGACGTTTTTGGAAGTCGCTTGCCGACGAGTCGGGGCAGTAGCGGACCAATACCGCGTGTACGGATCCCTCACCGTCGGGGTCCTGGCCGAGTTCGATGACATGTTGGCTGTAGTCTTCGCCTAGGTTATCGGGGTTAAAGGTGGGGGTAACGAAATCGGGAATATCGGTAGTCACAGGGTCAAGCCTAGCGCCGATTACCGGGGGTAGTGGGAATGTGTGCCACAATAGATTATGGACTGAGACGGTAGCTCTCTTTTGCGTCTTTAGTTGTGTGCGCGCATGTGAGCGAGCGCTAGTTTGAATCACTAATCAAGTTAGTAAGGATGTTGACAGCAAAATGGCTGATAACAAGCTTCCTGCTTCCAGTGGCGACGAGGTAGACGTCGTCCTCATTGGTGCAGGTGTAATGAGTGCGACGCTGGGTGTGCTGCTCAAGGAGCTCGAGCCATCCTGGTCACAGGTTCTGTTCGAGCGTCTCGATCAGCCCGCCAAGGAGTCTTCCTCCCCGTGGAACAACGCTGGCACCGGCCACTCTGCTCTGTGTGAGCTGAACTACACGCCGGAGAAGAACGGCAAGGTCGATGTCACCAAGGCTAAGCTCATTAATGAGCAGTTCCAGGTTTCCCGCCAGCTGTGGACCTCGCTGATTGAAAACGGCACCCTGACTGACCCGAAGGAATTCATCAACCCAGTTGATCACACCACCTTCGCTCAGGGTCCGGAGCAGATGGCGTTCATGCGTCGTCGCTATGAGGCACTTGAGAAGGAGCCACTGTTCCACGGTCAGGAGCTCATTGAGGATCCGGACCGTTTCGCTGAGTACCTTCCGCTGATGTCCGAGGGTCGTGACTTCTCCAAGCCGGTCTCCGCTATTCGTAACCCGAATGGTACGGACGTTAACTTCGGTGCACTGACCAAGCAGTACCTGGCCGCACTGTCCGATATGGGTACTGAGATTCGCTACGGACACGAGGTCACCGGTCTGAAGCGCGACGGTTCCAAGTGGATCGTCACCGTGAAGAACCTGCACACCAAGGACGTTCGCACCCTGGTTGCCAACTTCGTATTCGTCGGTGCCGGCGGTGACGCACTGCCGCTGCTGCAGAAGGCTCGTATTAACGAGATTCGCGGTTTCGGTGGCTTCCCGGTCTCCGGTCAGTGGCTGCGCTGCACCAACGAGGAAGTCATTGCTAAGCATGACGCCAAGGTCTACGGTAAGGCTTCCGTCGGCACGCCGCCGATGTCCGTTCCGCACCTGGACACCCGTGTTATCGACGGCAAGCGCGGCCTGCTCTTTGGCCCGTACGCCGGTTGGAACATGAAGTTCCTCAAGAACGGTAACAACCTGGACCTGATTAAGTCCCTGCGTCCGGCCAACCTGCCGTCCATGATGGGTGTTGGTGTCCAGGAGATGGGGCTGACCAAGTACCTGATTACTGAGGTTCTGAAGGACTTCGACGCACGTATTGAGTCCCTGCGTGAGTACGTCCCGAACGCTCGCCCAGAGGACTGGGAGCTGATCGTCGCTGGTCAGCGCGTCCAGGTCATTAAGCCGATGAAGGCTCCGGTCTTCGGTACCCTCGAGTTCGGTACCGCGGTCATCAACTCGTGGGACGGCACCATTGCCGGCCTGATGGGTGCATCCCCGGGCGCTTCCATCGCTCCGGCCGTGATGATCAGCCTGATTGAGCGCTGCTTCGGTCGCCACATGGGCAAGTGGGCTCCGAAGCTGAAGGAGCTCGTCCCGTCCTACGGTACGCACCTGGCTGATGACCCGGCTCTGTTCAAGGAGGTCTGGGAGGCTTCCCAGAAGGCCCTGAAGTTGGAGCGCTAGTAACTCGCTGAAGAGCTTCAAAGAGTTCAATTAAGCCAACATTGTTCTACCCCGCTGTGAGCCATCCGTTCGCAGTGGGGTAGAACTGTGCTTATGGAAAAAATCACGTCAGCGACCACTGCACAAACAGAGCCCACTTTTCCTTTTACTGCGATCGTCGGGCAGCAGCGACTACAGCTTGCGTTGATTCTGACCGCGCTATCCCCGGAGATTGGTGGTGTCGTCATCCGCGGTGAGAAGGGCACAGCGAAGACCACTACGGTCCGCGCGTTGGCGCCATTTCTCAGCGGATCGTTGGTAAACCTGCCACTCGGCGCTACGGAAGATCGAGTCGTAGGCTCCATCGATGTGGAGACCGTCCTGACTACCGGACACGCACAGTTCAACCCGGGACTACTCAGCGCGGCTGACGGTGGCATTCTCTATGTCGACGAGATCAACCTGCTGCCGGATCATCTCGTTGACTCCGTTCTCGATGCCGCAGCCACCGGTCGCGTGGTTGTTGAACGCGATGGCATCTCGCACTCCGCAACCTCCAGGTTCGTGTTGGTCGGCACGATGAACCCGGAAGAGGGCGAATTGCGTCCCCAGCTTCTCGACCGCTTTGGTCTCGCCATCGACGTCACCGCATCCAAGGATCCGGCTGTCCGCGCGGAAATCGTCGCCCGCCGCCTCGACTTTGACGCCGACCCGGAGAGCTTTGTCACGCGGTTCGCCGCCGACGACGAGGCACTGCACGCCCGCATCGATCGCGCGCGCGCACTGCTTGACGACGTCGAATTGACCCCCAACATTCTTGGTCAAATTGCCACAGTGTGCGCTGCTTTTGATGTGGACGGGATGCGTGCCGACATCGTCATTGCACGTACCGCCCGCGCTCACGCTGCCTGGCGAGTAGCCGGGGACGAGTCGGCGCAGCCGGCACCCGGCAATCCAATTGAGATCACTGCTGAAGACATTAAGGTAGCTGCGGAAATGGCACTGCCGCACCGTCGTCGCCGTGACCCCTTTGATGAACCAGGACTGGACCAGGAACAGCTCGACGATGCTCTGCAGGATGCAGAGGAGCAGTTCCGAGATGACCAGAATCAGCCAGAGTCGGATTCGGAGACCTCAGACCAGCCCGAAGTCAAACCTGAGAAGCCCTCCCAGTTCGACTCCAACTCCGAACCTCAGGAGCCACAACAGTCGAATTCCTCGGGATCGAAGGGAGGTCGCGCCGCTGAAGGCGCCCCCTTTCGCCGTTCGTAAAATCAGCGTTGACGGTGTCGGCCAAGGGGATTCCGGTCGGCGTTCCAAGGCCATTGGCCCGCGGGGCAGCACCATTGGTGCCGAGCGGGGAGGCCATGGTCTCCACGTGCCGGCGACAGTGCTGGCGGCGGCCAATCGTGGCGCCCGCATGGGCGACTCCATGATTCCCCTGGAACCGGAGGACGTTCACGGCGCTATTCGACAGGGAACTGAGTCCAATCTGGTCGTCTTTGTCGTGGACACCTCGGGTTCCATGGCAGCACGCGACCGTCTGGCAGCCGTCACCGGCGCGGTCACATCGCTGCTGCGTGATGCCTACCAAAGCCGCGATAAAGTCGCTGTCGTTACTTTCCGCGGAAATAACGCCGAATTAGTTTTACCGCCGACGAAGTCTATCGACACCGCAGTACGTCGCCTCGCAGATGTCCGCACTGGTGGCCGAACTCCATTGGCCGAAGGATTGCTGAAGGCACACGAAGTGGTAGTTCGGGAAGCCCATAGGGAGCCCACACGGCGCGCAATCATGGTCTTGCTCTCCGACGGCCGAGCAACGGGTAAAAATGGCCTGCAGCAGGCGAGGGCTGTGGCCGCAAAGATCCGTCGTCAAGCGTTGGCGGCGACGGTGGTTATCGACTGTGAGCGCTCTCGCGTGCGGCTGGGGCTGGCACAGGAACTCAGCGTGGAATTGGGTGCGACCTGCATAAATCTCTCCGAACTCAATGCCGAAGCCGTGGCGGGCGTGGTCCATGCCTATCATCGAGACCATGGCACAAGGAAAGCTTGACCCCAAATCAATTCCCAACGATGGACTGACCACCAGGCAGCGTCGCATGATTCCGATTACTGCGGTGCATACGGGCCCAGGTAAGGGCAAGTCCACCGCGGCATTCGGTATGGCGATGCGCGCGTGGAATCAGGGGATGAATATCGGTGTCTTCCAGTTTGTAAAGTCGGCAAAGTGGAAGGTTGGCGAGGAAGCTGTCATGCGCCGGTTGGGCGAGCTTCACGACGACACGGGGGAAGGCGGCCCGGTCGAATGGCACAAGATGGGCGAAGGTTGGTCTTGGTCGCGTAAGCAGGGCACTGAGGAGGACCATGCGGCAGCTGCTGCCGAGGGATGGCAGGAGATTAAACGGCGCCTGGAAAATGAGGTGCACGACTTCTACGTCCTCGACGAGTTCACCTACCCAATCAAGTGGGGTTGGATTGATGTCGACGATGTGGTGGAGACATTGAGGAACCGTCCCGGCCGCCAGCATGTGGTGATGACTGGCCGCGATGCGGATCCGAAGCTCGTGGAGGTCGCGGATCTGGTGACGGAGATGACCAAGATTAAGCACCCGATGGATGTCGGACGTAAGGGACAAAAGGGCATCGAGTGGTAGCGCCTGGAATTGTCATCGCGGCGACAGCTTCAGGCACGGGAAAGACGACAATCTCCACGGGGCTGATGCGTGCACTGTCGCGTCGTCACGCGGTGGCACCTTTCAAAGTCGGACCCGATTATATTGATCCTGGCTATCACGGGGTAGCCGCTGGTCGTCCCGGGCGCAATCTGGATTCCTTTATGTGCGCGCCTGAGATGATTGGGCCGCTCTACGCACATGGAGCTGCCGACAGCGATATTGCGGTGGTCGAAGGGGTTATGGGGCTTTTCGACGGCCGCATTGGTGACGACCCGCTATCGGTGGAGGGCTCGACGGCTGAGATTGCCTCACTGTTGGGCCTTCCGGTGGTGTTGGTGATTGATGCCCGGCATATGTCGCAGTCGGCGGCGGCTGTTGTCCACGGTTTCTCCACGCTTCGCACTGACGTCCGTGTCAGTGGCGTGATTATTAATCAGGTGGGCAGCCCGCGGCATGCGGACATCATTACCCGTTCTGTGGAGGCCATGGGGGTCGAGGTGCTCGGCGCTATTCCGCGAGTGACTGATATTGAGGTGCCCAGCAGGCATTTGGGGCTGGTCACTGCAGTCGAGCAGGGTGAGCAGCTAGAAGCGGTCATTGAATCGATGGCCAACTTGGTGGAAACCTACATCGACATCGACCGGATTATCCAGCTTGCCCGGCAGCCCTATCCAGCTGAACCATGGGCCCCTGCACAGTTCGTTGCACCGCTGGCTCTTAATCGCCGCGTGCGCGTGGCGGTCGCGGCGGGTCCTGCGTTCTCGTTTACCTATGCAGAGCACCGTGAGCTATTGCAGGCCGCTGGAGCCGAGGTCGTGGATTTTGACCCATTGGTTGACGAACTGCCGGAAGCCGAAGGCTACATCGTGCCCGGTGGATTCCCGGAAGAGCATGCCGACGCGCTATCTATTCGTGATGACATTCGCCGCGATCTACGTCAGGCTGCCGATGATGGTGCGCTGATTCACGACGAATGCGCGGGGCTGCTCTGGCTGCTT
>NZ_KV795652.1:0-550 GCF_001809065.1 Corynebacterium sp. HMSC055G02 | reverse complement strand
AGTGCCATGCGATGACGTGGTCGTGGCTGGCTGCCACAAGTAAGCAGCCAGCGTCGGTGTAGGTGCCGTCGATGAAGATTTGGTCGTAGACCCGGTTGGGATCGGGGGTGTTAGGGACATCGATAAGCCACAATGAGGTGAACCGGCGGTCGAGTGTGCGCCGGGAGACATTCAAGGTGTCGGCCACCTTGGTTAAAGAAGCAGTGCCGGTGACGTAGGTGTGAAACGCTTTGAAATCCCGGGTGTGGGTCTGATCGGGGCGGTGTCGTGTTGTTGAGCATCCGCAGTCAGGGTTTTTGCATCGCCACCTGGTTGTCCCTTTGGTTGTGGTGCCGTTTTTCTTCATTTGCCCAGCGCATATAGGGCATCGGGGTCTGTTTGGAGTCACCCAGAAAGACAACCAGGCCCCTGTTACCACATGCAGGAGCCATTCCGGTGGATTGAGCAAGAAACGGGCCTGAATAAGGTCTGGAACCTTATATAAGCCCGTTTTATGCGGCCTGACCAGCAAATAGGCTGAAAATCAGACACACTTTTGGGGATGCGGACG
>NZ_KV795651.1:0-735 GCF_001809065.1 Corynebacterium sp. HMSC055G02 | reverse complement strand
TGGCTGCACTGTGGGGTGATAATACGTCCATGACTATTAGCCACGAGTCGATTTACCAGGCCCTTTACGTACAAGGGGCAGGCAGCTTGCGCAAAGAACTTGTGTTTGAAAAGTCCTGCCGGACTACCCGGCCAGGGCGTAAACCCCGCTCGCTTCTCGCAGGGGTGCCCAAGCCACGTGGAAAACGCTGGACTCATGATGCCAATATTTCACTTCGCCCAGCCGAAGCCAATGATCGTGCGGTACCCGGTCATTGGGAAGGCGATTTGATTATTGGCGCAGATGGCACCAGTGCTTTAGCGACGTTGGTGGAACGCCGCAGCAGGTTTGTGCTGCTCGGCAGACTCGGCACTGACCATACTGCCGCCAGTGTCAATGAGGTGATGGTACGGATGATTCGTCGGCTCAAAGAGTCGATGGACACCACGATTTCGACGTTGACCTGGGATCAGGGAGTGGAGTTTGCCAAACACACGGAGTTTTCTGTCGCGGAGAATATCCAGGTGTTTTTCGCCGATCCGCATTCGCCGTGGCAGCGAGGTAGCAATGAGCGGATGAATCGGGATATCCGGTTTTATTTCCCCAAAGGCACCAACTTTACCGATGTCACCGACCAAGAGGTCGCCGAGGCGGAAGCATTGCTGAATAACCGGCCACGGGTAGTGCTCGACGGGTTAACTCCCCGGGAGGTAATCTCTGGTGTTATCCATGATGCAATGACCGCCTGACCCTACC
>NZ_KV795650.1:12313-76655 GCF_001809065.1 Corynebacterium sp. HMSC055G02 | reverse complement strand
CACCGAGCGGACACACTTTTTGTCACTTAACCCCTTTTTGTTTGGGCTAGTGCTAGTTGGGGTGGGCTAGTGCCGGTTGGGTGGGTTGGCCTCGTCGGGGCCAGCTCAATCACTTATCGATGAGGTATCCACTTGTCGATGAGCTATAGCGCGCGCACAAGTGAACAGCGCATCGATAAGTGATTGATGCAAGGAGAAATCGGTGAATGGTGCATCGATAGGTGCCGGGAAAGCATCGATAAGTGGCAGAAAAGCATCGATAAGTGCGCCAAACTTGGCCGGCATGCCAGGTCAGCATGGCAGGCCGGCATACCAGGTCAGCATGCCAGGCCAGCGGGGGAAGACAACAAAAATCCCGCGAGCCTCATGCGTTTCATGTGCTCCTACGGGAACCGAGGATCCAAAAGCAGAGGCTGCGGGATGTGAGTCGTTTGGGCAGCGCCGCAAGCGCCACAAGCTAACGTGCGCCACAAGCTAACGTGCGCAACAAGCTAACGTGCGCGGCGGGCCAAACGCTCCGTATCGGAGATGAGCACGGACTTGCCCTCAAGGCGGATCCAGCCGCGGTGGGCGAACTCTGCCAGAGCCTTGTTAACGGTCTCTCGGGAGGCGCCGACGAGCTGTGCGATTTCCTCCTGAGTCAGGTCGTGGTTCACGCGGAGAGCAGAACCTTCTTGAACACCGAAGCGATTGGCCAGCTGGAGCAGGGACTTAGCAACGCGACCAGGGACGTCGGTGAAAATGAGGTCAGCCAGCGAATTGTTGGTGCGGCGCAGACGGCGGGCCAGCATGCGCAGCAGCTGAGCTGGAACATCAGGGTGCGAACCAACCCATTCCTGCAGCTGATCGGCACTCATGGACGCGGCGGAAACTTCGGTGACGCAGACCGCCGAGGAGGTGCGCGGGCCCGGGTCGAAGATGGAGAGCTCGCCGAACATGTCGGACGGGCCCATGATGGTCAACAGGTTTTCACGACCGTCGGCTGAGCGACGAGCCAGCTTCACCTTGCCATCAATAATGATGTAGAGCCGATCGCCCGGCTCCCCCTCATTGAAGATGGTGGTTCCACGCGGGAAGCGAACCGTCTCGAGCTCGCCGAGCAAGGCCTGCACAGCCTCCTGGTCGACTCCCTGAAATACACCGGCCCGGGAGAGAATCTCCTTGACGTCATCCACGGTAAAATTCTCCTGTCTTGGGCCACTAACCACCGTAAATACAGGCCAGCAGCCGCCAAATTAGCACTCGACTACAGATTGCAGTGGCCAAACAGGAAGAGAAACTGCCCCGTCCCACTAGTTCCACTACTTTCGGTCTTTCCCGGTAACGCCGCTGCCAGCCTTCAAGGCAGGTTCATCCCTGGGCGAATTTCACGACAAATCGCCTCTACAGATGCATCCCAAAACTACGCCGTCACCAAGATGTGATAAGCACCACTGTAGCAAAAGAGCCACTGCGCCTGTGGGGAATTCTGGTGAAAAGCCGCTGAACTGTGTATTTATAACTAATAATTCGCTAACGGTGTTCCAAGATGTGGTGGGGCATGACTTCTTTGGTTTTTGACCGAATATGCCCGAGCTGCTACCGGTTCCATCCGCATCCCGGACGAATCGAAGGATTCGGCCCGCGAAAGGTGCGCACGCGAATTGCAATCCGGGGTAGCCGATACACTACGACCATGGATACGACCGGCAAGGCATCGTCGTTAAGCACGCACCAGATAAGCAAACCCCAGCCCACGCACCCGCAGGGATCCCTGACGTCGAAGAAGCGTCGGGCGGTGGGGGCGCATCCGGCGGCGCGAGGGAAGGAGACGCGCCTGGGTATGGTGCGGCGCGCGCGGCGGATTAACCGCACGCTGGCGGTGGCATACCCGAATGCTCACTGTGAGCTGGACTTTCGTAATCCGTATGAGCTCGCGGTGGCGACGATTCTGTCGGCGCAGTGTACGGACGTGCGGGTGAATATGACCACGCCGGCGCTGTTCGCTAGGTACCCCAGCCCTGCCGATTTGGCGGTTGCGAATCAGGAGGAGGTCGAGGAGCTCGTTCGGCCGACGGGTTTCTATAGGAATAAGGCCGCGAACATCATCGGTTTTGCGCAGGGGGTGATGGAGCAGCACGGCGGCGAGGTGCCGGGCACGTTGGAGGAGCTGGTGAAGCTGCCGGGCGTGGGGCGAAAGACGGCAAATGTGGTGCTGGGGAATGCTTTTGGGGTGCCGGGTTTGACGGTCGATACGCATTTTGGGCGTCTGGTGCGGCGCATGGGTCTCACAGAGCAGGAAGATCCGGTGCGCGTTGAGCACGAGATGATGGAGGTGCTACCGCGCGCGGAGTGGACGTGGTTTTCGCATCGCCTGATTTTCCACGGTCGCCGGGTGTGTCATTCGCGTCGGGCGGCGTGCGGGGCGTGCTTCTTGGCGGCGGATTGCCCGTCGTATGGTGTCGCGGGTCCGGCGGAGCCGGAGACGGCGGAGAAGTTGATTAAGTCAGACGACAGGGAATGGCTTCTCTACCTGGCCGGTCTTAATGACGGCTACAGTGGGGAGAAACTTTCCGCGCTTGACGACGGGGATAGCGCGCGCAACACCACAGCGACACAGGACTAGTCGAGGAGCACTTTTCGTGAATGAGCAGGGCGGTCATAGTCACAATGGTGGCCACTATGAGGATCGGCAGGCGGACGTTAACCGTTCGGCATCGCTGATTACGCTGCTCATCGCGGGAGTTAGCATTGTGGGTCTGGTGATTTTCGCGATTGTGAATACCACTAGTGGCAATGACGAGACCGATGGTGGTGGGACCGGATCTGGTGTGAGTGTCGGTGCGGATGGCGCTGGCAGTGATGGCGATGGCCGTGATGGTGAAGTGGATGGTGCGTCGGCAGCGCCAGCGATGTCGAAGGATGAGATCGCGGCGGTAGCGGGTAGTGGCTCACTGACCGGTGTGCGCTTGCCGCTGTTGGCGGAGTCGGGAGACTCGGCAGGCCAGGACAACGAGGCTGGGCAAGTGGAACTGGGGGACATGGGGCAGGTCGTCGAGGGCAAGCCGACAGTGCTTAATGTCTGGGCGTGGAACTGTGCGCCGTGTCGCCAAGAGCTACCGCTTATTGAGCAATGGGCCAAGGACAATCCGGACGTGCAGGTGGCGACGGTGCATGCGGCTCGCGAGGCGGGGCGTGGCCAGGCCTTCCTGCAGGAAATCGGAGTGAATCTACCGACCTACTCGGACACGGTCGATGTGGTCGGACCAGCGTTGAATCTACCGCGAGTTGTGCCCATCACCGTGGTGTTTAAGGCAGATGGCACGGTGGCGACCATTCATCCTGGTGAATTCACCGATGCGCAGCAGATTACGGATCTCGTGCGAGGTGCATTGAAGTGACTCAGGGACAGTCGTGGAATCGTGACGCAAGCTCGGGGCTGTATCTGCCGAAATGGTTGACCAATAGTTTGCCGCCGCACCTGGTCAGCGCTGATCACGACGCGGCAGGTCACGCCAGCAGCGCCAGCCACGCCACAACAGGCCACTCGGAGCAGCAGGTGGCCGGTCGCTCCGCTTCGTCGTCAAGCGTGAAGCGTGCGTTTGCGAAGTTGCGGCGAGACTCCTCGACGCAGGAGAAACCGTTGCGGAATCCGGCGCGGTCGGCGGTGTTGGTGCTGATCAGCGGTGATGCGGAGGCGCACCAACGGCCGGAGGATGCCAGCGTGGTGCTTACACACAGGGCGACAACCCTGCGTAAGCATGCAGGCCAGATGGCTTTTCCGGGCGGTCGTGTCGATCCCGAGGACGTGGATGAAATCGATACCGCGCTGCGTGAAGCCGAGGAAGAAACCGGCCTGAACCGAGAGACGGTGACACCGGTGCGGGTGCTGGACTCGATTGACATTTCGCGGACTGGCTTCGCGGTGAATCCGGTGTTGGCGTATTGGCATGCACCGCATCCGCTGCGTGTGGTCGACCCCGCAGAGACGGAATCGGTGCTCAATGTGCCAATTAGCCATCTGACGAATCCGGACAACCGCATGATGCTGGGCTATCACGGCTGGACAGGGCCGGCATTTAAAGTTGGCGACTTCATCGTTTGGGGATTTACCGGCGGCGTGCTGTCCTACTTGCTGGATGTGGCCGGCTGGTCGGAACCGTGGGACGACACCAACGTCCAGAAACTTTTGCCAGTGCTCGCGCGTTCCGCTAATGGTGAAAAACTGTCCGTACTGAAGGGAGGCCGACGATGATGCCTGCAATCGCTGTGTTTGACGTTGCGCTGCTGGCGGTCTTCATTTTCGCGCTTATCGTCGGCTGGCAGCAGGGCGCCGTCTCGTCGATTATGGCCATTTTGGGCGTTGTCCTGGGCTTGGTTATTGGTGTGCCCTTGGCACCGCTAGCTATGGCGCAAGTCGAGAACCAGTCGGGGAAGGTTCTTCTGGGCCTCGGCACAGTGATTCTGTTCGCCCTGATTGGTCATGCGGTGGGAACAGTGGCAGGGCAGTCGCTGCGGAATACCATTCGCTCGCCGTTGGCAGTCGGCCTGGATTCGAGCCTTGGTGCCATCGTGCAGTCCGTGACTGCGCTGGTAGTGACATGGATGATCGCCGTACCCCTGGCCACCGCCGTGCCCGGGCAGTTCGCCGACTGGGTGCGTGAGTCCAAGGGCATGAACCTCATTGACCAGGTCGCTCCCGACGAATGGAGTGACGGCTTCAGTGGCATCCTCCGCCAGCTCCGCGACGATGGCATGCCCGCCATCGCTCCGCCATTCGGCTACAAGCAGAACGTCCCCGATGAACCCGCCGACCCCAATGTGATTTCACAAGGTGTCGTCGACAGTATTCGACCGTCCATCGTCCGCGTCTTGGGCGAGGCCCCGCAGTGCGAACGCTTGCTGCAGGGCACGGGCTTTGTCATCGCACCGGATCTGATTCTCACCAACGCGCACGTGGTCGCCGGCGCCACCACTGTTCGGCTGGAAACTGTGGTCGGCATGGCTGACGCAAACGTCGTGCACTACGATCCGCTTGACGACGTCGCCCTGCTCCGGACCACCGACCTACCCCTGGAGCCTATGCAGTGGGCGGACCAGGAAGCTCGTCCGGGCGATGACGCGGTAGTGCTGGGCTTTCCCGAGTCCGGCCCCTTTAAGGCCACACCTGCGCGCGTGACGGAGAACATCATTATTCGAGGCCCGGATATTTATTCGTCGACCAGGCACGAGCGTCAGTCCTATGTTCTGAAGGCAGATGTGCGCCACGGTAACTCGGGCGGCCCACTGATTACGCCACAGGGGCAGATCCTGGGTTTGGTCTTCGGTGCCGGTGTGAACAATGACCAGACTGGTTACGCGCTGACGCACGCCGAAGTCCAGCCACACATTGATGAGGCGCTGGATAACTACGGGGCCATCAGTACGCAGGAGTGTGTGGCGGGGTAAGCGGAAAGTTGTGTGTCTGTGGGCAGGGCAGCCCCCAGCCCCAGCCGCAGGAGAGTTCTGGCTGGCTTCAGCCGTGCCGGAGTCTAAGACCCCTCTGGCAACCAGTGCAGGTGATCCCTGATTGCCTGCACCACAGCCTGAGGTTTCTCTGCCGGCAGGAAGTGCCCGCAATCCGGCACAACGCGCACGTGGGTGGAGCTGAGCTCCACCAGCGCAGGTGGGGTACGAGTGTCCTGCTCGCCGACGAGCAGCACCGTGTGCTCATCGTTTTTCGACGGGCCCTCCATCGCACTCAACCACTTGCGGAAAGCGGCCGGAGCCGGCCGCGTCCACCAATTCATGTGAGCCAGTGCAGGGCGGAGTGCACCACTGGCCAGGCTGTCAGCCATGAGTTCCGCGGTCTGTTTTCCCTCGGGGGTCTCGGCGAACCCCTGCCCGGTGGTGGACATGGACTCGCGCACGATGCGGTCAATAAGCCGCTGCTGGCGAGCCTCAGCCGCCTGCGTGCTGAACTTATTGCGACGCAACTGCGGTACCCGTGGCCGCGAGTCCCACCACGAACGGCGCAGCAGGGGAGCCAGGCTACTGCGGAAGTCCTCCGACCACGGGCTCTTCAACTGGTTCAGCCACACTTTCGGATGTGCAGCACCACAACCAATAATTCCGGAGACAAGATTGGGCTGCCGCGAAGCCAACGTCCACGCCACCCAGGTGCCGAACCCCTGACAGACCAGCAGCGCGGTCGAGTGCCCCAACGAGCGAATCGATGAGGCGATGTCCTGGGCCGCCTCAAACGGATCGTAGCCTTGCGGTGTTCGGTCGGACTGACCGTAGCCACGCATAGAGATAGCCACAGCGTGCACGGGGAGGGGGTCGCCAGAGTCGTCGTTAAGCAGTGGCAGAACCTCGCGCCATTCAAACCAACCGCCAGTCGAGCCGTGAATAAACAACACGAGCGGATCGGAGGGGCGGCCGCACTCGGCGATGTGTAGGCGCTGGCCGCGGACGTGAATGAGACGATGACGCCAGGGGCCAGTGAGAGAATCGCTGAGGGAGGTCATGAGGGGAAAATACCTTTTCCGAAGGGCTTAAACCGGGACTGAATAAGACAAAAGGGCGAGACCAACAAGTCCCGCCCAATTTCTTTTAAGCCTTTAGGTGTACATACCGTTCGACTGCGAAGACTTCTTCGCCGACCCCGACGGCACGACCCCCTTCAGCTCCTGCATCGACTCGATGGTCTTCTCCGGCTTGCGGATCGACTTGACCTTCTTCAGACCCAGCAGTGCCGCGACACCGGCGATGACCAGCATCAAAACGAAAACGATGAGGAATGCAGCCCAGGTTGGCAGCCAAACATCCAGCAGCCAGCCGAGGAAGAAGAAAAAGAAGAACGAGGAGTACAGCGCGACGACGCCGGCAACCGCGAAGAAGCCACCGCCAACTGCGCCCTTCTTAGCCTCGCCAGCAATTTCGGCCTTGGCCAGCTCAATTTCAGAGCGAACCAGAGCGGAAATCTGCGAAGAAGCATTAGACACGAGCTGGCCGACGCTAGCATCACCCGATGCGTTGCTATCCACATCACTCAGCGGGATAGCGGTAACACGCGGTTCGGTGCCGTCGGTAAAGAGACCCTTCGTATCGTCGTTGCTCACGTGTACTTCCTCCTACGCAGATGGTTGGAAAAGATGGTTTGAAACTTTAAAACTGCAGTTACAAACTGCCATACTACCTCTGATTGTGGGTAGGGCGCGCCATAAGGGCGAAAAAGCCAAGAACTCGTTGAAGTTTTTCTCATCTTTGACCATTTCTATATAAGTTTGTCACTTACTTAGCGGTGAAGAATTAGGGTGTGGGATATGAACAATCAGCCTGAGAACGTGCGTGGAGCCGATGGAGTTGGTGCCGGTGCTGGCAATGGTGACGGCAATGGCGCCGGTGTCGGAAAGGGTGGCCTAGCTGGCATGAGCCTGGGTGTGTCCTCCGTGTCGGCGAAGAAGCGCGCAGAGCGTGAGGCAGCGCAGGCGAAGGCATCTGAATCGGGTGCCGGTGGCGCTGACAGTGCTCCCGCCGCTGCTATTCCGCAGCTTGACCCCAAGGACCCCCTCGCGCCCCTGTGGCAGCTCGACGGCGTTGCACACGCGGCTGATGTCGCGGCCAAGGCCATCCAGGCCGTCCACAGGCACAAGGCCAACCTGCGCAAGCACAACGTCACCGGCTCCGAGTCGGTCCTTCGTGGCGCTCGGGCATCGGCGTGGCTAGAAGGCGGCGAGCCATCGCTTCCCGACGACGGCAACATCACCGATCCCGTACTCGCAGCAGCCCTTCGGGTTGCCGACACCATTTCCCCGGAGTCAATTGGTGAGACCACTCGCGTGTGGCAGCGCGCTCCGCAGCAGGTGCTGGCCAAGTTTGCGTTGAACGCATCGCCCGCAGGTGAGACTGAAGACGGTTCCGAGGCGCGGATGAAAGCCGGGCGTCCGGTTGGTGACGACAAGCTCTCGTCTGCGATGAAGGAACAGCGTCTGCACGTGCTCGGTGACTTCATCACTGGCCGCAGCCAGATCCATGCTGGTGTGCTCTCGGCGATTGTGCACGGTGAACTGCTGACTCTGCGCCCCTTTGAGTACCACAACGGCATCATCGCCCGCGCCGCCTCGCGGCTGACGACTGTCGCAACCGGCCTGGATCCGCGTGGCTTGGCCGTGCCCGAGGTCTACTGGACGCGCCACCGCCAGGAGTATTTCGAGGCCGCAGAGGGGTTCGCGTCGGGAAACGCCGATGGCCTGCGTTCGTGGATTCTCCTGCATCTGGAGGGGCTGAAGGCCGGTGCCGTGGAAGCGCGCGGTATCGCCGAAGCGGTGTAGGCGGGCCGGCTGCTGGATGGTGGGTTAGTCGGCCTTTGGCTCGTCGTCGTTTTTGCGCAGTGCCAACAGCGTCGCACCCGCGCCAAGCGCCAGTGTGACGCCGGCAAGAATTGCAGCATTGCGTTTCGACGGCGCGCGAAACAGCGGGACGGGATTCCGGAATTGGCGCACAGGCCACTCACGCTCTGCCGCAATCTTGCGCAGAGCGCGATCGGGATTGACCACAACGGGATGGCCGACTGCAGCCAGCATGGGCTCATCAGTGATGGAATCCGAGTACGCAAAGCATTCGGCCAGGTTGAACTGGCGCTTTTCCGCTATCCGACGCATCTGCACAGCCTTGTTTTCGCCTCGGCAGAAGAACTCCGTTTCACCCGTGAAGAACCCATCGCGGACCTCCAGCTCGGTGGCCACCACGTTGTAGACACCGAGCGCCTGCGCAATGGGCTCAACAATCTGCCGGGCTGATGCCGAGATAATGAACACCTGATGCCCCTGTGCGCGGTGTTTACGAATGAGCTCCAATGCCTCGGCGTAGATGTACGGCGTGATGTTCTGCTCTAGGGTTTCGATGGCGACCTGGCGCAGCTCCCTGGCGCTGTGACCAGCGATAAGGGCGGAAAACTGCTCGCGGGTGGCCTCCATTTGCGCCTCATCGTGCCCCTGCGACATGTACAGGGCATGGCTGAGCGCCATTTGCAGCATGTCCGTCGGCGAAATGATGCCGCGCTCGAGGAATTGCTTGTTGAACGCATATGCCGAGCTCTTGGCAATAATGGTTTTATCCAGGTCAAAGAACGCAGCGACGCGAGAGTCAGCGGTGGCGTGGAGGCCTGCAGCGATTTGGGCATCTTTAGAGCTGCTCGTGTCCGTAGAAGCGCGCGGCTGCGGCGTTGTTGAAGCCTTGTTCTCGCCGGTGTTCATAGACTCCGAGCTTACCCATGGATGTCGGGCACGGGGAGAGCATTATGAGTGTTTAACTGCTGGGTGGGGGACTGGGGGATTGGGGCAGTGGCGGTCGTGGGGGCTTGGCGGCGATTGGGGCGCGGCATTTCCTGGGCGCGATTAATCGAGGAAACGTGACATCGAACATATTGGGCATTAAATCCTTTGTAAGGTATTTGCAGATTCCTCGGGATATGTAATACTTGGACGTGGCTGGCCCCTTCTTGTTCTTTTTAGAAACAGACTGCGAGGCCGCCCCGGCTCAATCCCCCCCCCGAGCCGGTTAAAGACGCCTCGCGCCAATCCCCCCCCGGCGCGGGGCGTCGCCCCTTTTTGGCCCAATGGTGAGGGGTATGTAGTAAAAATTGCGGGCTGCAAATGTGAAACTGAATGAGTTTATGACACTTTCAAGCCATTTTTCGTGCCATTTTTGTCATAAACGCAGTCACTAACTTGCATTGGCTAGGCCGCGCAGTAGTCATGCTACGCAGTAGCATAAGGCAAAGGCGACGTGGCGTTCTGCAGTTATCCACAGTCTGAAAATTATCCACAGACAGCGAGGTTTTGGCCCCTTGTGGGCATCATTGAATCCGCCCTGTAGTGCACGCTATGGCCATGGCGATCAAGAAACTGTCCATGGCTCAGCGAACCGAGGCTCCAACAAATCCAGTAGTCAACGCCGTCGATGATGAAGCGCTGCGTGAAGAGGTTGCGCTCATAGTCGCTGCTACCGGTCGTGACTGTGTGCAGGAGACCGTGCCACCTGTGGCTGCAGCGCCAGTGGCCGCACAAACATTTGCTTCGCCGCCAGCATCACTATCATCATCAGCCCCAGAGCCTTCCCCATCGTCAGTATCGACAGGAGCGGGAGTTTCATCGGCCCTGTGGCGTCGGGCACCAGCGGTGTTCGTCGATGCACCGGCAGCCCGAAGATTAGCCGGGCGGCCTCATTGTGAGGGAGCAATCTTTCTGGTCCGCAGTGATACTGAGGCGGAAGATGCGCAGGTAGCGAAGGTTTTAGCTCCTGTTTACAGTGCTAGTTTGCCCGCGGATAACGTCGATATTGTCGAGCTGCTCGGCCGTGGCGACGTACGCCCGGATGCTCCGAATCCCACCAATCACCAAAACGGCTCGAGCCTCCTGAACCACCATCAGAACCCAGCGTCACCTGCAAGCACCGACGTGATTACGGCACCGGGTACAGAGCCCGTATCGAACACGCCGGCGACTACAACCGACTCCACGGCAACGTGCCTGATGTTGGTTCCTGCGGTCGGCGGTGCCGGGGCTTCCATTGTTGCGGCGGCGAGTGCATTGGTTCTATCCCGTGAAAAGCCAGTCTGTTTGGTGGACTCGGACGCACTGGCAGGAGGCATTGATCTGGTGCTCGGGATGGAAACGGAACCGGGACTGAGGTGGCAGGACTTCTCGGCTGCTGATGGTCGTCTCGACGGGGCGGCACTCTACGAAGCACTGCCATCCTGCCCGCGATCACCCGCTCTGAAAGTGTTGACGTGGACTCGCAGTCGCACGCCCGAGACGACTTACAACCACGCCTCTGCGAACAACAAATTCGACAGCGCCGACAGAACCGACAGGCCCGACGATGTCCGGCACATTGCCAGCACCATTAGTTGCCTTATTCATGCCGGAATTACGGTCATCGTGGACTGCCCGAAGCAGGTGGAGTACGTCACCACTCTCGGCGCACTTGCCGATGACACCGTCATAGTCCTGCCCACCTCCGTTCGAGCTATCGCAGCCGCTGGCCCCTTGGCGAGCATCTGTGCACAGGCGGGGTTCACCCCAAATCTTGCAGTGAGGTACCAGCAGCACCGCGATATCAGTGTCGAAGAGGTGGAATACGCTCTCGACCTGCCCATTGTTGGTGAGATTGAGTACTGCAAGAAGGTAGCTCACGAGATAGATGTGGGCGGGCTCGCAGGAACCGTCGGCAAGCTGACGCGGGGATTGGAAGCGATGTTTGCCCTTGTCGGCGGTGGTGGCGATGGATGACGTCAGGCTGTTAGCGGCGGTGCGGGCGGCGCTTGCGGAGCGGCCTGGGGTGGCATCGCATAGCGAGGTCGCCGACATCATTCGCGCAGAGACCTCGGGGGTTGTCTCCGATGTGAAGGTGCTGGAGATTCTACGCACGATTCGCGAGGAAACAGTGGGCGCGGGTGTGTTGGATGCGCTGTTGCGACGCCCGGGTGTCAGCGATGTGCTGGTAACCGCGCCGGGCGAGGTCTGGGTCGACGCGGGCAACGGACTGGAGCGCGCCGAGATTTCCTTCGCGGACGAGGGCGAGGTGCGCGCGTATGCGGTGCGGCTCGCGTCGCGGTGTGGACGAAGGCTTGACGACGCGCAACCCTGGGCTGACGGCCATATTCCTGGTGGTGTCGGCGGCTGTGGTGTGCGAGTTCATGCGGTGCTTTCACCACCGTCGGCGACCGGCACTCAGATTAGCCTGCGGGTGTTGCGTCCGGCTCGTCGCGGACTTGCGGAGCTATGCGATGTCGGGCTATTTCCACCGGAAATTCTGCCGGTGTTGCGGGGAATCGTGGCGAGACAGCTGTCGTTTATTGTCGCCGGTGGCACGGGTGCGGGAAAGACCACGCTATTGGCGGCGATGCTCTCAGAAGTTAATCCTGACCAGCGCATTGTGTGTATCGAGGACACTCCGGAGTTGCAACCTCAGCACCCGCATGTGGTGAAGCTGGTGACCAGGGCCGCCAACCTGGAGGGTGCCGGTGCGATTGGGCAGCAGGAGTTGCTGAAGCAGGCGCTGCGCATGCGTCCCGACCGCATTGTTGTCGGTGAGATTCGAGGCGCCGAAGTGGTGGATCTGCTGGCAGCGTTGAATACGGGGCATCGCGGTGGGGCGGGGACAATTCACGCCAACCGGATTGGGGATGTCGTCGCGCGCTTTGAGGCCCTGGGGTTGATCGGTGGCCTTGGTCGCGCCGGGCTGCATGCGCAGTTGGTCTCGGCGGTGCAGGTGGTGTTGGTGGTCGAACGCGCTGATGTTCGCCGGCTGGCACAGATCGGGCTGCTGCGCGGTAACCCACCGGAGGTGGTGGAGGTCTGGACTGCTCGGGATGGGCCTGGGCCGGGTTGGGAAGCGTTGCAGAAGTTGCTGGTTGGCGGGGAATAACCGGTGGAATAACCGGTGGAATAACCGATGGAATGACTAGAGGAAAAGTCAGGGGATTAGACGGGGAGATTAACAGCTATGGGGGAAGGGTTTAGCGTGGCGATGTTCATTGGGGGAGCGGCTGCGGCAGTCGCTATCTGGCCGGACAGCTCGGCGGCGGTGCGCTCGCGAGCACTGGCAGGCCGTGCCCGCGAGGTGTCCGGCGGGCTGAAGTGGTTGCAGCGCATGGTTGGGCTTGGTGCTGGTTCCACGGGGTCGAGTCCAGCAAGCACTGGCAGTGCGAATCGAACTGCAGGGCTATCGATTCTCATCGTTGCAGGCCCGGCACTTGTGTTGCTGTGGCTCGCCGGGATTCCAGGTGGCATAGCCGGGCTATTGCTGGGCCGCACCGCAGGAGCCGTAGTGCGCGCTGTGGGGGAGAGGCGCTGTGAACGTCGGGAAGCGGACAGCGCTGCGGTAGCGCTGGAAACCTTGACCGCGCAGTTGCGCGCAGGTGCGGCGGCCTCAAGAGCGCTCAACGCGGCAGCAGCGGAATTGCGCAGGGCAGAGGACATGACTGTGTTGGCCGATCATCTTGCGCACGCGGCGCACCGCGCGAACTTCGCCGACCCGTGGGAGACCAAAGAATCTTCGGAGCAACTGCGTCGGATTGGGCGTATGTGGACGGTGGCGCAGCAACATGGTCTAAGTTTGGCCGGGTTACTGGACTGCGCGCGGGGTGATCTGCAGGCTCGTCAGGCACATCGCTCACAGACGTCGGCCGCGCTGGCGGGACCACGTATGACGATTGCCATTTTGGCTTCGCTCCCAGTCTTCGGGCTGATTATGGGGCAAGCTTTCGGAGCGTCCCCCTTCGAGTTCCTCAGTCGCGGTATTGGAGGAATTGTGCTGGTCATTGGTGTCGGGCTGGTGTGCGCGGGCATTGAATGGGCCGTCGCCATCATCGATCGTGCGGAGGCCGGACAATGATCGCTGCCGCACTTCTCATCGCCGTCTACCTCTGCTTGCCGACGTTCAATCCCGTCCGCAGCCGACTGCCCGAATTGGTAGCGGAGTCGGATGCTCGTACGCGAGGAGGCGTGTGGAGGCAGGTGACCAGTCGGGTGTCGCGGATTGTCGCACAGGTGCGGGAACGTGTGCGAACTGTCATTGGCGGGGAGCGCCTCAGCCCGGCTGTGCTGCTCGATGCCGCAGCGGCCCTGGACATCATTGGCGCTTGTTTGAGCTCCGGTATGCCGTTGTCGCAGGCCATGGCAGCAGCTGCCGATGGCGCAAACCCGGAGTTGGCCGAGCCACTTCGACAGTGTTCCGCCAGGTTGTCTGTGGGCGCGCACTCCGCTTGGGACAGCCTTGCTGCCACACCCGCGCTCGTGCCTCTGGCGACGGCTGGGCGCCGCGCAAGCGAATCCGGCACCGTTCTGGCGCAGGCCTTGGAGGACACCGCTGCCACGTACCGCAGTCAAGCGCACGATGCGGCGCAAGCCGTCGCTGAAAAGGCTGGTGTCCTCATTGCCGGGCCGCTGGCGTTGTGCTTTCTACCCGCGTTTGTGGTGCTGGGTTTGGTGCCCACCATCGCTGGGCTTGCCGACGAAATGTTTGCAGGACTGATGCCGTCATGAAGCGTGGACACTTCTGCGCCCAGCCTCGCGCGCTGGCACGCGCCAGACGCAGAGTTGGTTGCGCTTTCGATTGCGATCTCGTTTGTGCGCGCGGGCCGCCTGCCGCGCTGCAATCCAACACGCATCAACGCGGATCGGCGCGCGCCAATGCGCACCACACCTCACAACTGACCTGTCACTCGACATCCACATAGGGGGAAAGATTCATGACCGCTCAAAACTCCAACCGTCCAACCAGCCTTCCAACCAACTCTTCAACCAATCCGCTGACCGCTGCGCAGTCCCAGCTGCGCTCGTATTTGCACAAGCGCCTGCGCGCACTGGTAACCGAGGAAAACGGCATGTCAACTGTGGAATATGCTCTCGGAACGATCGCTGCCGCCGCTTTCGGGGCCCTGCTCTACACCGTAGTGACCGGCGGCGATATCACCCAGGCGCTCACCGACATCATCGAAAGGGCGCTCAACACCGATGTCTAGCCGCATCCGCTCTACGCTTCATCGCCTGTGCGTCGGCGACGAAGGCCAAACCACGGTAGAGACCGCTTTCGGTCTCGCGGCACTGGTCACGGTCATGGTCACGGCTCTGTCAGGGCTGGTCACCATCGCAATGTACCTAGGGCTTACCGACGCAGCCGGAGCCATCGCACGGGCTGAGGCGCGGGGCGATGCGGAGACAGTAGCCGAGCTTCGCGCAGACGCGGATGGGCAGGTCGCGATATCGGAAACCTCCGGTACCGTGCGCGTGACCATTCGGCGCTCAGCGGGGCCATTTTCGCTGGAAGCACGCGCGGTCGCACTGCGGGAAAGAGCGGCATCGTCATGAGAAACGTGACAGCCCGCCTTCTCCGCGAAGAAGAAGGTTCCACCACAGTCGCAGCTGCACTGTTCATCGCCGCTTTCGTCGTTCTGACTTTGGTTGGAGTTACAGCCGGGGTGAGGGTGGTGCAGGCTCGGCAAGCAGCGGTAGCAGCGGATCTGGCCGCGGTGGCAGGTGCCGTGGCTGCGCAAGAGAGCGACGACGCCTGCAAAGCTGCGGGGGCAATCGCAAAAGCTAACCACGCACGCCTTGTGGCCTGCGAGATTGATGGGGAGGACGTGCAGGTCAGCGTCCAACGAAAGGAGAGAAAAGCCACGTCCAGAGCAGGGCCGGTAGCGGTGAAGGATGCTGCTACTGGCCGCCGTTAAGCGCGCGCGACACCCCACTGAGCACCTTGATTGCGCCGGCCTTGTCCAACGGATCGTTGCCATTGCCGCACTTGGGCGACTGGATGCACGATGGGCAGCCGGATTCGCACTCGCAGGCGGCGACGGCATCGCGGGTCGCGCGAATCCACTGAGCGAAGGCCTCGTAGCCACGGTCGGCAAACCCCGCACCACCAGGGTGCCCGTCGTACACAAAAACGGTGGGCTGCTGGGTATCGGCGTGCATGACCGTGGAAACACCGCCGATGTCCCAGCGGTCGCAGGTGGCAATCAGTGGCAGCATGCCGATAGCCGCGTGCTCGGCTGCGTGAAGAGCCCCCGGCGCGATGTCGGAGCCCACACCCCACGAGCGCAGGGTGGACTCGGGCATTGTGTAGGCCACGGCGCGCGTGACCAAACGTTGCGGAGGGTAGTCAAGTTCAACACTGTCGAGAATCTCGCCGGTATCCAGGCGACGAAGATAGGAGGTGACCTGGTGAAAGACCTCGACCTGGCACGAGGCGACCTGTAAGCCCTGGTAGCGGCGCATATCGTCAACATCGAGGATGCGGATGGTGGTGTCCATGCGCGAGCTGGTGGAATAGCGTGGCTGCTCGGGGTGGACTAGGGCGACGAGGCTGTCGAAGTCCAGCTGGTCGACAAGGTAGGACTCACCGCGGTGCAAGTAGACGGCACCGTCGTGGACCTGCTGCATCGCACGGCCAAGATCGATGGTGCCAAGCAGTCGACCATCGGTCTGGTCGACGATAGCTACTTCCTGACCATCGCCGCCACGGACGTTCACGGCATCGTGGGCAGTGGCAATGCGCGGTCCCTCATCGCGGTCGGTCGGGTAGTAGACGGGCTCTTGTCCGTCCCAGGTGCGCTTGCGCAACCAGCCTGCTGTCACCATGTCCTCGGCTACGGGTAGGGTTCCCCACGCTTGAAGCTGGCTGGTGGTGACGGGTTTCTCCACAGCCGCGCAGTAGAGGTGCGACCACACCACATGCGGGTTGCGGGGATCGAAGACGGTCTTCTCCACCGGTCGGCCCAGCAGCGCGGACGGGTTGTGGACCAAGTGCGTGTCCATGGGGTCATCGCGAGCCACCAACACCACCAGCGCTCCCTGGCCACGACGGCCCGCGCGGCCGGCCTGCTGCCAGAACGAAGCGACCGTGCCCGGGAAACCGGCCTGTACCACCGCGTCGAGGCCGCCGACGTCAATGCCCAGCTCCAGTGCATTGGTGGTGGCCACACCTAGCAGAGTGCCGTCATCGAGCATGCGCTCGATGTCGCGGCGCTCTTCGGCCAGGTAGCCGGCCCGGTAAGACTCGATGCGCTCAGCGATATCGCTGCGGCGACGCTTCTCCAGGCGCTCGCGCACGCCGAGCGCTACCTTCTCAGCACTGCTTCGCGAACGGGTGAAGGTCAGGGTGCGGGCGCCCTCGACAAGCAGGTCGGCCATGATATCCGCGGCCTCGGTCGGGGCGGGGCGGCGCACGGGGGCGCCGTTCTCGCCTTGGAGGTCGGGGAGCAGGCCGGGTTCCCACAGGGCGATAGTCCGCTCGCCGACCGGGGCGCCGTCTTCGGTGATGGCCTCGACAGGCTCGCCGATGAGGCGACGAGCCTGGTCAGCGGGGTCGTTGGTCGTCGCAGAGGCAAAAATCACGGTCGGCGAGGCACCGTACTCACGGGATAGCCGCAGGAGGCGACGCAGAATCTGAGAGACGTTGGCGCCGAACACGCCTCGATAGGCATGGCATTCGTCGACGACGATATAACGCAGGTTGCGCAGCATCCGCGTCCACCGAACATGGTTGCCGAGGACCGAAACATGCAGCATATCGGGGTTGGTAAACACCCAACGGGCATGGTCGCGGATGGCGCGCCGGGCATCTTGCGGGGTGTCGCCGTCGTAAAGCGAAATCAGCGAACTCAGCGACGCCGGTGCCATCGCGCGTGCAGTGTCCAGCTGATCGGCGCCCAGCGCCTTGGTCGGAGAGAGGTACAGCGCGGTGGCCGCGGGGGTGGCGGACAGTTCTGTGAGCACGGGCAGCAGGTAGCCGAGCGATTTACCCGACGCCGTGCCCGTCGCGACGACGCAGTGCACGCCCTCGCGGGCGAGGTTCGCGGTTGTCGCCTGATGAGTCCACAGGTTCTCAATTCCGCGATCTACCAGCACTTCTCTTAGCCAACTTGGCACCCACTCAGGCCAAGGCGCGGTCACGCCAGCACGCGCAGGAAGATCCGCAATGTGCGTCACCGTCGCCCGCGGATGCGCACGAATAACCGGCCCCAGCAGCTCCCGCCCAAACGACTCCACCGACACCACCCTTTCCTGTAAACGCGCACTTCATATGCTTGACGACGCTTCCTACCAGCCACATTCTCGCTATTCGACACCCCAGTTTCTCCGGACTCCGAACACGGGTTTACGGGGGTGGCAAGAAGCTGTTCCTAATCGGCGTTCGCGCCCCAAACGTGGCAGACTTTTTGAGTGTATCGCCCGCCAACGGGCACCCAGCAAAAACTCGCACGAGGCGAAAGGGTGTTCTGGCCGTGTTTACCCCATCGTGTGTGGACGGATGTGTGGCGAATACTTGTTTTATCGAATCCTGAAGTTGGGAAGTTTTGTAATGGCACAGGGTACTGTGAAGTGGTTCAACTCGGAGAAGGGCTTCGGGTTTATCGCCCCAGCTGACGGTGGCAACGACGTGTTCGTTCACTACTCCGAGATCCAGGGCACTGGTTTCAAGACGCTGGAAGAGAACCAGGCAGTCGAGTTTGAGATTGGTGAGGGCCAGAAGGGTCCGCAGGCTCTGGACGTGAAGCCTCTGTAAGTCAACCGTTTCCGGGTTGAACTGGGCTATTGTCTGGTTTGGCGCGCGGAATTTTTGGCTTTTCAAGGTCCATGTTGTGTTCATGGGGTGAGCCTTGATTCTCCCACGTGGAAAGTGATTTCTGCGTGGGATTTTTGCATTTCTGGTGGCAGCGGGTCAATCCGAGTTACTGACTGCGTTTATGACAAAAATGGCCCGAAAAATGGCTTGAAAGTGTCATAAACTCATACAGTTTCACATTTGCAGCCCGCGATCATGCGGCCGCTGCGGCGGCTGCGCCCGCTGCGGCCTGTCGTGGCCAGCCACTGACAGCCACTGGGATAATCATGGCTAGCCGCACAGCAGTCGTCGGGTCGGCAACTGCCGGCCACCGGGGATCCCCCACAGCAGCCCCTTCAGTCACACCCAAAATCCGCCCGATACTTGAGGATTCCACGCGACAAACTAGATTGTGTGTACGGTATTCCTTATATTCTTCATATTCTTTCCAGATAATCTTCCGGGAGAACGCGGCCGGGAACTGATTTGAACTGATCGGAACCGGTTGGAACTGATTGGAACTGATCGGAACTGGTTGGAACCGATTGCGGGCTTCTCACAGCTGAAGCCCAGCCAGAGTCCGGCCAAGAACCCCAAGATTTAAACGAAAACAAGAATCTAAACAGTCAAAAACATTCAACGTTGCAGGATAGAAAAACTTCTATGGCGAATTCAGACGGCCTCAAGCGCCTAGTAATTGTCGAGTCGGCGACGAAAGCTCGCAAGATTCAGCCGTATCTCGGCGATGATTACATCGTGGAGGCGTCGGTGGGCCACATTCGCGACTTGCCCCGTGGCGCAGCCGATGTTCCGGCTCGTTACAAGAAGGAGCCCTGGGCTCGTCTGGGTGTGAATGTCGACAACGGATTCGCTCCGTTGTATGTCGTCAGCGCTGATAAGAAGAAGAAAGTCGCTGACCTGAAGGCCAAGCTCAAGGAAGTCGACGAACTCTATCTCGCAACTGACCCCGACCGTGAGGGCGAGGCTATTGCCTGGCACTTGCTGGAGGTTCTGAAACCCAAGGTGCCGGTGCGTCGCATGGTGTTCCATGAGATCACCAAGCAGGCCATCCTGGAAGCCGCCGCCAACACCCGTGAGCTGGACCAGAACTTGGTTGACGCCCAGGAGGGTCGCCGTATCCTCGACCGTCTCTACGGCTACGAGGTCTCCCCGGTGCTGTGGAAGAAGGTCATGCCGCGCCTGTCGGCAGGCCGTGTGCAGTCGGTGGCAACGCGCGTCATCGTCGAGCGTGAGCGCGAACGCATGGCGTTTATCTCCGCCGAGTACTGGGATGTCGCCGCAACTTTGGACACCGGCTCGGCTTCTGCTGACGCCAACCAGCCGAAGGAATTCGTCGCAACCCTGACCAGCGTTGATGGTCAGCGCGTAGCGCAGGGCCGAGACTTCGATGACCGTGGCCAGCTGAAGAAGTCCGATGGCATCCGGGTCGTCGATAAGCAGCTCGCCGAAACCCTGGCGGCGGACCTCGTGGGCTCTGAGCTCAAGGTCGCGTCGGTGGAGGAGAAGCCGTACACGCGCCGCCCGTACCCGCCATTTATGACCTCCACGCTGCAGCAGGAGGCGGGTCGAAAGCTGCATTACACCTCTGAGCGCACGATGCGTGTGGCGCAGCGTTTGTACGAAAACGGTCACATTACCTACATGCGTACCGACTCCACGACGCTGTCCAAGGCCGGTATCGATGCCGCGCGTAAGCAAGCGCTGGAGCTCTACGGCTCGGAGTATGTCGCCGATGCGCCGCGCCAGTACTCGCGCAAGGTGAAGAACTCGCAGGAAGCGCACGAGGCAATTCGTCCGGCGGGAGAGACGTTCGCAACGCCGGGGCAGCTGGCGGGATCGCTGGATGCCGAGGAGTTCAAGCTCTACGAACTGATCTGGCAGCGCACGGTCGCCTCGCAGATGGCCGACGCACGCGGCACGTCCATGAAGGTCACCATCGCTGGCGCCACCGACACGCACGCCGTCGAGTTCGCCTCCACTGGACGCACGATTCGCTTCCCGGGCTTCCTCAAGGCATACGTTGAGGTCTCCGCGCTTTCCGACGGCCGCAAGGTCGCCGACAACGCTGAGAAGCGTCTGCCACAGTTGACTGAAGGCCAGGGCCTGACGGCCACGGACTTCAGTGCCGACAGCCACTCCACCAACCCGCCTGCGCGCTTCACCGAGGCCAGCTTGGTGAAGAAGATGGAGGACTTGGGAATTGGGCGTCCGTCGACCTACGCGTCGATTATCAAGACCATTCAGGATCGCGGCTACGTCTACCCTCGCGGCAACGCTCTGGTGCCCTCGTGGGTGGCCTTTGCCGTGGTGGGGCTGATGGAGGAAGCGTTCTCCGATCTGGTCAACTACGACTTCACCTCCGAGCTGGAGGATGAGCTCGACGGCATTGCTGCGGGCAATAAGGATCGCACGACCTGGCTGACCGGTTTCTACTTCGGCGATGACAAGGATCACCGCCACAAGGGAGCCGACGCTATTGCGACCCACGGTGGTCTGAAGAGCATCATCGATGTGAACTTGGAATCGATTGATGCTCGGAAGGTCAATTCGCTCCACCTTTTCGACGATGCCGAGGGCAACCCGATCATCGTTCGCGTTGGCCGCTATGGGCCGTACCTGGAGCGTACGCGCCCGGGGGCCGGTGAAAACGGTGCCGACGAGGTGCAGCGCGCCAACATCCCGGAGGCCATGACTCCGGACGAGCTGGATCTGGCCGCTGCCGAGAAGCTGCTGGCCATGCCGCAGGGTGGCCGTGAGCTGGGCATTAACCCGGCCAATGGTCGCATGATTGTTGCTCGTGATGGCCGCTACGGCCCCTACGTCACCGAGCTGGTTACCGATGAAGAGCGCGAAGGTGTCGTAGCCAAGGCTGAGGAGATCATCGCAGCTGAGCGCGCCGAAGAGGACGCTCAGCGCGCTGCCGAGGGCAAGCGAAAGAAGAACTGGGAAACCAAGACCGCTGCCAAGCAGAAGGAAAAGCGCACCGCGGAAATCATCGAGGAAACTCTGAAGCCGAAGACGGCCTCGCTGTTTTCCTCCATGGAGCCGTCGACTGTCACGCTGGAAGAGGCTCTGAAGCTGATGAGCCTGCCGCGCGAGGTCGGTGTCGACCCGGTCGATAACGAGGTTATTACTGCTCAGAATGGCCGTTACGGTCCGTACCTGAAGAAGGGCACGGACTCGCGTTCACTGGCTAACGAAGAGCAGATTTTCACCGTGACATTGGACGAGGCGCGTCGTATCTACGCTGAGCCGAAGCGCCGCGGTCGCGCTGCTGCGAAGCCGCCGCTGAAGCAGCTGGGCGACAACGATGTCTCCGGTCGCCCGATGTCGGTGAAGGATGGCCGATTCGGTCCGTACGTCACCGATGGTGTCACCAATGCTTCGCTGCGCAAGGGGGATACGCCTGAGACTCTGACCGATGCCCGCGCCTGCGAGCTGCTGTCTGAGCGCCGCGCGAAGGAAGCCGCCGATGGTGGCACTAAGAAGGCTGCGAAGAAGTCGACTCGCAAGACCACGAAGAAGGCTGCGAAGAAGACCACCAGGAAGGCAGTCAAGCGCACCACCAAGCGAGTGGTGAAGGCAACGCGTAAGGGCAAGTAGCGCATTGACCGTTAGCCGCGGCAGGGGCGAAATGGGTGCAGAGCACTTAAGCGCCCGGCGCCCCCTGCGGAGCTGGTGCGCCCGGCGCCTCCTGCGGAGTTGGCTTGGGGCCACCGACCCCGGCCACCTCCGCCCGCATCGTCGGCCCGTACGACAGCCGGCGATGCACCTTCTCAAACGGCCCCTGCATGCCGCGACGCTCCATCGCCCACGCGGCCAACAGTGTCACCAACCAGACGCCTACAGCGATGAGCGTTTGCACGAACGCGCCCATGTCGCGCGGGATATCCAGCATAAACGGGTACACCAGCACAAAGAAGATCACCGACTGCATCAGGTAGCCGGTCATCGAACGCTTGCCGAGCGCCACAATCGGCACCAGCCAACCTGGTACAGCGGCGCCCTCGTTCAGGCGTCGCTGGAGCGGCTGCAGCGCCAACGCCAGCCCGGCTAGGATGCCAGGACCGGCGAACACTCCGGCAAAGTTATTAATTACCAAGAAGGCCATGTGCTGTCCGGCTGGAAGAACTCCAATCGCTGCCAACCCCATAGGGATACCGACACCGAAGGCGACAATCACGGCCACCACGAGCCACCGAATAAGCAGGGGACGGTGCGCGTCAACGTCGTCAAGCACGCCTTTGCGCGCCCACACGAAGCCAATCATCATCACCGGCAGGTAGAGGAACAGCTGTAGCGGCAGAGTAGTGATGCTCATTGTCAGGGCCTCGAGATTCGCGGCGAGCATATCCAGGTAACTTGTTTCAATCGCACCGCCGTTGACGAACTGGCTCATGTCGGAGCCGACGAACTCGGCGTCGGGCATCGCAATTGCGAATCCCAAAAACAGCAGGCTCAGTGCAGCGTTGATCGTCAGCGCAATCCACGCGAGAATCGTCAGCACCTTGTTGCTGAGGCCCATAAGTAGCCCGAGGATGATGCCGCAGATGCCATAGAGAAACATGATGTCGCCAAAGAACAGAAACAGCATGTGCGCAACGCCGAACAGCCCCAGGAACGCATAACGCTTTACGACGACCACCCGCGCCCGCGACCGTGGAAAGTTCCTCCTGGCCAAACTGCGGACGATGAGTCCCACACCGAAGCCGAGCAGCGTTGCGAACATCGGCAGCCCGCGGTTATGCGCGGTCACTGCGGTAAACAGCACGGTGGCCTTGTCGGCGATGCTGTCGCTTATGACGCCGCCGAAGAATGCTGCGGGCAGTTCGGGATCTGCAACCAGCCAGGCGGTGGCAATGTTCGCGATCGCGATGCCGAGGAGAGCGAACCCGCGCGCAGCGTCGGGGACGAGCATGCGAGGTCTGGGGTTGGGGCTAGAACTGGGGCGGCTGTCAGTCATTCCTCCAACGTAAAGGATTTGCGGGAGGGTACGCAGGTTGGCGAGACCGACGAGTCCGCTGCCCCCTAGGCCTCGTCGGCAAGCGTCGGGCGCACCGGGCGCGCAAGCTGCGTCATGTGCGTACGACCGCGCAACTCCACGGACTTCAGGGTGGTCCAGCGAGCCTGCTCGTCCTCGTTGGCCAGGCGGATAGTGGAAGCCGTGGCGAGCACGCGGCCCGGGGTGTCCTTAGCCAGCTCAGTCAGACGGGCAGCCTGGTTAACCGCGTCACCAATGACCGTGTACTCAAAGCGGTCGCGGGCGCCGATGTGGCCGGCAACGACGTGGCCAGCGGAGACGCCGATACCGGCAGTGAGCTGGAGGTCGAGCAGTTCCTCGCGCAGTTCACGGGCGGCTGTGAGAGCGTGACCAGCAGTGTCGTCGAGGGGCAGGGGAGCGCCGAAGACAGCCAGAGCCGCGTCACCCTGGAACTTGTTGATAATGCCCTTATTGCGGTGTACGCAGTCAACAACGTGGTCGAAGAAGGCGTTGAGTTCACGGACAACGACCTCTGGCGAGTTCTTCTCCGCGAAGTTGGTTGAACCAATCACGTCCACGAATAGCACTGCGACGAGGCGATTCTCGCCGCCTAGAGTCGGCTTTTCTTCCAGGGCCTTACGAGCGACCTCAGACCCGACATAGCGGCCGAAGAGGTCACGCACCCGCTGACGCTCCTGCAGGCCGCGCATCATTTCGTTGAAGCCCGCTTGGAGGACACCCATCTCGGAGCCGTCGTAAATAGGCACGCGCGTTTCCACCTGGCCCTGGCGGACCTTGTTAATTGCGCCCGTGAGATCCCGAATCGGGTCGACGATGGACATGCTGGCCAGCATCGTGCCGAAATAGCCCGTGATGAGTGCCAAAACTGCCAACGCGGTAATCGTAGGCAGGAGATCCGCCGCATCATCTGTAAACATGCCACGGCGCTGACCGAGCAGCACAAGCAGGATTGCCACCACTGGAACACCGCTGGTCAACACCCATGTCTGGCGCAGGCGGTGACCAATCGGTGGCTCCAGCGAGGAATCCGGAGCCCGACGCGCCAGCGCCTCCACGGCAACCGGACGCACCATGCGCTCCGCAATTAGATAGGTCAACAGTGCCACCATGGCGCCACCGAGCACCGAGGTGAGCAGCACCATCATGCCAATCTTGCTGTCATAGGCGAACGCAA
The DNA here is from genome assembly GCF_001809065.1 of Corynebacterium sp. HMSC055G02. NCBI lineage: Bacteria > Bacillati > Actinomycetota > Actinomycetes > Mycobacteriales > Corynebacteriaceae > Corynebacterium > Corynebacterium sp. HMSC055G02. The sequence goes on along the minus strand of NZ_KV795650.1, from coordinate 52,383 downwards.
CTCCACTGAAGACAATCACGCCCAAAGACCAGATGACGGTACCCAAAAGTGCCTGGTAGACGGGCACGCGCATGACCAGATATCGTACCCGCCGCGGATCGTGCATATCCGGATGACGCTGCCATTTCACCAGCGGTTTGAACAGGATCCAGGTAGTGCCGATACCTGCGATAATTGCCAGAACCAGGTACCCAGCCAGGGCATAAATGACACTATTAGCCAACCGTGGCAAGTGAGTTTCTTGGTTCAGTGGCAACAGCATGCCGAGGAACAAGCCGACAATCATGGCTCCGACAAGGTTGCAGACGAAGATAAATGAGGCATAAGCAGGCCACATTGTCCCGCTTAGCCATTTCAGATTTCGCCAGAGCCGTTGCATGACTACTACCTTAGTGGCAACCCCGGATTGCAGGGAGTAGTTACCTCACAAGAGTCTCGTGGGGCGCGCTAGAGTTGTGGCCATGACAGAGCCCATGACAAAGCGCAGCGTGTTTTCTCGTATGCCCGAAACGGGTGGGGTACGCCAGCGGCTGCAGGCTGCTGTGCGCGCTGCGCATTATCGCTTTGCCAATGGTCAACCGCTGGCAGGCGATGGGGCGGAGGTTTCGCCGGAAGGTGGGGACGCGGGGTCGTCGTTAAGCGATGCGCCACGCGACTCGGACATGACGCACGCCTGGCTGTTCACGGGACCTGCGGGGTCGGGGCGGTCGGTGACGGCGACGGCGTTTGCGGCGGCACTGCTGTGTACGAGGCATGACAACCCCGGATGCGGCGAGTGCGAGGGCTGCCGGACGGCGCTGGCGGGAACGCATGGCGACATCAAAATCGTGCGCCCGGAGGGCACCATTATCTCGGTGGCGACGGTGAGGGACGAGCTGCGGCCCTGGGCTTACAAGATGCCCACGACGGCGGATTGCCGCGTGCTAATCATCGAAGACGCCGACCGTCTCAACGAATCCGCCTCAAATGCGCTGCTCAAGGTGGTGGAAGAGCCGCCGTTGCGCACCGTCATCATCATGTGCGCACCAACGACGAACGCGGAGGATTTCTCCGTTACGCTCCGTTCGCGCTGCCGTCATGTCTATGTGCCGACGCCGCATATCGACGACGTCACAAACCTCCTGCGCGCCGAGCGGCCAGAGCTTACCGACGAGCAAGCGGTCTGGGCCGCGACGGTGTCCAACGGTCACATTGGGCGTGCGCGTGGCTTTGTCTCCGATGAGGGCTCGCGTGCTTGGCGGGGTAAGGCCCTGGATTTCGTGGAGGCCGTGTTCGATCCGGCGAAGTCGTACGTGGCGGCGCGTGAGCTGGCCAACGAAGTAGCAGGCGAGGTCAAGCGGCGGATGGAGCCACTAGAGGCTGAGGAGCTGGAGAACCTTGAGCGTTCGCTGGGTGTTGGGGCGTCCGGTAAGGGAGCGCAGGCGGCACTGCGTGGCTCTAAGGGTGTGATTAAGGAGTTAGAGGATAATCAGAAGCGGCGGCGCAGGCGTGCGGAGTCGGACCTGATTGACCTGTCGTTGACTGACATTATGGGGCTTTACCGTGATGCCCTGGTGCTGGCGTTTGGGGCGGAATGTGCTGGGTCTGCTTTTGACGCTTCTGTTTCAGATTCCGGCGCTGATTCCGAGTTTGGGGATGGCTCCGTCTATCTCATTAATCCGGACCGTCGTCGGACAGCCGCAGAGCTAGCCCGACGTCTTCCGCCGGAGGCGATATTGGCCTCCATCGATGCTGTCACCGAGGTGCGCGGCATGCTGGTGACCGCGGTGAAGTTGACGGTCCTGATGGATGAATTGATGGCTAAATTGCAGATCGCAGGGCAGGTTGGTCGCAGGTAAGCCGCGAAAAGCACCTAATTCAGCGGACTGCAGGCCCCATTTTGGTAGCGATGGGGGCAGTGCAGTAGTATTACCGCTTGTACATTTTGTGCAGGGTTATTTCTGCTTGCTTGAAAGCTCGGCGCAATGTGCGTGCCGCCTTAGCTCAGTCGGTAGAGCGTCTCACTCGTAATGAGAAGGTCGCGAGTTCGATTCTCGCAGGCGGCTCGGTTTGAAACGGGATCCTTGGAAAAGGGTCCCGTTTTTTATTTTTTGGATCGGTCAAACATGAGGAGAGCGAATCCGGCGGCAAGCCGACGTGCGGTGATTCCCCGAAACGAATGGGGGCGGAAATCTCGGAGCCGGGGACTCTCAATCGAGTGTTTGCTACTGTTACTCAGCACATGGCAGGTACGCAGATACTAGGAGAACGCACGATGCGACAGCCCGGACACCAGCGATTAGTAGTGCGACCATCAGCGGGACGACTAGCTGCGGTTTTGGCGGCCGCGGCAATCATGCCTGCCGGTCTTGTGGCCTGCACCATCGACACGGAGGCTTCCAGAGCAGGAAGCGCTCAGCAAGCTGCCTCGGCGGAAACTCAAACGTCCTTGGCAGCTGAAGAAGAGGCCATGCAGATGCCGAACCCCACTCCGCCGAATGAGGAGTTTGCAATGCCTGATTCGGCTAACCCCGACGCAGTCGCTCCGGGCGACGCGCCACAACAGCAAGCTAATCGCGCTACTTCGCGTGCCGACGGCTCCAGCGCTGTAGCCGGCAAGGTCATCTACCTCGACCCTGGGCACGCCGGCACCCCACCACCTGCTGACCTGATGGTCACTGACGGTCGTGGTGGCCAAAAGCCGTGTAATACCTCCGGCACCGCTTCCAACGACGGCTTCCCGGAGCACGAGTTCAATTGGCTGATGGCGCAGGAAATCAAGCAGCTGCTCGAACAGCGCGGTGCTCAGGTGCTACTCAGCCGCGAGGATGACGCAGGTCGTGCAGATTGCATCGATGCCCGTGCAGAGAAGGAAAATGCCTCCAACGCCGATGCCGTGGTGAGTCTCCACGCTGACGGCGCTGGAGAGGGCAACCGCGGATTCCATGTGTCGGCGATTTCTCAGCCACTCGCCAATAATGACGAGCAGGGCTCTACCGCGCTGGCAACCGCCCTGCGCGATGCTTTCGTGTCAGCCGGTTTTGCTCCATCCAACTATCTCGGCAGCGAGGGGCTGAATCCACGCGCGGATCTCACTGGACTCAACCTATCGACGAAGCCAAAGGCACTGGTCGAATACGGCAACATGCGCGATAGCAGCGACATTGCCCTCTTGACTTCCAGCGAAGGCCGTCAGCGCTTGGCAGAGGCCACTGTGGCTGGGTTGGAAGGTTTCTTGGCGCAGTAGCCAACCGGCCAACCCGCTAAATAGCCGGGTTGGCCTTAGCCTTCGGCGTCATCGCTTCGTAAGGCTCCATCATGGGGATATCCAGCATGGTGCTGGGGACACCAAAGGCATCGACAAGTACCTCAGACCAGGGACCAAGGGAATCAACCAGATCGGCCAAGCCCGCTCGCGCGCCCTTGGTGCGAGTACCGGTGAGCAGTGACTGCTCCAAGAACCAGCCGGCGTTATCGCAGACAACCGACAAGAAGAACACATCACGAACCTGCTCGAGCACTTCTTGAGAGCGCTCGTCTGTGATCGTGGATTCGGCTTCGAAGAACGCTTCCAGGATCATGCGATCGATATGCGCCCACGCGCAGGAAATCATGTGGTCCTGGACCTTGTCCACCAGCCTCGCGGCCTTTTCAACAGGCAGTTTCCGCGCCGGGCGCAGCCTGCGAGCAAGGGACTTGAGAAGTCGGTTCTCGCGCTCGATAAGTAGCTGCATCTGGCTGGCGGGGTCAAAGAGCGAGGACTCATCAGCGTCAGTCAGCGCATCCAAGAGGTTCTGGACGACGGCATCTGCACCGGTGCGACGGCGCAATATGCCACTGAAATTGTCGAGGCCGAAGCGCACCATCTCCAGGTTGGAAAAACTCTGCACCTCCCGGGCAAAACCGCCCAAGAGTTCCTTGGTGACCAGCTGCAACATCACCACGTTGTCGCCCTCAAAAGTGGTGAATACGTCAGAGTCTTCTTTGAGAATGGTCAACAGGTTCTCTGCCATGTAGCCGGCTCCACCGGTGGCCTCACGCATCTCCTGGATGGCGTCGGTGGCATGTGCGGTGTTGGCGACCTTCAATGCGGCGGCATGCGCCTCCACTTCACGCAAATCGCGAGCCTGCTCCGGGGTGAGATTCGCACGGTCCAGCCCCTCCGCTTCGAGGTCGTGAATCCGCTTGATTAGCAGGTTGGTGGCAAATTGCAGACCGTACGAACGCGCAATGCGGGGGAGTAGTCGGATTCGGTGTTGGCGGTGCTCAATGAGCTTCTTTTCCGGCAGCGAATCGTCGGGAGCAAATTGGCGCCGCAAGTGTGCGTACTTGGTGCCGATGGTCAATGCGGTGCGGGTTGCCGCACCAGCGGCCGCACCGACTGTCACGCGGCCGCGCACGAGGGCACCGAGCATTGTGAAAAACCGTGCATTGGGGCTGTCAATATCGCTGCTGTACTCGCCAGTGGCCGAGACATCTGCAAAACGGTTAAGCAGGTTCTCCCGCGGCACGCGGTAGTGATCGAACATGAGAGTGCCGTTGTCCACGCCCAAGAGGCCGCCCTTGGTGCCGTGGTCGCCGATAGCAACTCCGTCGACAGGCGAACCATCATCATTGCGGATTCGAGCGACAATGCAGTGCACACCATGGGATTCTTCCTGCCCTGGTGTGTAGAGCTGGCAAAAGACCGCAGCCCAGCGCCCATCGCGCGCGGCATTGCCCAAAAACCACTTCTCAGAGGAAGCCGTAGGGGAATTGAGGATGAATTCTTCCGTCTCGGGGTCGTAGTGCGCCGTGGTCTCGAGTGATTGGACGTCCGAGCCGTGGCCGCGCTCGGTCATCGCAAAGCAGCCGAGAGCCCGCAGCTCAATGAGGTCACGCACCAACTCGCCGTGACGCTCAGTTCCCAAGTTGCTGACAGCGCCGCCGAAAAGGCCCCACTGCACTCCGGACTTCACCATCAACGACAAGTCGGTGTGGCCAAGCATTTCAATCCCGGTGAGAGTGCCACCGGTATCTCCTGTGCCGCCCTGGTCAGTGCGGAAAGCCCCATAGGGCATGCCGGTCTTAAGCACCTTGGACAGTGACTCGGTGGTGTGCTGCCTGGCCTCCTCCACGGTCAGCCCAGAGGTGGGCCGCAGGGAGGGGTCTTCTAGAAGGACGCGGACATCAGCGCGCGCCTCGGGGAAATAGCCGTCCAGGGCCTTTTGCAGTGCACCTGCCACTTCCGGTTCAGGACGGGAGGGGAGCGTCTTCGGACCATCGGTCGAGCGACGGCGGGGGATTCGCGTGGAGCTGGAAGAAGTCTGTGCCATAACCCAACGTTAATGGGATATCTGGGGCTTGTCAGCCGCTTTCGACTGAGAAACTCATGAGGAAATCGGGGCCACGGGTCGGAAACAAGCTACCGGGATAGAACGAAGGCGGAAACGCAAAAGCCGTCGTCAAGCAAATACTGCGTTGTGCAGTGCTTGACGACGGCTCGCGTAATCAGACCCTCGGTGGGGCAGACCCCCTAGCTGTGGGAACTAGACGCGCGACTTAACTTCGTCGAGGTTAGTTTCCGGGTGCTCGATGAGGTCTCGGTCTTCAAGACCCTTCGGCAGCAGGAACAGGGCAATCAGTGCCGGGATAGCCATGGCCATCAGGTAGATGGAGATGTAGAACGGGTTACCGGTGGCGTCCATGATCATCTGGGCAATCATCGGTGCGAATGCACCACCCAGGACAGCGCCGATGGCGTAAGCGATGGAAGCGCCGGAGTAGCGAACCTCAGCCGGGAACATCTCGGAGTACATGGCCGGCTGCGGGCCGAAGGTCAGTGCCAGCGGCAGAGTGAGGACTGCGACGGTCATGACGTAGAGGAACGGGCCCTTATCCAGGAGGCTCCACATGACGGCTTCCCAAATCATGATTAGGACGTAGCCGATGATGAAGGTCTTTGCGCGGCCGATACGGTCGGACCAAGCGCCGGCCATGAACATGAAGATGGTCCAGCAGATACCGGCGACGAGAGTGCCTGTCCAAGCGACGGTTGCGGGGTAGCCCAGTGTCTTCTGTGCGTAAGCGCCGAAGAATGCGATCACGAGGTAACCGGTGGCCTGCTGAGCAGCGAAGATCAGGGCGCCCTGGATAACCTTGCCCCAGTGGTTGCGGAAGAGCTCCGGCAGCGGAGCGGAGCGCTCAGCAGACTCAGCCTGCATAGCCTGGAAGACCGGGGACTCATCGACGGTGCGACGAATCATGTAACCAATCAGAACCAGGATGAAGGACAGCAGGAATGGCACACGCCAACCCCAGTCCATGTAGGCTTCCTCGCCGATGATAGCCATAACAATCAGCATGGTGCCGGTAGCCAGGGTCAGCCCCAGCGGAACACCGGCCTGCGGGAATGCGCCGTAGATACCGCGCTTTTCCTTCGGTGCGTACTCCACGGACATCAGGGCCGCACCGCCCCATTCGCCACCCGCGGAAAGGCCCTGGAAGATACGGAGCAGAACCAGCAGGATAGGTGCAGCGATGCCGATTGACTCATAAGTCGGCAGCAGACCGATACAGAAAGTAGCTGCACCCATGCCGATGAGGGTGAAGACCAGAATCATCTTGCGGCCGTAGCGGTCACCGATATGGCCGGCGACGATAGCGCCAAGCGGGCGGAAGAGGAAGGAAATACCCAGGGTTGCCCAGGCGAGCACCTGAGCGACCTGTGGGTTCGACTTCGCAGCCGGCTCGATGAAGTGCGGAGCGAGCACGATAGCTGCGGCCTGAGCGTAAATCAGGAAGTCATAAAACTCGATGGTCGTACCCACGAGAGTTCCCGTGAGCACCTTGCGGCGCTGCTTGGGATCATTCGCGATGATCGAAGTAGTCATAAAACAACAAGACTTTCTTTACATACCCGTCCGCACGGCCATCGAGGACCTTGGTGATTTCAGCGGTCGTGCAGAAATCGCCCCAGGTTTTTCTCAGCCAGCGTTTGGGGAATGGACAGATTGTTTGACGGTGTCGAATTCTTACACAGCCAGACCGGTAGCGACCAGCGTTTGAACTTCAGCGAGCGACGACAAAAAGTGGGCAACGGGGGTAATGGGGGTTGGTGAATGGCGGTAGATTTCCTTTGTTTGTGACCGAATTCATTTTCTAGATGTCTGAAAAAGGTGGAATCGGGGGTATGTAAAGGGTGTGGAATGGATGCTGCTTAACGATGGGCCGTTTCCGGCCTGATGTGCGCGAGCTGATGGCCGTTTGTGCGTGAGACTGTCTTAAATAGGGGAAATCTGCGTTTTATGGCTGTTCGGCTACCCCCACATTGAACTAATTTGTAATTATATAATCAGAAGTTGTGTGAATAGTGCGGCGAAAGTGGCGCAAGATACGAAAGAAGTAACGGAACAATAACGATGTAGTGTCGAAAAGGTCATTGCCCCCGGATGGGGCAGGGATGCAAGGTCGGCAACATGCCACCCCGAGACGGGGGTGTGAGCCCCAGGTTTCAGGGGCATTTGTGCCGAGACCAACCCGAGGTGACCAAACTGGGCACGCCACCGCATTAGCCACCACTCCACTAGTCGCCACAGCACTAACCGACTCAGTTGCCCCGCCCCGCCTGCTCAACTATCTCGGCACACCTCTTGTGGTTAGCTCCGGTGGCTTAAAATCTGCACCATTGTGCGTAAGGCGCTGGGGACCGTCGTAAAGTAAACGACATGTCTTCTCACGCAGGAACTAACGGCAATGAAAATGAGGTACCTCACGGCAGGGCCAAATCCAATAAAGGCACGCCGTTGTGGCTGCTCGCCGCAATTGCAGTTTTCGCCGTCGCGTGGGGTGGCAATGAATTCACACCGCTGATGGTGATGTACCGCGAAAACGCTGACCTGGCGCCGGTGTTCATTGACCTTCTATTGCTGGTCTACGCTCTCGGCATCGCGCCGGCACTGCTGATTTCTGGCCCAATCTCGGACCGTATCGGCCGTAAGCCGGTGATGCTCGCCGCGCCGGTGCTCTCGATTCTGGGCTCGACTCTCATCGCGCTGGGCGAGACCATCGCCCCGCTCATCCTCGCTGGTCGTTTTATCTCGGGCTTGGCAGTCGGCATTGTCATGGCCGTGGGCGGCTCGTGGGTAAAGGAGCTTTCCGATCCACGCTTTGACCCCAAGGCCACTTCCACCTCGGGCGCGAAGCGTCAGTCCATGGCGTTGACCTTGGGATTTGGCCTGGGTGCGGGTATTGCCGGCACGTTGGCGCAGTTCGCACCGCTGCCGGGGCAGTTGGCTTATATCATCCACATCCTGATTTCCATCCCGACAATCTTCGGTCTTGTGGCTGTGCCGGAGACCCGCCAGTCGCCGCACCTGGGCGGCAGCAACGCTCCGCACGAAAGCGTCTGGGAGTCCCTACACACCCCTTCGGTAACTAACCGTCGCTTCCTGCTCGTCGCCGCGATGGGAGCGCCGTGGGTCTTCGGTGCAGCCGGTGTTGCCTACGCAATCATTCCTTCGCTGCTTCAGGACCACGTCTCCCAGCCAGTGTTCTACTCCGCGATGGTCACACTGTTTGCGCTGCTCTGTGGTTTTGGCATTCAGCAGATTGGTCCACGCTTTGTAACCGAGCACAACGCCCGCGGCTCGCTGATCGCAATGGGCATTGTGGTTATCGGCATGGGAATGGCCGCATGGATGTCCACCAACCCCACCGCAGTGACGGCGTTTATTGCAGCGCTGGTGCTGGGCACGGGCTACGGCCTGGCCATGTTTACCGGCCTCAACGAGGTACAGCGCATCGCCGGCCCGCGCGACATGGCTGGGCTGACCGGTATCTTCTACTGCCTGACTTACATCGGCTTCGCATTCCCAGCAATTCTGACCAAGCTCTCCGAGTCCATCTCCTGGATGACCTACCCGTTCATGCTCGGTGGCGGTATGGTCATCGCCATCCTGATGGGCTTGGTTATTTTCTTCAATTCCACCGTCAACCTGCCACAGCGCGCTGAGTAATCTCGCATTCCCTGGAAGACTAATCAACCCCGTCAATGTGAGGTTGGCACACGTATAAGCGGCTTTCCTTACTAAGCGCCTATAGTTCTTCCTATGGAGAAGCACAAGAACGAATCACCGGCCACCGCGATCACAGAATCGTCGGCAAGCGCGAAACCGCGTGCGCTGGTGACGGGTGGTGCGGGATTTATCGGTTCGACGCTGGTTGACCGGCTGCTGGCTGAAGGGTACGCAGTCACGGCGCTGGACGATCTCTCCCACGGAAAGCTGGAAAACCTCCAGCAGGCATCGCTTAACGACGACTTTGAGTTCATAACCGCCGATGTGCTGGAGGTGGACTGGGACGAGCTACTCGAGCAAAACCGTCCGGAGGTTATTTTCCACCTCGCAGCGCAGATTGATGTGCGGATTTCCGTGGCCGACCCGGTGCGGGATGCGACGCTGAACATCATTGGCACAATCAAACTTGCCGATGCGGCCCGAAAGCACGGTGTCCGCAAGGTTGTGTTTACATCTTCGGGCGGTTCCATCTACGGCACGCCGGAGGAGCTTCCGGTGTCGGAGAACGTGCCGGTTAATCCGATGAGCCCCTATGCCGCCTCAAAGGCGACGGGCGAACTGTACTTGAATATGTTCCGCAATCTTTATGGGCTCGAATGCTCGCACATCGCGCCGGCGAATGTGTACGGCCCGCGGCAGGATCCGCACGGCGAGGCCGGTGTGGTGGCTATTTTCGCCCAGCGTCTGCTGGCGGGAGAGTCGACCAAGGTGTTCGGCGACGGCGGAAATACCCGCGACTATGTGTATGTCGACGATGTGGTGGATGCTTTCTACCGCGCATCCGGCGAGGTCGGTGGCGGAATGCGCTTCAATATTGGCACCGGTGTCGAAACCTCGGATCGGCAGCTGCACTCGCTGGTGGCACAGGCTGCGGATGCCGAGGATAATCCGGAGTTTGCACCGCCGCGCACTGGTGATGTGGCGCGGTCGGCGTTGGACCCTACGCGGGCGCGTGAGGTACTCGGCTGGGAGCCGGCTATGAGTATTCAGGAGGGCGTTGCCCGTACTGTGGAGTACTTCCGGAATCAGGGCTAGCGCAGCTTAAGCGGGCGGCTTCATGCACTCGCCCGCATAAGTTAGCAGCAAGTCAGCGCAGCTTACTTGCCAGCTTCTTCCATGCGCTTAGCGTGGATGAGAGCCAGCTCGATATTGTCCTCGAACACGTCAAGAGGCTGTGCGCCCGAGACGAACTGCGTACCAACGAGGAAGCCCGGAGTACCGGAAATGCCCAGCATGGAACCGAACTGGGTGGCATTCTCGACCGCCTCGGTCCACTTGCCGTCCTTAAGCTCCTTTTCAAAACGCTTCATGTCCGGCACACCGGCCTCGCGAGCGACGGCAATCAGGTCCTTTTCAGTGAACTCCGGGTGGCCCTGGCCCTTTTCCCCGGCCTTCTTAAACAGCGCACGGGAGAATTCCCAGAACTTGCCCTGAGCTGCCGCGGCACGGCCGGCCTCAGCGTCCTTGATGGCCTTCTCACCATTGATGGCCATATCGTTCCACTCCAGGCGGACCAGTCCCTCATTGACGTACTTTTCCACGAGGGCAGACTCGGTTTCGTTTGCGAACTTCGCGCAGAACGGGCATTCGAAGTCCGAGTAGATTGAGATTACGACCGGCGCATCCACTGCACCGAGAGCAAAAGGATCATTTTCATTGCGGCGGTGGACATTGTCCATATCCTCCGGGGACTTCAGCTGCGCTCCCGCCTTTGGGCCGTAGATGCTGGCGTCGAAAGAGCCATTCGGGCCAGGTACAGGCGCAATTTCCCCCTTGCCTGGTGCAACGCCCGCCATGTTGACGGTGCTCACGCCGTTGAAGCTAGCCGAACGCGAGCCAGCGAAGAAGCCCGCTGCGCCGACAACGATCAATGCGACGACAGCTAGCGCCCATGCGGCGTTCGGAATCGAGTACCACGACTTGGTTTTTCCATCACTGTCGGCAGACCAGGACTCCAAGTCCTGTTCAGTGGGTACCGGCTGAGAAGCCTGCTGGGGTTCCTGCTGTGTCCCCTGCGGCGCTGCGTCTGCCGAGGGCTGCTGCGAATCGCTGCTGTTGTCAGCGGCGGCGTTGTCCTTATTTTCTTCGCTCATGGCTTCTATGGAACCACAGCCTCAGATTCACATGCGCTTAGCGTGCCGATTAGTCGGACGGAGCGTTGTTCTCGACCTTCGTCGCGCTGTCCTTTTGCCTGTTGTTCTGGCTGCCCGAAATCACAATTTCTTCTTCCGGACGCACAGCGGTCTTCAAAGCCACTGCACGAGCCAGTCGCGCGTAGCGTAGCTCCTGTTCGCGGAAGCGAATGTAGGACGACACCGTGGTAAACACGAACGCCAACACCAGTACGTAGAGCAGCAAATCGGTGCCCCGGGTCACACCAATCCAGTTGGCCACCACGGTCAGATCGTCGGGACGCACGATTGCCCACAGGCACGCGATGACGAAAACGACGAATCCCAGTTTCACGCCCGCCTTGGCGCGCGCTTTACGACGGTTAGCGACGAAGTAAGCCACCAGGCCCACCATCGCCAGCAGCAAAATAATTTGAACGATGGATGCGGTCATGGCAGCCTCTTCGAAATCAGGGAGTCGGCAAGGATATTGACACCGTTGAACAAGGATTGCCCTTTGGACATGGAGTATTCCGTGTAGAGGATATCCACCGGCTGCTCAGCGGTACGCCAACCTCTGCTGTCCATGACCTCGACAAATTCGGAGGCATGGCTCATGCCGTTCATGCGCAGGTTCAGTTGCTCTGCCACCGTGCGGTTGAAGGCGCGTAGGCCGTTGTGGGCGTCGGTAAGCCCGAGCCGGCGCGTGCGTGGTGACAACATGACCACCGTCTTGAGGACAATTCGCTTAATCAGCGGCACCTGGTCATCCTCGGCGCGAGGGCGGCCGAAACGGGTTCCCACAATGATGTCGATTGGTTCGGTGCGCAGTCGCTGCACCATAGCGACGACGTCCTTGACCTGGTGCTGGCCATCGGCGTCGAAGGTGACAAAGTACTTCGATCCAGCCTGCGCGCGAGCGTATTCCACGCCGGTCTGGATAGCGGCACCTTGACCCAAATTGACAGGGTGGTTGACCAGGTGAGCGCCGGCCCTGTGGATCTCCAGGCTGGAGTTATCCGAAGAGCCGTCGTTGACCGCGACAATGTTGGGGAAGGTCTCGCGAGCGTGCTCGAGAACCTCACGAATAACCTGGCCCTCGTTGTAGCACGGCACAATCAGCCAGGTGTCCGAGAAATCCATGTTGTCAGTCATCGCTCCGAAGCCTACCGCACAAACAATCGTCGATATGCGCGTGACATGAGCTGAGTTGGCAAAAGTCGGAAAAGTGTCCGCACCGCCAAGTTAAATACCGCCCGCGGCCGGGAAATCAGTCCCTCAGCTACCAGCGTGCGCTGGAGCTGGCGTTCACCGCGGATGATGCCGCGCGAGGTTCGTCGCTCGAACATGCCGTCGGCGCGGAAGTACACCAGCGGCTCGGGCAGATTCTTAAACTTCGCGCCGGCGGCCATGAGGCGCACCCAGAGGTCATAGTCCTCCATCAGACGGATGTCGCGATATCCGCCGACCTCACGCACCTTCGCCGTGCGCAGCATCGAGGAGGGGTTATTTACAGGCGAATTGATCTTGATATAACGCGCAATCTCGGCGTGCGTCTGCGGCAGAGTCCGCACGCGCACCACATTGTTCGGCGTGCCCTCGAACTCCGCCATTGCACTGCCCAATACATCCAACTCCGGGTCAGCGGTCAGCGCGTCCCACTGCTTTTCAAATCGGTCCGCACGCGCAATATCGTCCGCATCCAGCCGCGCCACCCATGGTGTTTCCACCAGCCGAAGACCCGCCTGCGAAGCCACTCCCGAGCCACCATTTTCCGCACACCGCAGCACTGTCATCTCCGAATGCGCCTGTTCATGCTTGACGACGACCCGGTCGAGTTCCTGCCCAATCGGGCCATCGATGACCACAATGACGTGCGCGGCCGGACGCGTCTGGTTCCACAGCGACTGCAGCGCAGTATCGAGCTGGTCGGGGACGACGCGGTGGTAGACGGTCATGAGAACCGTGAGGTTAGTGATGGTGGACATGTGAGTCTCGAACCTTGGGAGTTGCAGGGAGATATGGACGGTGCTTTTTGGGACGGCATCGGATGCGGGTGGTGTTATTCCACCGCAAAAGCCTCCGATACGGCTGACCTGGCAGCACGTGGGGAAAGTGTGCGCAGCGCAAGCAGGTGAATGGCAACACCTACTGCAGAGCCTACGGCGATAGCCGCGACCGTGCGTACCGACAGGTGCCCAGGGAGGAAAAGAATGGCAACGGCGATCGTGGTCGCAGCCAACCAACCAATCAGATACATATGGTGCTTCTCCACTGCCAAGGTGACCGAGCCGGTAATCATCAACATGGCGGTCAACGTCGCACCGAGCGTCAGCGCCGCGAGCACCGGCCCGGACACGTGATAGCTATCGTCCAGGATGAGAGTCATGATCCACGGGCCGATGAGCCATGCCAGGCCCGCCCCGAAGGTGCCGAAAGCAGCCAGCGCCCCCAACGGCTTGGCCAGCGCTGCCAGCACGCCCTCGGAGCGATGCCGGACAAAGCTCACAATGATGGCGTTTTGGAACTTCTCCAAGGGCATGAGCAGCGGAGCGCGGGTCAGCGTTACGGCGTAGGCGATTCCCGCAATGGTCACTGCTGCGGTGAAGTTGTTGGCATGCGGCGGGGTAAGTGACTCGGCTATCCCGGCGCCAGTGGTGACCGCTTCGCCGGCAATCTTGACGATTGTCGGAAAACCTGTGACCAGCACAGCAGATGCGCCGGATGCGCCCATGGCCGTGACCATGAGAGTGATGAAGCGGCGCACCGGGACGTCGGCACGCGCGAACATGACCGAGCGGGTTGCCGGGGAAAACAGCGCGAGAATAAGCCAACTGACAGTGCCGAACACCGTGATAATCAGCCAGGCCAGCAGGCCCCAGCCGAAGTACCAGGCGATGAGTGCCAGAGCCACGCGCACGAGAATGTCAATCATGATTAGCGCGGCGTAGGGGCCCCACAGTTGGCGGCCGCTGAGCAGACCCGAGGTGGTTGCCTGCATAGAGTACAGCGCCAGACCAAAAGCCATGAGCAGAATTGCAGTGCCGGCGCCATCCTGCACGACCAGTGGGGCCCACAGCGGACCCGTCACTGCCATGGTGACGAAAGTAACTGCGGCGACGCCCAGGGACACTGTGATGGGACGAGCACCGAGAGTTTGACCCGCTTCCGAGGCTTCCTGCTCCTGGCTCTGCCCCTGCTCTCGATCCCGCTCCCGCGATTCCGCAGCACCGATTGCGCGCGTGGTCTCCTGCATCAGCCCGCCGAGAACACCCGTGAGCGCGAAGAAAAGCCCCCAGAACGCCACGAACTGCAGGTTTACCGCATTGGGAAGTGCGCGGGCCGAGATAATCAGCACCGCGAAGCTGCCTATCGCCGCGACAATCGTGGCCAGCGACAACCATTTGAAACCGGACATTGACGTGCCTCTAGCTCTCTAGTCCTTGGCCTTCGAGTAGCCGAGCTTTTCAAACTGAGCGGCCAGTTCCTCATCCACGATTGGAGCACCATTATCGTCGATGCCCTGGTCAGCAGGGGAGCGCGTCGGATCAGTGGGGAAGTCCGGCAAGGAGCTGCGTGACAGCCAGGAGTCAAAGATGACATCCAGGTGCGAGGTGGTGATGCCACGCTCGCGGCATACACGGTTGGCCAGTGCGCGGAAGTCCACTGCATCGACCACACTGTGGCGGTTGGTGGTGGTCCACTTGTGCACCAGGTCGAAGAACACCTCGTCGCCCAGCAGCAGACGCAGAGCGTGCACAGTCAGCGCGCCGCGCTTGTACAGACGGTCGTCGAACATCAGCTTGGGCCCTGGGTTGGCGATGACGATGTCCTGATCATCTTCAAGCAGGTCCAGGTAGTGCTTGCGGGCGTGCACATCCGCGCTGGCACCGCCGCTGACCTCGGACCACACCCACTCGGAATAGCAGGCAAAACCCTCGTTGAGCCAGATATCGCGCCACTGCGAAATGCCGACACTGTTGCCGAACCACTGGTGCGACAACTCGTGGGCAATCAGTCGATTCCACGTGTCCTTGCCGTCGGCGTGGTTGGCTCCGAAGATGGACAGACCCTGTGCCTCGATGGGGATCTCCAGGTCGTCTTCACAAATGACCACCTGGTAGGCACGGAAGGGGTAAGGGCCAAAGAGCTTGGCGAATTCATCGAGCATGCGTCCCTGGTCGCGGAAGTCGTGGCGGGCATTTGCCACCAACTCAGAGGGCACCCAGGCCACTACGGTCGAGGTCTGGCACGGCAGCTCGACCTTCTTAAACTGGCCGACATTGATGGTGGCCAAGTAGGAGGCCATGGGCTCCTCGGTGACAAACCGCCAGCGGCGGCGCGATCCGCCCACGTTCACCGGAGCGTCGGCAAGCCCTGGTGCGACGACCTCGTAGGGAGCGTCGGTGACCATCGTGAACTCGTAGAACGCCTTGACCTCGGGATCGTCATCGCAGGGGTACCACGACGCCGCGCCCACCGGCTGCGATGCCACGAGTGCGCCGTTTTCCAGTTCCTCCCAGCCAATTTCGCCCCACTTCGAGCGCACCGGACGTGGCGTGCCCGAGTAAGTGACAATCAGCCGCAGCGTTTCGTCGGGAGCCAACTCGCGGTCAAAGGTGACGCGCAGCTTGCGTCCCGAATGGCGCCAGCGCTTTACATCGATTGAGTGTGCCTGCGAATCGGAAATCGCATCCACCGAATCGGCCCCCAGCGCATCCGCAAAGTCGAGCGTGATGTGTGAGGTCCAAGCATTGATTTCGATATGCAGAGTCGCCGTCGCCTTCAGACGATTCGGCCCGACCCGATAATCGAGGTCCAGCTCGTATTTGTTCACCCGGAAACCCAGGTTGAACGCAATACCGGTATAAGGATTATTGAAATCAGCGCTACTCACGGCTGTTACCTTACTTGAGCTTGTTCCACAGCCACGTAGATATGAGTGCCTCGACGAACGCGACCTGCGAATTATCCGCCGCACCGGCGTGGCCTCCTTCGGTATTTTCGTGATAATCCACCGGCTGTCCCGCTTCCTCCAGCAGCCACGCCAGGCTCCTCGCATGTGCCGGGTGGACACGGTCATCCCTGGTAGACGTCGTAATCAACGCTGGTGGGTAGGCGCGCTGCTCTCGCTTGACGACGCGCTGGACCGGCGAATACTGCGCAATCGCAGCCCGCTCGGTGGGGTCGTCCGGGTTTCCATATTCGGCCATCCAGGAGGCTCCCGCGGACAGCTTGTGATAGCGCATCATGTCCGCCAGTGGCACCTGGGACACCACTGCGCCCACCAACTCCGGGTAGGAGGTTAGGCAGACAGCGGTTAGCAACCCGCCGTTGGAGCCGCCACGTACGCCCAGCTGCTCGCGGGTGCAGTAGCCACGTCCAACAAGGTCGCGCAGCACGGCCTGATGATCCTCATAGACCCTCATCCGCTCAGTCTTGACCACCGAGGAGTGCCAGGTCGGACCGAATTCGCCACCGCCACGCAGGTTGGCCTCCACGAAGTAACCGCCGCGCTCGAGCCAGGTCAGGCCACGAATCGCCGAGTACTGCGGGACCAGCGAGACCTCGAAACCGCCGTAGGCGTGCACGAGGGTTGGGGCTGGGTTCGGAGTGGGTGCGTCTGTGGTTGTCTCTGCACTAGCGCCTGCGTCGAAGCGGCCGGTGATGCGATACGGAATCCGCGTGCCATCGGCCGAGGTCGCCCAGTGCTGCCGCGTCTCCATCCCCTCACTGTCGAAGAGCGCCGGAGCACGCCGCACTTCCGTGAGCGGGTTGCCGACTTGCCCGTACCAGAGAGTTGCCGGCTGCGTTGCCGAGGTCGACACCAACCAGATTTCATCGTCGCGTTCAGAGGCCGTATCAATCACGCTCACAGTGGCCTGTGCCGGTAACTCGCCGAAAGCCTCCACCGGCTCCCACGAGCCCTCCCGCAACACGACCAACTTCGTCGCCACATCCTCCAACAGCGTCAACACCAGGAAGTTCTTCGTCCACGCCAGCTGCTGGAACGAGGTGTGCGCATCAGGGGTGAAAATCACCTCCCCCTCACGCGAGCCCGCCAGCCACTTATCGAGCTCCACAACGGCCACGCCACCAGCCGGAATGCCATTGAACTCCGTGCGGGGCATCAGCACCAACCACTGCCGATGGACACTCGTGCGACAGTCCTGCGGCACCTCCAGGATCTGCAGGGAAAAGTCCCCATTCTGCTGCGCCGCCAACTTGCCCGGACGCTCCGCTGCCACGAACCGCTGCGAATTATAAAAATCATGCGCACGCTCGACAAACAGCCGCTCAAAACCCTCCGTCGCGTCGAACCAGCCGCCCACGGCCACATCATCACTGTGGCCCGAGAAAACCACATCCGCGCTTGACGACGGCGTGCCGCGCCGCCACCTACGCACCTGCCGCGGGTAGCCCGAATCCGTCAGTGACCCCGGACCAAAGTCACTGCCAACGAGAATTTCGTCACGACCCAACCAACAGACATCGGACTTCGCCTCCGGGAGGTAGAACGACTCATCCTCGACAAAAATGCAGTTGACGAGGTCAAACTCCCGCACCACAGTGGCATCGGCGCCGCCGCGAGAGAGCAGAATCAACGCGCGGTCATACTCCGGATAGCGGCACACCGTGCCCTTCCAGACCCAGTTTTCTCCCTCGGCTTTCGCCAGCGCATCGAGGTCGATGAGAGTTTCCCACTCGGTCGCCTGCGGATCCTCCTGGCCAGCCAGATAGCTCTGCAACGACGTCCGCCGCCACAGGCCCCGCGGATGCTCGGCATCCCGCCAGAAGTTATAGAGGTACTCGCCGCGCCGCACCGGGTATGCGATCCGGGCATCGGTGTTGAGCGCAGCCAGGATGCGTTGTTCCAGGTTGGTGCGGTCGCTGGTGTCGTCGGCAAGCGAATCGACGCCTGCGACGGTGGCCTCCGACTGCGCGCGGACCCACGCCAGCGCCTGGGAGCCGTCGATATCGTCCAGCCAATCGGGGACAAGGTTAGTGGAGAGGAAGGAGAGATTGTTGCCCAAGTCGGTGTCCGTGTCGGTGCCCATGCCCACCACCGTAGCCGACCGCAGTAGGTAAAACCGGGACTCGCGCGTGAAGTAAAGACAAGTCGTGCGTAGACTTGTGCACGTGGCTGAACATTTTGATCTTGTAGTACTCGGCGGCGGTCCTGGCGGATACGTCGCAGCAATCCGTGCATCCCAGCTGGGCCTGAAGACTGCCGTGGTGGAGAAGCAATACTGGGGCGGTGTCTGCCTCAACGTTGGCTGTATTCCATCCAAGTCTCTGTTGAAGAACGCCGAGGTGGCGCACATTTTCAACCATGAGGCTAAGACCTTCGGTATCTCCGGCGATGTCTCCTTTGACTTCGGTGCCGCACACGCGCGTTCGCGCAAGGTGTCCGCGGGCATCGTCAAGGGTGTTCATTTCCTGATGAAGAAGAACAAGATCACCGAAATCAACGGTTTCGGTGAATTCACTGGCCCGACCTCCATGGCCATCACTGATGGCGATGACAAGGGCAAGGAAATTACCTTCGACAAGGCGATTATTGCAACCGGCTCTGTCGTCCGTTCTCTGCCGGGCGTTGAGGTCGGCGGCAACATCGTTTCCTACGAAGAGCAGATTCTCTCCGACGAGCTGCCGGACTCCATGGTTATCGTCGGCGCTGGCGCCATCGGTATGGAGTTCGCATACGTCTTGGCTAACTACGGCGTGGACGTCACCATCGTCGAGTTCATGGACAACGTTCTGCCGAACGAGGACGCAGACGTCTCCAAGGTTATTGCCAAGGAATACAAGAAGCTGGGCGTCAAGCTCATGACCGGGCACAAGACCACCTCCATCGTGGACAATGGTGACTCGGTTGAGGTCAAGGTCGAGGCCAAGGATGGCGGCGACGAGCAGACTCTGACCGTCGACCGCGTTATGGTCTCCATCGGCTTCGCACCGCGCACCGAGGGCATCGGCCTGGACAAGGCCGGTGTTGAGCTGGGCGAGCGCGGCGAGATTGTCATCGACGAGTACATGCGCACCAACGTCGACAACATCTACGCCATCGGTGACGTCACCATGAAGCTGCAGCTGGCACACGTCGCTGAGGCACAGGGCGTTATCGCAGCTGAGCACATGGCGGGACACGAGACCGAGACCATCCCGGACTACAACATGATGCCGCGCGCAACCTTCTGTAACCCGCAGGTTGGTTCCTTCGGTAAGACCGAGGCGCAGGCCAAGAAGTGGGCAGAGGAGAACGGCCGCGAGATTAAGGTCTCCACCTTCCCGTTCTCTGCAAACGGTAAGGCCCAGGGGCTGGCGGAGCCGGCTGGTTTCGTGAAGCTCATTGCAGATGCCGAATACGGCGAGCTGCTGGGTGGCCATATGGTGGGTGCCAACGTTTCCGAGCTCATGCCGCAGCTGGTTCTGGCTGAGAAGTACGAGCTGACCACTGAGGAAATCGGCCGCGCCGTCCACATTCACCCGACCATGTCCGAGGCTATGAAGGAAGCAGCTGAGGGCGTTATGGGCAAGATGATCAACCTGTAAGAGGTTGTGGCTCTGCCCTGGGGCCAGTTTTCGCTGGTCCTGGCTCAGGTAGATACGAGTTAGTGCTTAAGTTTATGACAGTTTGACCGTGAAAATCGGTGCGAAAGTGTCATAAACTTAAGCACTTTCTTTTTGGGTCTTCCTTTTTTTTGGGGGGGGGGAGCATCCTGCGCGAACCAAGCCCCCGCAAACAGGCCGGCTCCGCGCCCGTCGTAAAGCGAACTAGTACGGCGAGACGGTGGAGCGGTGCATGTTGATGTCGATATCGCGATGGATCGGCGGGAACGCGCGCTGCGGACATGCCTCGCGGGAGCAGACCCTGCAGCCGGCACCGATTGGAGTGGCGGCGTCGAGGTCCGCGAGATCGAGACCATCGGCGTACACGGTGCGCTCAGCGTGACGGGCCTCGCAGCCCAAACCGATGGCAAAAACCTTACCTGGCTTGCCGAAACGTGCCGCGTGATGCTCCACGGTCCGCGAGATCCACATGTACGGCCGACCATCCGGCATGAGCGCGACCTGCCGCATGACCTTGCCGGGGTAGGAGAAAGTCTCGTAGACGTTCCACAGCGGGCAGGTACCGCCCGAATGCGTGAAGTGGAAGCCCGTGGCGGATTGACGTTTGGACATGTTGCCCGCGCGGTCGACGCGCACGAATGTCCACGGGATGCCGCGCAAGCTGGGGCGTTGCATCGTGGACAATCGGTGGCAGATGGTCTCGTAGCCGACACCGTAAGTGCGCGACAACAGCTCGATGTCGTAGCGCTTCGACTCAGCCATCGCATGGAACGACTCATACGGCAGAATCAGCGCCGCCGCGTAATACGTCGCGACTCCGCGCTGCGCCAGCTTCCGCGACTCCTCCGACATGAAATGCCCGGACGCGACGGCCTCGGAAATGGTCTCGCCCTGCTCCAAAAACCCCAGCTCCGTGGCCATGCGGAAGGCCCGCTGTCCCGGCGAGAGGTGCCGCGCGAGGTAGAGCGTCTTCGTCCGCCGATCAAGGCTGTGCTGCACATCGCCTAACGACGATTCCAGCGCAATCCGAATCCCATGGTCGTTGGACAGCCTGTCGGCCAGCACAGAGACCACATCGGTGGTCTCGTCGGTGATGCGCAGCTCGCGGGCCAGCTCCTCAGCGGCGGTGTCGACCGAAGCGATGTAGTTCTGGCGGGCGTAGAAGTAGTCGCGGACCTCCTCATGAGGCATGGTCAGCGCCTGTGAACCGGAGGCGGTGTCGGTGCTGTTGCCGAAGTTGCGCTCCTCGGTGGCCAGAGAGAGTTTGTCCGTGACGTTGCGGTAGCGGCGGTGAATGTCCACCATGATGCGGGCGATATCAGGGTGGTCGCGAACCATTTCCGAGATCTCCTGCAGATCCATGGGAGACTTAGCGATCTCCTTGTCCATTACCACGTCCTGGACCTCAGCGAGGAGGCGGGAGTCGTCATCTCGGGAGAAGAAAGTCGCGTCAACGCCGAATGTGTCCGTGATGCGGAGCAGCACGGGCACAGTCAGCGGGCGGACGTCGTGCTCAATCTGGTTGACGTAACTAGCCGAGAGGCCCAACGCCTGTGCGAGCGCAGCCTGGCTGAGGTCGCGCTCGCGGCGTAGCTGGCGGAGGCGGGATCCGACATAGGTTTTCGACATACTGCCCAGCATATCGCGGGCTTTGCTGAACTTGTGTAGAAAACCGTTGCAACCTTTGCTTACGTGTGTAGGTGCTGAGGTTCTCAGGCACGCTTCACGACGGCCCGGAGTCGACATGTCGATGAACACACAAAAACACCCAGCGAGGGCTGCAAGTGCAACCCTCGCTGGGTGTTGAAGTTAGGTCCTTGACCTAAGCCCTAAGCCGAGTGACTTAGAACTGACCCTCCTCGGTGGAGCCCTTCAGGGCGGTGGTGGAGGAGTTCGGGTCGACGGTGGTGGCGATGCGGTCGAAGTAGCCAGCGCCAACCTCGCGCTGGTGCTTGACAGCGGTGAAGCCGCGCTTCTCGGCAGCCTCGAACTCGCGGTTCTGCAGGTCGACGAATGCGGACATCTGCTCGCGAGCGTAGCCGTAAGCCAGGTCGAACATGCCGTAGTTCAGGGCGTGGAAGCCAGCCAGGGTGATGAACTGGAACTTGAAGCCCATCTTGCCCAGCTCGTTCTGGAACTTGGCGATCTCGTCCTTCTCGAGGTGAGCGGACCAGTTGAAGGACGGGGAGCAGTTGTAAGCCAGGAGCTGGTCCGGGTACTCAGCCTTGACGCCCTCAGCGAACTTCTTAGCCAGCTCGAGGTCCGGAGTACCGGTCTCCATCCAAATCATGTCAGCGTACGGAGCGTAGGACTTCGCACGATCGATGCACGGCTCCAGGCCGTTCTGGACGTGGTAGAAGCCCTCGGAGGTGCGGTCGCCGGTGATGAACTTCTGGTCGCGCTCATCAACATCGGAGGTGATGAGGGTGGCGGCCTCAGCGTCGGTGCGGGCGATGATGACGGTCGGGGTGTTGGAGACGTCAGCAGCCAGGCGAGCAGAGGTCAGGGTACGGATGTGCTGCTGGGTCGGGATCAGGACCTTGCCGCCCAGGTGGCCACACTTCTTCTCGGAAGCGAGCTGGTCCTCCCAGTGGGTACCAGCGGCACCAGCGTTGATCATGGCCTTCTGCAGCTCGTAGACGTTCAGAGCGCCACCGAAGCCAGCCTCACCGTCAGCGACGATCGGCAGCAGCCAGTTGTCGACGGAGTCGTCGCCCTCGATGCGAGCAATCTCGTCTGCACGGAGCAGAGCGTTGTTGATGCGGCGAACGACGTTCGGCACGGAGTTAGCCGGGTACAGGGACTGGTCCGGGTAGGTGTGGCCGGAGAGGTTAGCGTCACCAGCAACCTGCCAACCGGAGAGGTAGACAGCCTTCAGGCCAGCGCGAGCCTGCTGAACGGCCATGTTACCGGTCAGCGCGCCCAGAGCGTTGATGTAGGAGTCGTCCTTAACGTTGACGCCTTCCCACAGGATCTCAGCGC
The DNA here is from genome assembly GCF_001809065.1 of Corynebacterium sp. HMSC055G02. Lineage (NCBI taxonomy): Bacteria > Bacillati > Actinomycetota > Actinomycetes > Mycobacteriales > Corynebacteriaceae > Corynebacterium > Corynebacterium sp. HMSC055G02. The sequence continues at coordinate 29,681 of NZ_KV795650.1, read as the reverse complement.
CGCGGCGAGCGAGGGTGTTCTCCTCGACGACGGAGCCCTGGAGCTCAGCAACCTGCTCAGCGGTGTAGTCGCGGGTGATACCTTCCCAGCGCGGGTTCTCGTCCCAATCCTTCTGGATTTCGGCGGCGGTACGTGCCTTACCAACGTTAGACATAAACGGAGTCACTTCCTTTTGCTTGCTTTTTGAACTCCGGGTGCTGACTTAAGAACAATTCCGACAGAACCGATCTACAGGCTGACCCGATAGTGACCGCGGTGTCACGTGAATGCAGGGGGCGCTAGCAAAGTGCTGTACCCCTGCACACAAACACGCGAACAAAAACAATGTCCGCTTCCGCGTGCCATGTCTCACATTTTGGGGCATAGCGCTACGTTCGTCAAGCAGCTTCCGATGTGAATTCAAGTATGTAATACGGATAACACTTGTGAAGATTGCAAACATTGTGATGTGTAGCTTGGCTTTAACAATTTTCGCCTGTGACCGGCCGGTACATTTGTACTGTTATTTCCCTATGGCGGACTCGCGAATAATGTTCCCCCCGCTTTGGGGTGATTTATATTTTGGTATTTATCAAAGCTGGCCGTTAACAGTGTTTGGGGTTTAGGGGGTGTTTCGCTACCCCCGAAATTACGGCCGTAAAGGTGGAAACGGGCTTCTAAATACACTGCCGTTACACCGTCAGTACCCCGCCGGAGCATCCCTGGGTAGTGGCCAGGGTCTCGGTTGTCATCTCGCTTTTATGGTCTGGTTTGAAGGCGGAGGCTGTAGCGACGTGATTGGTCGCTGGCCGTTGATATGCAGGTCGCAATAGTAAATGTCTGTGAGGCGCGACACTTTCCCATTGTGTGTGGTGTTCTGTGGCTGGAGGAAAGAGTGCCGGGGATGCTGCAGTCAATGCGGGTGGGGGAGGGCTGGTTGTGGCGTCAGGACTGAATGCCCGAATGGTCATTGGGGAGGGGTGGGGTCTGTTCGCAGGGTGCTCGTCGTAAAGCGAATGAAATGGCAAATGTGAGCGGCGCTATACCGGGCTGGCGGTTGGCGGTTATGGAAAAAGACGGTTCATAAGTGCGCCGAATCACATACAGTAGGGGAACAACGCATCCAGTGTGAGCCGCTGACGTGGCCGTGGCTGGATGGGCAAATTGCAATCAATAGTTTTGAGGAGAGCAATGGCACAGCGTATTTCGGCAGGTGGAATGCAGGTCGCGAAGGTTCTTTACGACTTCGTTAATGACACCGCACTCCCCGCCGCCGGCATTGAGGACAAGGACGCGTTCTGGAACGGCTTCGGTGACATTGTCGCTAAGTACACTCCGCGCAACCGCGAGCTGCTGGCCAAGCGCGATGAGCTGCAGGAAAAGCTCGACGCTTGGTACAAGGAACACCCGGGCGAGCAGAATCAGGATGAGTACGTCGCATTCCTGAAGGAAATTGGCTACCTCGTTGACAACCCGGGTGACTTCCAGGTCACTACCGCTAACGTCGACACCGAGATCACTTCCACCGCTGGCCCGCAGCTGGTTGTGCCGGTCCTCAACGCCCGTTTCGCCATCAACGCTGCGAACGCACGCTGGGGCTCGCTTTACGACGCGCTGTACGGCACCAACGCTATTCCTGAAGATGGCGGTGCGGAGAAGGACACCCCGGGCTACAACAAGGTCCGCGGTGACCGCGTTATCGCATGGGGTCGTAACTTCCTGGACAAGGCTCTGCCGCTGGTCGACGGTTCCCACGCGGACGTCACCTCTTACGACATCGTCGACGGTCACCTGCAGGCAACCCTGGAAGGCGGCGCTACCTCCGGTCTGCGCGAGCCGGAGACCCTGGTCGGCTACACCGGTGACAAGGACGCGCCGGAGTCCATTTACTTCAAGCACAACGGTCTGCACATCCAGCTGCTGATTGACCCGGAGTCCCCGGTTGGCAAGACCGACAAGGCTGGCGTCAAGGACATCATCCTGGAAGCCGCTGTCACCAACATCATGGACCTCGAGGACTCTGTCGCCGCAGTCGACGCTGCAGACAAGACCCTGGGTTACACCAACTGGCTGGGCCTGAACGTCGGTGACCTCGCAGTCGAGTTCACCCGTGGCGGCAAGAAGCTGTCCCGTACCATCAACGACGACCGCACCTACACCGCTCTTGACGGTTCCGAGGTCACCCTGCACGGTCGTTCCCTGAACCTGGTCCGTAACGTCGGCCACCTGATGCAGAACCCGGCCATCCTCGACCGCGACGGCGAGGAGATTTTCGAGGGCATCATGGATGCCGTCGTCACCGCTGTGTGTGCAATCCCGGGCCTGGATCAGGACAACGCACGTAAGAACTCCCGTACCGGCTCCATCTACATCGTGAAGCCGAAGCAGCACGGCCCGGATGAGGCTGCTTTCACCAACGAGCTGTTCGCAGACGTTGAGAAGCTGCTGGGTCTGCCGCACAACACCCTGAAGGTCGGCCTGATGGACGAGGAGCGTCGTACCTCCGTCAACCTGGACGCCGCCATCAAGGCTGTTTCCGAGCGTGTCGTCTTCATTAACACCGGCTTCATGGACCGCACTGGTGATGAGATCCACACCTCCATCCAGGCTGGTCCGATGTTCCGCAAGGCTGTTCAGAAGACCGCTCCGTGGATGCTGGCTTACGAGGACAACAACGTCGACTCCGGTCTGGCACACGGCCTGCAGGGCAAGGCTCAGATTGGTAAGGGCATGTGGGCCATGACCGAGCAGATGGCCGAGCTGCTGGAGCAGAAGATTGGTCAGCCGAAGCAGGGTGCGTCCACCGCGTGGGTTCCGTCCCCGACCGGTGGTGTGCTGCACGCTACCCACTACCACGAGGTTGACGTCTTCGGTGTTCAGGACAAGCTGCTTACCGACGGTCGCCGTGACACCTTCGGTGACCTGCTCACCATCCCGGTAGCGGCAGCTAAGGCTGGCGAGCCGGGCGCTGACTGGTCCGATGAGGACAAGGCCAACGAGCTGGACAACAACTGCCAGTCCATCCTGGGCTACGTTATCCGCTGGGTTGAGCAGGGTGTTGGCTGCTCCAAGGTGCCGGACATCAACGATGTTGACCTGATGGAGGACCGCGCTACCCTGCGTATTTCCTCCCAGACTCTGGCTAACTGGCTGCTGCACGGTGTTGTCACCGAGGAACAGATCATCGATTCGCTGGAGCGCATGGCCGAGGTCGTTGACCGCCAGAACGAGGGCGATGAGGCATACCTGCCGATGGCTCCGGACTTCGACAAGTCCATTGGTTTCCAGGCCGCCAAGGAGCTCATCCTCGATGGTGTGAACCAGCCGTCCGGTTACACCGAGCCGATCCTGCACCGCCGTCGCCTGGAGTTCAAGAAGCGCGAGGGCATCGACCAGGATTAATTCTTGGTCGGGCTGCGGCTGCCGAGCCTGAAATAACAAAATAGATATCCATACTGCCGGTGTGTAGGTGGTATTGGCTAACCTCTGATGCCAATTCCGCATGCGCGCCGGCAGTTTTGTTTTTGGGGGAAGCGCACCATGATTCTCAGATTCGAGATACCCGGGTTCGCAAGCGGGGCAGGGGCAACGTTGCTAGCGTTGATTGGGAAGTTAATTGAGAAAATGCAGTCTGCAACGTCCAAGGAGCTGCGACCCCCCATGACTAATTCCACGACCGACAGTGCTACCAACCTCGCCAAGGCCAAAGAATTCCTCCATAGCGCGGGCGCAATCCTCTTTGACCTCGACGGAGTGATTACCCCTACCGCCGATGTGCACGAGCAGGCGTGGGCGGACATGTTTAGCGACTACTTCGAGCACAAGGGTGTCTCGGCCTACACAGAGGAGGACTACTTCACCTACCTCGATGGCCGCCGCCGCGATGAGGGCATCGCAGCAATCCTGGAATCTCGCGGCATTTCGCTGCCACACGGTAGCGATGAGGACACAGCGAAAGACGAGACGATTGTGGGACTCGGGAAGCGCAAAAATGATGACTTCTTGGCGCGAGTCGAGAGGGGAATTGAGGCCTACCCGGGGTCGGTTGCGCTGCTCGACGAGTTACAGGGCGCGAGGGACTCGTCGGCAAGCGAAAAACCGCAGTTGGCGGTGGTTAGCTCGTCGAAGAACGCGGTGCCGGTGCTGACGGCCGCTGGGCTGCGTGAGCGGTTCGTGGAGATTGTTGACGGCGTGGTGGCGCATGAGAACAACCTGCCGGGTAAGCCAGCCGCCGATACTTTCGTGTACGCGGCGAAGAATCTGGGGGTGGCGCCGCGCGATGCTGTGGTGGTCGAGGATGCCATCAGTGGTGTGCAAGCGGGTGCAGCCGGCGCATTTGGTCTGGTCATTGGTGTTGACCGCGGTGCTGGTGCGGAAGCGCTGCGCCGAGCGGGCGCCGACGTTGTGGTCAGTGACTTGGCGGCACTCGTCTAGGCTGGCTCGTGACAAATGGCTGAGACAAAACCGGAAGGCATCATGGCCAACGATTCGACCACGGCAGCAGTCGACGAGACCGAGCGTGTGATTCCGCAGGGGCAGGGTCACGACGCGGAGACCGCAGAGGCTGAAAAACAGGAGGAGACGGTGTCCCCAGTTCGTCGTAAGCAGCGTCGTAACTTCCCGGCGGATCGTGCGGATAAGCACCACCACCTTGTAAATGCCGAGGGACTCATGGACCGAGACATCACTCCGGTCGATGAGTGGCGTCTGATTGAGACGAAGCCGAACGGCCTCCCGCTCGGTTTGGGCGAGACGCTGTTTGCGCTGTCGAACGGGTACATCGGCATGCGTGGCAACCCGCCGGAGGGCCGTGACTCCAGTGAGCACGGCACTTATATCAACGGTCTGCATGAGACCTGGCCGATTAGGCACGCCGAGGACGCCTACGGCCTAGCCCGTCAGGGGCAGACGATTGCCAATGCTCCGGACGCCAAGGCAATGCGTCTCTACATTGACGATGAGCCCCTGCGTCTCGGCAATGCTGAGGTCAGCGACTACGAACGTAGCCTGGATTTCCGCGAGGGTGTGCTGCGTCGTCGGTTCATTTGGCGCACCCCGGGTGGCAAGCGCGTTCGCGTCACCTCTGAGCGCATGGTGTCTTTCCAGGAAAAGCATGTCGCCGCGATGAGTCTGGAAGTCGAGCTGCTGGATGCGGATGCTGCGGTGATGATTAACTCGCAGATCCTCAACCGCCAGGACGGCGAGGACGAATACCACGATGCCGCCAAGGCGCAGGGCACTGAACTGGATCCCCGTCGCGCCGAGGCGCTGGAAGACCGCGTTCTCATTCCGGCATTTCAGTCGGAATCGGCGCACGGGCAGCGCTCGACGCTGGGCTACCGCTGCGCGAACTCCGGTATGACCGTGGCTACCTCCATGGACCACACCTTTACTGTCCGCACTCCCGACGGTACGGAGCCGTTCGTAGAGATTTCGCAGTCGACCGAGCCGGATGTGGCCAGCTCCCTGTTCAACCTGGATGCGCCAGTCGGCACTGTCATACGCCTGGAGAAGCTGGTCGCGTACCACTCCTCCCGTAAGGTGCGTGCTGAAGAGCTGGCATTCCGCTGTGAACGCACCCTGAACCGCGTCGGTCGCATCGGCATGCTGGGGCTGATGGAGAACCAGGAGGAGTGGCTCGAACGCTTCTGGGAGCGCTCTGACGTGGTCATTTACAATCAGCCGGAGATTCAGCAGGCAGTGCGCTGGAACATTTGGCAGATTATCCAGGCCGCCGCCCGCGCCGAATTCCAAGGCGTCCCGGCCAAGGGAATGACCGGCACCGGCTACGGCGGCCACTACTTCTGGGACACGGAAATCTACGTGACCCCATTCCTTACCTATACGTCGCCGCAATTCTCGCGCAATGCCATGCGTTTCCGCTGGGACATGCTCGAAGCCGCGTGGGCGCGTGCCGACGAACTGGCGCACGACGGTGCCCTCTTCCCGTGGCGCACTATCAATGGTCAGGAGTCCTCGGCCTACTTTGAGGCCGGCACGGCGCAGTACCACATCGATGCGGACATCGTGTACGCGATGATGAAGTACGTCTATGCCTCCGGCGATGAGGAGTTCCTGCTCAAGGAGGGCACGGATCTGCTGCTCGGCACGGCCAGGTTTTGGATGTCGCTGGGCTTCTTCGATGCCGAACAGCGAGAGTTCCAAATTCACAGCGTCACCGGTCCGGATGAGTACAACACCGTGGTGAACAACAACCTGTACACCAACGTGATGGCGCAGTATAACCTGCGGGTTGCTGCGGACGTCGTCAAGCAGATGAAGCGTGATCGCCCTGCTGCCTATCGCGAACTGACCAACCGCTTCGACCTCACCGAGCGAGAGGTTGAAGAATGGGAGCAGGCTGCTGAGGCGATGTACATCCCGTTCGATGAGAAGCTCGGCATTCACCCTCAGGATGACCAGTTCCTACTGCGTAAGCGCTGGAATCTCGACGATCCCGAGGTCGGACCCCTGCGCCCGCTGCTGCTGCATTACCACCCGCTGACGATTTACCGGCACCAGGTCATTAAGCAGGCGGACGTCGTCCTCGCACTGTTCCTCATGGGCAATCGCTTTACGACGGAACAAAAGCGCGCAGACTACATGTATTACGATCCGCTCACCACCGGTGATTCCTCGCTGTCCGCCGTTGTGCAGTCCATTGTTGCGGCCGAGTTGGGCTTGCAGGAGCAGGCAATGGACTTCTTCCTCCGCGGACTCTATGTGGACCTGGCGAACTTGCATGGCAACGCTGCCGATGGTGTCCACGTCGCATCTGCCGGTGGTGTGTGGCAGTCCCTGGTCTATGGCTTCGGTGGTTTCCGCGATCATGACGGCCGCTACAGTATTGACCCGCGTCTGCCGGAGGACTGGAGTGGTCTGACGTACCGAGTCACTATTCGTGGTTGTCGTATCCGAGTGACGGTGCGCGGGCGCACGGTGGAAGTCGTCCTGGAGGAGGGAGACCACCAGGTTGGGCCGATTATGGTCGCAGGCCATGAGGTAATCATTGGCCCGGAGCCGTTGACCGTGGTGATGGCGAACTCGGATCAGAGCGAGGATTAGTCGGACGGCTTCGGCCGTACACGGCGCCAATGGGGGGGATTGCCTGTTGGGGGTGGTTGTTTGGGCCTTTGGGGAATTCGGCAGGGGTAAAAATAAAGAATTTCGCAACATAATTATTGAGTATTAAATCCGTCCACCTGAGAAAAGTGGGCGGTTTTTTATTTTCGTGCTATTTATGTTGCGTTATTAGCTGGTTAGGGCAGGTGAAAAATCGGCAAAAGTCGGGGTAGGCGCATTTTTATGGTGGGGGAGAGGGTTTATGCAGTGACGACGTCAGAAGTGGCTAAAATGCGATAACCTGAGAAAAGGCGGAGAAAAGACCTAGGTAACCTGTGAAAATCCCCACCCAAAAGGGGGAAAAATGTTTACCAGGCGCTGTGTGACTTTAGAGTGAATATGACACTGGAGGTGCCATGACTGTTAAAAGTTCAAACCGTGACGCAATCGCGCACGGCAAAATTAATGTAGAACCGCTGCGCGAGCAGCCCAAATACCCTTCATGGGCTCTGAAGCTGACCATGGCCGTCACTGGCGTGCTGTTTGGTCTCTTCGTTATTGTCCACATGCTGGGTAACCTGAAGATTTTCGCTGGCGAGGAAGACTTCAACGCATACGCGACCTTCCTGCGCACTGTCGGTGCTCCGGCAGTTCCGAACGAGGGCATTCTGTGGATTTTCCGCATTGTCCTGCTGGTAGCTATTGTCCTGCACATTTTCGGTGGCCTCACCCTGGCTGCACGTGCTAAGCAGTCCCGCGGCAAGTTCCGCCGTCAGGGCATGGTGTCCAGCTGGAACACCTTTACCGCACGTTCGATGGTGATCACCGGCATCGTGCTGCTGGCCTTCATCATCTTCCACCTGCTGGACCTGACCATCGGTGCTGGCGTTGCTCCGTCTTCTTTCGAGCACGGTGAGGCATACCAGAACGTGGTTGCGTCCTTCTCGCGTCCGGGTGTTGTTGTTTGGTACATCATTGCGCAGCTCGCTCTGCTGCTGCACCTGTCCCACGGTCTGTGGACCGCTACTTCCGACCTCGGTATCACCGGTAAGCGCTGGCGCAAGGTTCTGCTGTTCCTGTCCGGCCTGCTGCCGCTGCTGGTTGTTGTCGGCAACATCTTCATCCCAGTCGCCGTCCTGACCGGTCTGGTCTCGTAGGTCGAGGAGGAAATTTACTATGACTAACACTGAAGCAACCGTCGCTGCGGACTTCCGCGCGCCGGAAAGCGCTGTCGACGGGGTCAAGATCGGCAAGGTTCTGTCCGATAACTCCCCGGGTGACAAGGTCTCCATGAAGGACCACTGGCAGTACCAGAAGGATCACGCCAACCTGGTTTCGCCGCTGAACCGTCGTAAGTTCCGCGTCATGGTCGTCGGTACCGGCCTGGCTGGCGGCGCTGCCGCTGCTGCCCTCGGTGAGCTCGGCTACGACGTGCAGGTTTTCACCTACCACGACGCTCCGCGCCGTGCGCACTCCATTGCTGCACAGGGTGGTGTCAACTCCGCTCGCGGTAAGAAGGTCGACAACGACGGCGCTTACCGCCACGTCAAGGACACCGTTAAGGGCGGCGACTACCGCTGCCGCGAGAACGACTGCTGGCGTCTGGCTGTCGAGTCCGTCCGCGTCATCGACCACCTGAATGCGATCGGTGCTCCGTTCGCTCGCGAGTACGGCGGTACCCTGGCAACCCGTTCCTTCGGTGGTGTGCAGGTCTCCCGTACGTACTACACCCGTGGTCAGACGGGTCAGCAGCTGCAGCTGTCGACTACCTCGGCTCTGCAGCGTCAGATTGGTCTCGGCAACGTCGAGATCTTCACCCACAACGAGCTGGTTGACATCATCGTCGCCGACGGCCGTTGCCAGGGTGCCATCATGCGTAACCTCATCAATGGTGAGCTGACCGTTCACACTGCTCACGCAGTCATTCTGGCTACCGGTGGTTACGGCAACGTCTACCACATGTCCACGCTGGCCAAGAACTCCAACGCTTCGGCCATCATGCGTGCATACGACCAGGGTGCTTACTTCGCATCCCCGTCCTTCATCCAGTTCCACCCGACCGGTCTTCCGGTCAACGCGCACTGGCAGTCGAAGACCATTCTGATGTCCGAGTCCCTGCGTAACGACGCACGTATTTGGACCCCGAAGAAGAAGGGCGACGAGCGCCCGGCCAACGACATCCCGGAGGACGAGCGCGACTACTTCCTGGAGCGTCGCTACCCGGCATTCGGTAACCTCGTCCCTCGTGACGTCGCTTCCCGTGCCAACTCTCAGCAGATTAACGCCGGCTACGGTGTTGGCCCGCTGAAGAACTCCGTCTACCTGGATCTGCGTGACGCAATTGAGCGCCTGGGCCAGCCGGTCATCAAGGAACGCTACTCGAACCTGATTCAGATGTACGAAGAGGCAATCGGTGAGGACCCGTACAAGGTTCCGATGCGTATTGCTCCGACCTGCCACTTCACCATGGGTGGCCTGTGGTCTGACTTCAACCAGATGACCTCCATCCCGGGTCTGTTCACCGGTGGCGAGGCATCCTGGACCTACCACGGTGCAAACCGTCTTGGTGCAAACTCCCTGCTGTCCGGTTCGGTCGACGGTTGGTTCACCCTGCCGTTCACCATTCCGAACTACCTCGGCCCGCTGCTCGGTACCGACCGCCTGGCTGAGGATGCCCCGGAGGCCAAGGAAGCACTGGACCGCGCTCAGGCTCGCCTGGACAAGCTGATGAGCATCCAGGGTAAGCACGGCGCTGAGTACTTCCACCGTCAGCTCGGTGAGATTCTCTACCGCGACTGTGGTGTGGCTCGTAACAAGGAAGACCTGGCTCGCGGTATCGAGGAGATCCGCGAACTGCGTAAAGCATTCTGGTCTGACCTTTTCATCCCGGGTGAGCCGAACGAGATGAACCAGCAGCTCGAGTACGCTAACCGCGTTGCTGACTACATCGACCTCGGTGAGCTCATGTGTGTCGACGCCCTCGACCGCGATGAGTCCTGCGGTGCTCACTACCGCGATGACCACATCTCTGAAGATGGCGAGGCAGAGCGCGATGACGCTAACTGGTGCTTCGTTTCCGCATGGGAGCGAGGCAACAATGGTCCTGCATGGGATCAGTCCGGTCACGAATTCATTCGCCACGCCGAGCCGCTCACCTTCGAAGCCGTCCCGCTCATGACAAGGAACTACAAGTAATGAAACTGCACCTTGAAATCTGGCGCCAAGCAGGTCCGAACGTCGAGGGACACTTTGAATCCGTTGACGTTGACGACGCCGTCGCAGAGATGTCGATCCTGGAGCTGCTTGACCACGTCAACTCCAAGTACGTCGAGTCCGGCAAGGAGCCGTTCGCGTTCGCATCTGACTGCCGTGAGGGTATCTGTGGTACCTGTGGTCTGAACGTCAACGGTCGTCCGCACGGCCCGGGCCAGAACACCCCGACCTGTCAGCAGCGTCTGCACCAGTTCAGCGATGGTGACACCCTGAAGATCGAGCCGATGCGCTCCGCCGCATACCCGGTCATCAAGGACATGGTCGTTGACCGCTCCGCTCTGGACCGTGTCCTCGAGCAGGGTGGCTACGTCTCCATCAACGCTGGTACCGCTCCGGATGCAGATACTCTGCACCTGAACCACGAGACGGCTGAGTTCGCACTTGACCACGCAGCCTGCATCGGCTGTGGTGCTTGTGTCGCAGCTTGCCCGAACGGTGCTGCACACCTGTTCACCGGCGCAAAGCTGGTTCACCTCTCCCTGGTCCCGCTGGGTAAGGAAGAGCGTGGCAAGCGTGCTCGCAAGATGGTTGACGAGGTCGAAGGCACCTTCGGTCCGTGCTCCCTCTATGGTGAATGTGCTGACGTCTGCCCGGCCGGTATCCCGCTGACTGCGGTTGCCGCCGTTACCAAGGAACGAGCTCGTTCGTTCTTCCGCGGTAAGGACGACTAAACTCTTTCTCGATTAGAGTTTTCCAGAAGGGACATAGATTATGGCGAATGCAGTCAAGCGTTACCAGGGCGAAGAGCACTTCGTCGACGGTTACGTGCCTCAGAGCATGAATGCCGAATACTCCTCGCTTCACAAGAGCATTACCTGGATTGGCATGGGACTCATGCTCGCCTCTCTGGCGGCTTGGGGCACCTTCATTTTCGGTCTCGCAACGACCGTTTTTGCCGACCAGACTGCTGCCTCTCACAGCAACGGTTTCCTGGCTAAGGATGCCGCCAACTACACCGACTACACCGGTGGTTGGAACTTCGACGGCAGCGTGTTCATGTGGGCTGGCCTGGTAGTCGGACTGGTTATGGTTATTGCGGGTCTGGCCTGCATCTCCATCGGTCGTCGTGACTACAAGGCTTACCGAAAGGAATTCGGCACTCACCACTAAAGGCTTGCCCCAGTTTAAAGGGGCTCGCCTCTAGGCGGATGCAACGCTAGCCTTTTGAACTAGCACCTCCACAGTTGATGCCACTGTGCACAGTGCGCTGGGGTAGGGAAGTATTGAGAAGTACCTCTCTCACCAACAGCGGACCGCGGCGCGGTGGCATTTTCGCGTTTTCGGCGCCTAATCTATACACATGGATAACAACCCCGCTAAGCTCCCGGCAGCTGTAGATACGGTCTCGGGCCGTCTCGAAGTTCCCGGGCCATCACCAGAGGTTGAGGCGGAAAAACGTGCGCAACTGCGTAAGGCCAAGGCCTTCGCTACGATGCTGCTGGTCATCGCAACCGCTGTGTATTTCACATGCCGCGGTATTGAGTCTTCACACTTATCCGCAGGCGAAGTTGTGCCCGCGTGGGTGGGCTACGTTCGCGCTGCTTCTGAGGCCGGCATGGTCGGTGCCCTCGCCGACTGGTTCGCAGTCGTAGCCCTGTTCCGCCACCCGCTCGGCATTCCTATCCCACACACCGCTATCGTCCGCCGCAAGAAGGACCAAGTCGGTGAGTCCCTGGCGCAGTTCGTCGGTGATAACTTCCTGAACCCCGCTTTGATTGTGGACAAGGTGCGTAAGGCCGAGATTCCTGAGCGTATCGGCGAATGGCTGGTAGCGCCGGGAAACGCCGACAAAGTGTCCGCAGAGGTCGGTAAGTTCACCGGAAATGTGCTGGAGGCGATTAATCCTGACGATGCCGCCGCAGTGCTGAAGTCAGCAGTCATCGACGAAGTTGCAGCCCCGGAGTGGGGGCCACCAGCGGGTAAGGTTCTCGAGCAGCTCATCGAAGAGGGGCGCACCGAGCCTATTGTCCAGCAGATGGCTGAGTGGCTGCACCGGAAGTCGCTGGGCTCGCAGAATCTTATCGACCGACTTGTCGGAGAGCGCGCCCCCTCCTGGGCACCGAGCTTTGTCAACGATCTCATCGGCGACAAGGTCTATCGCGAGCTGGTTGACTGGACCTGGCAGGTGCAGCATGACCCTAAGCACGACGCGCGCCTGGCGCTCCACCGCTTCCTCACGCAGCTCGCCGTTGATTTGCAGAACGACGAGAAGACCATCGCCAAGGTCGAAGAAATTAAGACTGACATTCTTTCGTCCGCCACCGTCACACAGGCACCGGCGAAGATTTGGGCATCGACATCCGCAAAGCTTGTCGACGCTGCCCGCGACCCGGACTCCCTGCTCCGTCGGAAGGTCTCGGAAACGGCCGCCCGCTACGGCGAGCGGATCCAGTCTGATCCTGAGTTGCGCAAACGAATGGACCGCCGTCTGGAAGCGGCTGTCGTCTTCATCGCTGAGAACTACGCGGGCGAGATTACCTCGATCATTTCCGAGACCGTCGAGCGTTGGGACGCCGATGAGGCTTCCGACAAGATTGAACTGATGGTCGGTCGCGATCTGCAGTTCATTCGCGTTAACGGCACTGTTGTCGGATCACTGGCCGGTTTGGCTATTTACACCCTGTCGACCTTGGTGTTTGGGGCTATTTAGCAGCACAACCCAGCACATCAGACCGTGTGCGTTAGCATGTAAAAAGCAATGCATCCCTGTTAAAGGAGTTGTTCCCCCGGTGCGCCTGTTACCATCTTTGCCCAGTCTTGCGGATTCGCCGCTGATGGCAATTTCCGTCTATGTGGACGTCCTGTTTCAGTTCGCCATTCCGTTTGTCATCGGCATCTTGGCGCTACTCGGTGCGGTGCTTGTCATCACCACCCGCGCGGATGCCTTTGACGCTGCAGACCGCAAGAGCCGCAACGTCTGGGCCGGCATGCTGGTCGGTTCGGCTATCTTCCTACTCCTGCCGTGGCTGGGCTGGGCAATGCTGGGCATCCCGCTGATTGCCGGACTAGTCATCACGGGGATTTACTGGCTGGATGTTCGCCCACAGATCAAGGACATTTTGTCGAACGCACAGGGCGGTTATTAGTCCCGGGCGGGTGTTAGTCCAGGGCGGGTGTTAGCCCGCACAACTGAGAAAGTGTCTGGGTTTATGACAGTTTCTGGGTGAAAAACCCGGTTATTTTGTCATAAACCCAGACACTTTCTTTCTGGGGGAGCGGATAGGGATAGGTCTGGCTCCCCGAAAACCTACTGGAACACCACGGTGCGGTTGCCGTAGACCTGCACACGGTCCTCCAGGTGCCAGCGCAAACCGCGGGCGAGGACCTGCTTCTCCGCATCGCGGCCCTCACGCTGCATGTCCGCAGCGGTGTACTTGTGGGAGACACGCATGACGTCCTGCTCAATAATCGGGCCGTCGTCGAGGTCCTCAGTGGCGTAGTGGCAGGTGGCACCGATGAGCTTCACACCACGTCGATAAGCCTGCAGGTACGGGCGCGCGCCCATGAACGACGGCAGGAAGCTGTGGTGGATATTGATTGCGCGGCCTTCCCACTTCTCGCACAGATCCGGCGGCAGAATCTGCATGAAACGTGCGAGCACGATGGCATCCGGGTTTTCGGCATCGACAATCTCGGCGACCTCATCGAATGCCTTACGCTTGCCGACGGCATCCTTGGGGAAGGGCACGTGGTGGAAGGGAATGTCATACGCTGCGACCAGTGGCTCCAGATCGCGGTGGTTACCAATTACTGCAGCGATTTCCATCGGATAGTCGGACTGTGCGACGCGGCCGAGCAGATCCTGCAGGCAGTGGCCTTCCTTGGTCACCAGGATGACAGCGCGCTTCGGGACAGCGTTGTCGGTGACCTTCCAGCGGACCTCAGGGCCCCAATCACCGACGAGCTCAGCGAACTTCTCGCGCAGCTCTTCTACCGTCAGGTCGAGAGCGTCGGCGCGGACCGCCTGGCGAGTGAAAAACCATCCGGTCTCCGGGTCGGAGAAGAAGTCCGCCTCGGTAATCCACGCACCTATGTCGGACAGGAAGGTCGACAGGGTGGAAACGATACCGGTACGGTCTGGACAGCCGAGCGAGAAGATGTACTGGCGCTCGGTGGGAGTACCGCTATTTGCGGTGATGAGAGAGCGAGTCATTCTCGGTATCTTACCTGCTAGCTAAAGGTAAGTTCGCTCACGGTCGACAAAGGCAGATTTGCGCCCGTCAGCGTCAACGCCAGGCCCTCCCCGGTGACGTGCGCTTCCTCCACCTGCATACCGTGGCCGATGTCGTAGCTCAACAGCGTACCGCTCGCTTCTCCCAGCCAGCCGGCCAGGCCATCGAGGTTTAAGCCGAGGATTGAGCCGCCCTCCAAGTTGATTTCGATATGACCGCCGTTGGCAATCGGGCGGAACTTGGAGGTCGCAAATCCGGAGGCGAATTCAATGTTGAACAGGCCTTCGTCCGGCAACGGCGTGATTGTGGAAGCGCGTACACCGCTTTCCCGGTTAATTAGCGCCTGCAGCAGTTGAGGTGGGATTGTGACGTCTACTCGCAGCGACTCTGCCGTCGGATCCGCACGATTGCTCAGATCCACGTTTTCCAGGTGCACTTCCGCTGCCGGGTCACCGTTGATCTCCGGTGCGCCACCCAGCGCCTCCGGGTTCTTGACCTCCAGTGTGTTCGGAGTGGACAGATCCATCGAGGGCACTGACTTGGTGGCCAAGGCGAGCAGCATCGGGCGGGTGCCGAAAGAAACCTTGGGGTCTTCAGTGACCGTCGCACCACGCTCTTCGGCGGAGGTGCGGTAGCCGTCGGAAATCTCCTTGCTCACGAACATCCGGACGCCGATTTCGCCGGCGATCGCAATGAGTGCCACCACGATGATGACACCGAGGACGGTGGGCAGGACTTTGACGCTCGACGAGCGTTTAGCAGAACTCATGGTTCCCAGTCTTGCTTAACGACGGCTCCGTCGCTACCACCTTTCTTCGCCCGGGTGTCCGCCCCCGGTGCCGCCTCGGTGTGCCCCGCTGCGCAACCTACTTAGTGACGTAGTCCGCCAGCACAGCGGTCTCAGCGTTGAGGACGCGTTCCAGGTACGGAGCTGCCTTCTCCTCGAGCTTGCCACCGAGCAGCGGCACGTTGATGGCGAACTCGGAGTTGGTGGTCAGCACGGAACCTTCACCCTGGGCGGTGAGCTTCTGGGACGCACTGAAGGACGCCGGTACGCCCGAAGCTTCTGTGGTCAAAGTAGAGGTCGCGCCGTCGTCGTTAAGCGGGCTGATGACGAACGTGCGCGTCATGCCGACCCCGGACTTGACGAACTTCTGTGCCTGCGCCGGAATCTTGTCAGCAGAGACGGTCTGGCGAATCACGACGGTGGTGCCAGCGTCGGTGGTCTCGAACTTTTCCACCTTGCCGTCAGCCGCCGAGAAACGGTTTGCGACCTTCTCCCAGAAACCGGCGTCGGTGAGGGCCTCGTAGACCTTCTCAATCGGCTGGTCGAAGTTGACGGTGTGCGTGTTAGTCGTAGTCATGCGCTTGATGATACGTAATTTGCACTACGCTAGGGGCGTGGAAAATCTCGACCAATCGCCGAACCCAATTCACCTGACCTCCGACATGGAAGAAGCCATCGATGGGCTTGCGGGGCTAGAGGGGGTGGAGCTCAGCACGCATACCGCTTTCGCGGATTTGACGACGCTCCGCCTCGGCGGGGTGCCGCGTGCCGTCGTCCGGTGTAGCACGACGGACGCTGTGGTCGATGTTGTACGCGCGCTTGACGACGCTAACGTGCCCCTCCTCATCGTGGGAGGCGGATCCAACCTGGTGGTAGCCGATGAACTCGAGCCGCTGGTGGCCGTGGTGATCGAGGCCGACAACGTGACCATGAGCACTCGCGGACACGGGCTGGAGTCCGTGTCGGCAATCGTGGAGGCCGAGGCCGGTGCGGTCTGGGACGAGGTCGTGGAGATGAGTGTCGACGCAGGTTTTGGCGGCCTTGAATGCCTGTCGGGTATTCCGGGATCGGCCGGAGCCACTCCGGTGCAGAACGTTGGCGCCTACGGTGCTGAGGTGTCGCAGGTCCTGGACTCGGTGCAGCTTTACGATCGCGCAACCGGCTCGGTCGAGTGGGTGGAACCGGAGTCTCTCGACCTTTCCTACCGCTACTCGAACCTGAAGTTCACCGCACGGGCAGTGGTGCTGGCCGTGCGGTTCGAGCTCAGTGTGGATGGCATGTCCGCGCCACTTCGCTATGGCGAACTGGCGCGGCGCCTGGGCGTCGACGAGGCCGAGGCTGCGGCTGGCGAGATTCGCAGGCCGGCTGAGTTGGTGCGCGAAAAGGTGCTTGAGCTGCGCCGGGGCAAGGGCATGGTGCTCGAAGATGCTGACCGCGATACCTGGTCGGCGGGTTCTTTCTTTACCAACCCGATCATTCCGGAGAACTCGGTGGAGGCCGTGCGTGCAAAGGTTGCCGCGCTGCGTGGGGCCGATGAGGCCGCGAATATGCCCGCATTCCCCGCTGGCCCCGGCCACGAGGGAGCCGTGAAGCTCTCGGCGGCGTGGCTTATCGAGCGCGCCGGGTTCCCGAAGGGCTACCCCGGTGACGGTGCGCCCGCACGACTGTCGACTAAGCACACTCTTGCCCTGACCAACCGCGGGGAGTCCGGCGACGGTACGCCTACGACCGCCGCCGACTTGGTGGCTTTGGCGCGCGATGTGCGCGCTGGCGTGGAAAAGGCCTTCGGCGTGACCCTGGTGCCCGAGCCGGTGTGGGTCGGCGTGAGCATCGATTAGGCCCGCGGCGGGTGGCTGATGGCCAGTGGGGGCGGACTGGAGAGGCTGGCGTGCCTGATGGGGCTGGCGGGGGTGATGGGGCTGACCGGGGCGCTGGGGCTGATAGAACCGCCGGGTAGTCCTCAGTTTGCGCTCCCGGGCCTTCTCCCAATGGCGGGGATAGAGAAAGTGACTAGGTTTATGACACGTGAATATTATTCACCCTCAGTTTTTTGTCATAAACCTAGTCACTAAGTCTGGGGGGGGGGGAGCCGGGG
>NZ_KV795650.1:0-12213 GCF_001809065.1 Corynebacterium sp. HMSC055G02 | reverse complement strand
GGGGGGGGGGAGCCGGGGTCCGCCTTAAAGGGATAGGAGCCCGCTCTACTCAGGCCCCTATCCCAACTACAAAACCACCGTGAACTAATGGTGCTTGCGGTGGGAAAGCGAATCGACGCTCTGGCCCTTCTGCTCCAGCTGCGTGAGCAGCACGTCGCGGACATCGCGGCGGCGGACCTTGCCCATCTGGTCGCGAGGAAGTTCCTCCAGGTGGAAGAATGCGCGCGGCACCTTGTACCGGGTCAGGTTGTCGTAGCAGTGGTCGCGGTAGGCGTCGGAATCCAGTCGGGCGTAGTCAGCAAGGGTGATGGCGGCCACGACCATCTCGGAGCCGTCACTCTTCGGGAGGCCGACGACCGTGGCATCGGTGATGTCTGGGTGGGAGAGCAGTACTTCCTCGACCTCGGCCGGGTAGACATTGAAGCCACCGGTGATGATGACCTCCTTGATGCGGGCAACCAGCTTGATGAAGCCGTCCGACTCCATGACTCCGACATCGCCGGTGCGGTACCAACGATCGCCAGCGGGAAGCTCAGCAGGCCCATCGGTGAAGGACTTCTCCGTTGCCTCCGGGAGGTTGAGATAACCGGCGAAAACCTGTGGGCCTCGGACGATGACCTCGCCCTCCTCGCCGTCAGCGCGGAGCTTGGTGGGATCTTCGGGGTCAACGATGGCGACCTCGGTGTCAGGGAATGGCAGGCCAACGTAGCCCGGGCGGCGGTTGCCGTCCATCGGGTTGCCGACGATAATCGGTGACGTTTCGGTGAGGCCGTAGCCTTCGACAAGACGCCCGCCAGTGAGTTTCTCCCACTTCTGCACAAGGGAAACCGGCAGGGTAGCAGCACCGCAGAAGGCGAACTTCACGCCGGAGAGGTCGACATTATCGCGCTCGGCGGCTTCGACAATCTTCTCGTAGAGAGTCGGCACACCAGGCACCCATGTCGGGCGATTGTTCTTCATCACCTTCATAATCAGCGGAATCTCCGGTGCCGGCACCAGCACCAGTTCAGCGCCAATCAGCATGGACAAGTTGGTGACAATGGTCAGGCCGTAGGCATGGAACATTGGCAGGATGCCGAGGGAGATTTCCCGCTCCTTGCCAAGGCCCGGCACCCAGGCCTTGCCCTGCAGAATGTTGGCTACCAACCCCTGGTGACTCAACTGTGCGCCCTTTGGCGATCCCGTGGTGCCAGAGGTGTACATCATCACTGCAGTGTCATCGGCAGTGATGGATTCATCGGCCTGGAGGTCGTGGCCGTCTCCGCCGACGGCGTCGTGAAGCAAAGCGTCAAAACCCATGACCTGCGGTGCGGAGGAGTGCAGCTTAGCGCGGGCGGCGCGGAGCTTCGGCAGCGGGATTGACAGGGCGGTGCGCATGACAAACGGCAGGTCCTGCAGCATATTGACCGCGATGATGGTCTCGAGCGGGGTGTTGTTGCGAAGGTCTTCAAGTACGGGGACGATCTTGTCCCAGCAGATGGCAAAGCGGGCGCCGTGGTCGTTGAACGGGTGGCGCAGTTCGTGGGCGGTGTAGAGGGGGTTGTGCTCTACGGCAACAGCGCCGAGGTGCAGAACTGCCCAGTAGGCGATGACATGCTGCGGGCAGTTCGGCATGAGCAGTGCCACGCGATCGCCTTTGCGTACACCGAGTGCGCGCAGGCCGGCGGCAACGCTGCGAACCTTGGCATCCAGCTCGGCATAGGAGGTGGAGCGACCGAAGAAGGTCAGTGCCTTGCGGCGCGGGTGGTTGCTCAGAGTGTGGCGGTAGACGTCTAGGAGGGTGTCGAAGTTGTAGTCGATGTGGGGTGGGGTCCACTCCGGATACAGGTTCAGCCAGGCTTTGGAAACCGCAGCGTTGGGTGTGGAACCGTGAGCTGGGGCAGAGTCATTTGCAGCGTGTGAGCTGGATGTATCGGCCATGGGGTCCTCCTAAAGCTTTGTTTATCGCCTGACTATGTCGTGAGGTGATAATAACCTACGACGTAGTAGGTATCGACCTCTATTGTGCCGTACGTCGCACTGCGATGCCGGAATTCCTATACACGTATTTGAGGTACTCATTTGCGGGGTTGCCCCTGGCATAGGCACTCTGGGCAGTATGAGCGAAACATTTCCGGCGGCAACGGCGGGCGCAGACGCGGCCACCTCTAACACCCCGGCGTGGCCGAACCGCATCGCGATGATCTCCATGCATACCTCTCCGCTGGAGCAACCGGGCATCGGAGACGCTGGTGGCATGAATGTCTACGTGCTGCGCACATGCGAGGAGCTGGCGCGACGCGGTGTGAAGGTGGATGTTTTCACCCGCGCCACGCGTTCCAGCGATGGGCCGGTGATTCAGGTCAGTGAGAACTTCCGCGTCATCAACATTGTGGCTGGTCCATATGAGGGGTTAGAGAAGTCAGACCTGGCTACGCAGATGCCGGCCTTTGCCGGTGGGGTCATTGAATTCGCCCGCAAACAGGGGATTGAATACGACCTGATCCATTCGCACTACTGGCTCTCTGGCCAAGTGGGGTGGCTGCTGTCGGATTTGCTTGACATTCCGTTTGTGCACACGGCGCACACGCTGGCGGCAGTGAAGAATCTCCATCTGGCGGAGGGAGATACGCCGGAGCCGGAGTCTCGGCGTATCTGTGAGCAGCAGATTGTGGACAATGCGTGCCGGCTCATCGTCAACACCGATGCCGAGGCTAAGCAGCTCGCGGATCTCCACGATGCCGACCCGTGGCGCATCAATGTCGTGCCGCCCGGGGTGGACGTGGAGCTCTTTTCGCCAGGCAGTGATCGTGCCACCGAGCGGTCCCGTCGTGAGTTGGGCATCCCGTTGCACACTAAGGTCATTTTGTTCGTCGGTAGGCTGCAGCGGCTGAAAGGCCCGCAGGTATTGCTGCGGGGTGTCGGTGAGCTCATGCGTCGCCATCCCGCCACTAATGTCCGAGTGATTATCTGCGGTGGACTTTCCGGTTCTGGGCTGCATGCGCCCGACGAATTCACCAATCTCGCCGCGGAAGAGGGGATCGACCACCTGGTCCGGTTCATGCCCCCGCGCCCGCCGCAGGACCTGGCGAAGCTCTACCAGGCCGCAGATATTGTCGCCGTGCCCAGTTACAACGAAACTTTCGGGTTGGTGGCGATGGAGGCTCAGGCCACCGGTACTCCCGTTGTCGCGGCGAATGTCGGCGGACTCTCCATCGCTGTCGACGATGGGGTCAGCGGTTTGCTTGTCGACGGTCACGAGCCCGCAGCCTGGGCCGATGCCCTCGGTCGCCTGGTGGAGGACGACGAGCTACGCATTAAATTGGCCACCCAGGCACGCGAGCACTCCCTGGAGTTTTCCTGGCAAAAGACCGTGGATCGGTTGGCCGATGTCTATCATCGAACCGAACTCCAAAAGGAAAATTGTCCCGGCTCTATCCGGGATGCGGGCGGCTCCCGGTAAGTTTCGTTAGCTTCAGTATCGCCAGGGCCGTAACCACAAAAACAGGGAGATGATTCACGATGAGCACGGACATCCAAGTACAGCTGAAATCCCTCGGTGAGCAGCTGGAACGCCTCGGTGTCGAGCATGGTATTGCAGACAATGCCGCCGTGGTGGTCCTGCCTGGTAAGAAGAAGCTCAAGACTATCGTCGGCCTCATCCCGGCGCCGGACTCCCTGCGTGTTGAAGCCTTCGTCTGTCGCGCGGTCGAAGAAAACCACGAGGCCGTTTACAAGTGGTTGCTACAGCGCAACCGTCGTCTGTTCGGCATCGGTTACACCATCGACGCCGCCGGCGACATCTACCTGGTCGGTCAACTGCCCGCTGAGCTTTCCGACGATGACCTCGACCGCCTCCTCGGTCAGCTGCTCGAGACGGCCGATGGGGACTTCAACCAGATCCTCGAACGCGGCTTTGCATCGGCAATTAAGCGCGAGTGGGAGTGGCGGGTTGACCGTGGGGAAAACCTGGCCAATCTGGAGCAGTTCCGCCACATGGTTGAGTAGCCGGGGGTAGCAACCCACATAGCGGGGCAACGAACGGCGGGCTTTCCCGTTTTGGGGCACAATTAGGGGTATGAGCAATGGAAAACTGATTCTTGTCCGTCATGGCCAGAGTGAGTGGAACGCATCCAACCAGTTCACGGGCTGGGTCGACGTTGCACTGACCGACAAGGGCCGCGCTGAGGCAGTACGTGCCGGTGAGATGCTCGTAGAGGCAGGCCTGAAGCCGCAGGTTCTCTACACGTCGCTGCTGCGTCGCGCAATTAACACCGCACACATTGCCCTGGATACCGCTGACCTGTTGTGGATTCCGGTTATCCGTGACTGGCGTCTGAACGAGCGCCACTACGGTGCTCTGCAGGGTCTGAACAAGGCAGAGACCAAGGAGAAGTACGGCGAGGACCAGTTCATGTCCTGGCGTCGCTCCTACGACACTCCGCCGCCGGAGCTGTCGGATGACAGCGAGTTCTCGCAGGCTAATGACCCGCGTTACGCCAACCTGGATGAGGTTCCGCGCACGGAGTGCCTCCTGGACGTCGTGAAGCGTTTCATTCCTTACTTTGAAGAGGAAATCCTGCCGCGTCTGAAGGCCGGTGAGACTGTCATGGTGGCAGCTCACGGTAACTCCCTGCGTGCACTGGTCAAGCACCTGGACAACATCTCGGACGAGGACATTGCCGCTCTGAACATCCCGACCGGTATCCCGCTGGTTTACGACTTTGATGCTGAGGGCAAGGTTTTGAACCCGGGTGGCACCTACCTGGATCCGGAAGCTGCAGCTGCAGGTGCTGCTGCTGTTGCTGCTCAGGGCAACAAGTAAAAATGTAGGTGTTTGATAGGCCGATAAGGGGCGCAGCCAAGTGGGGCTGTGCTCCTTGGTCTATTTAGAGCTAGCTAGCGCACTGATTTTCAGCGCGCGCGGATTGTGAAAAGAGCTTAGGGTAAGACCCGTGTCAAAAATCATTATCGCCGCTCTATTAGGTGCTGCGGTTATGGCAGCTGTGCTGATTCTTGGTGGAGTTGTCTCGGGTGCCTATAACGCCGCTCGGCGTCAGAAGAGCGACGAGGAAAGTTCAATAACCACCATGGCGCAGGTCATGCACCTGGCCATTCAGAAGTCTCCGACGGGTGTGGTGGTCGTTGACATCTCACGTGATTTGATTTTGTCGAACTCCATGGCGCACAAGTTAGGGCTGGTCTATGAGCGCCGCCTCAATGACGTGGGCTGGGAAGCTGCGCTCAAGGTCTTTGACTCGCAGGAGGACCAGGAGCTAACGCTGGTGCTGCCGTCGCGCCGGGCGGGGGCGCCGGACACAATTGTCCGCTGTCAGCTAACTCCGTTGTCACTGGTGGACGACCGTTTTGTGGTGATTTATGCGGCGGATGTCTCCGAACAGGCCCGTATGGAGGCCGCGCGACGTGACTTTGTGGCTAACGTTTCCCACGAGCTCAAGACTCCGGTGGGGGCCATCAGCCTCTTGGTCGAGGCGCTGAATGAAGCTACCGACGACCCGGTTGCCGTGCGTCACTTTAGTGAGAGCCTGACGCAGGAGTCCAAGCGGATGTCGACCATGATTACGGAACTCATCTCGCTGTCGAAGCTGCAGGGGGCAGAGCCGCTGCCGGACATGTCTCCCGTGAAGGTTGAAGAGATTGTCCAAGGAGCTGTGCGTCGTAACCAGATGCTCTCGGAGCAGGCGGGTATTGAAATCACCGTTGACTGTGAGCCGGATTTGGTGGTTGAAGGTGAACGCAGCCTGCTGATCACCGCGGTGTCCAACCTGATTTCAAATGCGATCAACTACTCGCCAGAGGCCACGCCTGTATCTGTGACTGCGGTCAAGGAGGATAACGACACCGTCGCTATCCGCGTCACTGACCGCGGTATCGGCATTTCCCAGGCGAATCAGAAGCGTATCTTCGAGCGCTTCTTCCGTGCGGATAAGGCACGCTCGCGGGCGACAGGCGGTACCGGTCTGGGCTTGGCAATTGTTAAGCACGTCGCAGCGAATCACAAGGGAACCGTGAAGCTGTGGAGTCGGCTGGGCACAGGATCGACCTTCACCATTGAGCTCCCGCTGATGGAAAAGAACGGTTCCGCGTCGAATGATGGCGATGTATCTGCACGTTTGCCAATCGGCCACACCCAGCCTGCGGGTAAAATTGCGGCTAAGAAAAACGCGCAGCGCGGTACGGGCAAAACCCGTGGCAAGGATAAGGATTCCCAGAACAAGGATTCCAAGGAAGGAATGAAGTAATCCGTGACTGAGGTACTTATTGTCGAAGACGAGACGGCTTTGGCGGAGCCGCTTGCGTTTCTGCTGCAGCGCGAAGGATTCGAGGTGCGGATGGCCGCTGACGGCCAGGAAGCACTTGCAGAATTCTCCAAGGCAGAACCGGACATTGTGCTGCTGGACCTCATGCTGCCAGGTATGAGTGGCACCGAGGTCTGCAAAAACATCCGCTTAAAGTCCTCTGTCCCAGTGATTATGGTGACCGCCCGTGACACTGAGATTGACAAGGTCGTCGGCCTCGAAATTGGTGCGGATGACTATGTGACCAAGCCGTATTCCTCTCGGGAACTTATTGCCCGTATCCGGGCTGTGCTGCGCCGCGGTCGCCACGACGACTCCGACGATGTCGAGGATATCTACGAGGAGGTCTTGCGCGGCGGCCCGGTCGTGCTGGACGTCGAGCGCCATGTAGTCACCGTTGACGGCGATGATGTCGCAATGCCGCTCAAGGAATTCGACCTGCTGGAGTACTTGCTGCGCAACCGTGGTCGTGTGCTAACCCGTGGCCAGCTCATCGACCGCGTCTGGGGCTCCGACTACGTCGGCGACACCAAGACGCTGGACGTACACATCAAGCGCCTGCGCTCCAAGATCGAGCGCAATCCTTCCTCGCCGGAGTTCCTGGTCACCGTTCGCGGCTTGGGTTACAAGTTCGAGGACTAGCTCAGCAGACTGCTGCCGACAATCTCCGCCGTCGGTCTGAGAAACCCCGACTTAAACCTCGTCCGGCGCCAGCCCCTCGGCCGCTGCGCGTGTGGCCGGGTGAATCGCCAGCAGTGGGTAGCCACTCGGCCCGAAAGCCTTGGCCGCGCCCGCTATTTCTCGGGCACGGCAGTGCTCCGCCAGAATTTCGTAGCACTCTTCGCCGATGAGCTCTATTAGCTCGGACTTGTGCGTGCGCCACACCGGCTCGCCACCGGTATGTGTGGCCGGCGCGCCCGTGCAGAACCATTCAAAGTCCTCGCCGCCATCGCCCCAGGCACGACGATCGTATTCGGTAATGGTCGTGCGCAGAATCTCCTGGCCGTCCGGGCGTTCCTCCCAGTCCTCCAGTCGGCGCAGCGGCACCTGCCAACACACATCCGGCTTGACCTTTACGGGGTCAATGTCGTTGGCCATCGCCCATTGGTGGATGGCACAGCCCGCACCATTGCGCCATCCGTCACGGTTGGCAAAAATGCAGGCATTCTTCACGACCTTCGTTTTCAGAGCAGGCTCAGGCTCTCCGTTTTCGTCGTCAAGCTCGTCCCACACTAACCACGGTTCCAACGGTTCGGAGGGGTCGGTTTCGTAGGTTTCAAGCCACTTCAGAGTTTGTTCGGGGCGGTTCTGCCACCACTGGGGCTCTGCGGAGTCGCCTTCCATTCGCTTTACGACGTCAATAACCCTCTCGCGGTCTTCTTCGTCGGTGATAAAGGCGCCATGGCCACAGCATCCGACATCCGCGTTCGCGGAGTCGATGCCCTGGCAAGCGGAGGTGCCGAAAGCGCATTGATAGGAGCTCATCAACCAGGTTAGGTCGCAGGTGATGATATGTTCTGGGTCCTCCGGGTGGGCGAACTCGAACCACTCGCGGGGAAAGTCATAGGCGACTTCAGCGGGAGACGGTTGCGGTCCACGACCGGGGCGGGGGTGGGGTTGATTCACACCAATACACCGTAGACCGTCTAACCTACTAAGAGTGAGATTAGGTGTATTAGATGTAGGTAGTAATACCGTCCACTTGGTGATGGTGGACGCCCGCCGGGGCGGACATCCGACTCCGATGAGCGATTCCAAGTCGACGATGAAGCTGGTCGAGTACCTGGATAAGGACAACAACCTGTCCAAGAAGGGCATTGACAAGCTGACGGGCTACGTCGCTGAATCCAAGGAATTGGTTGAGCAGATGAAGTGCGAAGAGATGATTAGCTTCGCCACTTCAGCTGTTCGCGATGCCACGAATGCGGACGAGGTTCTCGCCCACGTTGAGAAAGAAACTGGCATTAAGCTGCAGATTCTCTCCGGTGAGGATGAGGCTCGTCTGACCTTTTTGGCAGTACGGCGCTGGTACGGCTGGTCTGCTGGTCGTCTAATCAACCTGGATATCGGTGGCGGTTCTCTTGAGCTGACGTCGGGTACTGATGAAGATCCGGAGGCCGCGTACTCGCTGCTGCTCGGTGCGGGACGGTTGACCCACGAGTGGTTCGAGACCGATCCGCCGGAGCGCAAGAAGATTGACCTGCTGCGCGATTACATTGATGCTGAGCTCGCTGAGCCAGCTCGTCATCTGCGTACGCTTGGTGAGCCGGACTTGGCTGTCGCCACCTCGAAGACTTTCCGCACTCTCGCTCGCCTGACCGGTGCGGCGCCTTCCGCTGCTGGTCCCCGGGTTAAGCGCACTCTGACTGCCGCTGGTTTGCGCCAGTTGATTGCGTTTATTTCCCGCATGACGGCGGCTGACCGTGCTGAACTTGAGGGTGTTAGTGCGAATCGTTCTCACCAAATTGTCGCAGGTGCTCTCGTTGCAGAGGCTAGTATGCGAGCATTGGGATTAGAGAAGGTCGAGATTTGTCCTTGGGCGCTGCGTGAGGGCATTATCTTCCGACGACTGGACAGTGACCTATACGGAAAGGGTTGAGATGAGCGAGGAAAAGCTCACCGTTGCCGAACTGCTGGCGCGGCGGCAGAAGGAGGGAGCCCCCTCTGAACCACCGCGGCGCCGCCGTCGACGCAGCCTTGAAGAAGGCGGTGTGTCTGTTCAGGAGCTCACCGGCTCAATCCCTCGTGTAAAGGCCGACGAACCGCGACGTGGTGCTCACGCTCTTTCCAACGCAGACGACGATCAGACGACTACGAGTGATTTGCTTGCCGACGAAGCTGCGGCCAACGCCGCCGAAGAAGCGCAGGCAACCGAACCGGAGGTAGAAGCTCCGGAGCACTCGGAGGCTGTCGCTGAGCCAGTGGTAGTTGCTGAAGGGGCGGATTCGTCGGAGCATGAGGTTCAAGCTGAGGCCGAGGCTGAAGCTGCTGATCAGGAAGAAGAGGAGTCGGAATTAGCTGAGGCTGACGCCGAAGTAGCTGACGCCGAGGTCGCTGAGGCCGAAGCTGACGAGGTTGCCGAAGTTGCTGAAGAACCGGTTGCACCGGTTGCACCGGCAGCTCCGCAGCAGGAGCAAGCCGCGCAGAGCACACCAACTGCGCAGCCAGCAGCCCCTGCGGTGCCATTGGCAATTCCGATGGAACCCCGTCCGGTCATGGTCAACTCCGAGCGTTCGGAGATTACCTACACCTTCACCGAACTGCGTGACATGGCAGACGAGTCGCAGCAGCTTGGGGAGCCGGGGCCAGTCGCTCGTGCGGTACTCACCGGTTCCAACGCTTACGACGACCGTCCGACTGCCTCCATTCCGGTTGTCCAGGACAATGTCGACGAAGAGTCCGAGGCATCCGCTGAATCGGATGACGTCGACGGTGAACAATTTGCTGAGGCTGAAGCTGCTCAGGAAACCGCTACCTTCGAGGCTGCCGACGCTGACGCCGATACCGGTGCCGCTTCCAAGGCGGCAGTGGCAGCCGCTGTCGCTCCTGAAGTTGCACAGGCAGAAGACGCACAGGCCGATATCGAGCAGGCCGAGGACGCCCCCACTGAGGCTGCACAGGTCGAGACCACACCGACCCAGGCCGCAGCTGACGAGAAGCAGGCGGAGCCCCGGGACGTCGTTAAGCGTGAAGAATCCAAGAGCTCCAAGGGCAAGGCCGTCGCGCGCGATGGCTACGCCGAGGACAATTCCCTCTCGGTGCCGTTGCTGCTAATCCAGGTCTTCGTGGGTCTGATTGCTGGTGCATTGGTGTTCCTGGGCTTCACCATGGCCTGGTCGTCGCTGCCAAAGATTGTGGTTGTCATCATGGCTCTCGTGGTCGCTGGTGGCTTCGCGGGAATGGCGAACTACCTGCGCCGTGAGAAGGACAAACTGACACCGATTCTCGCGGGACTTGTCGGTTTGGCGCTGACATTTGGCCCCTGGATTCTCTTCCAGTTGTAGTGGGGTCAACAGAATCATCATCACCTGATGCAGGGGTCGGAAGCGTAGTTTTCCGGTCCCTGCATTCGCATGTGTGGGCCAGTTTTGGCACACTTAGCGTCCATGACAAGAATTGCTGTAATTGGTGGCGGAAAGATTGGTAGCGCACTCGTCGGTGGTCTCATCGACGGTGGTGTCTCGCCCTCCTCGATTTATGTGGTGGGGCGCACCAAGGAGAGCCTGGCCGGTCTGAAGGAGACCTACGGCATTGTCGATACCGACGACCCAGTAGGGGCCGTTGACGGTGCCGACGTGGTGTTCTTGTGCGTAAAACCGTACTTGATTATCGACATGCTCGAGCAGATTGCCGACGTGCTCGATGACTCTGAGGTCGACACCATCGTGGTGTCGATGGCGGCTGGCATCACGCTGGACAAGATGGAAAGCGTCTGTGCTGTCGGTACTCCGGTGATCCGCGTCATGCCGAATACCCCGATGCTGGTGGGCAAGGGGGTCTGTGCAGTCGCGCCGGGCCGCTTTGTCACGGAGAGCCAGACCGACGAGGTTGTCGAACTGTTGAAGAAGGTCGGCAGCGTTGAGGTTGTCGATGAGTCGCTGATGTCTGCAGTCACTGCAGTCTCGGGCTCCGGTCCGGCTTACTTCTTCCAGTTCGTCGAGGCGATGACCGACGCGGGTGTGAATCTGGGCCTCAAGCGTGATCAGGCTAAGCGTCTGGCGTCGGCTACGGCTGCTGGTGCAGCCGAGATGATGATGCAGGAAGGCGCGGACCCGACTGCGTTGCGTGCCGATGTCACCTCTCCGGGCGGTACAACCGCTGCGGCCACCCGAGTTTTCGAGGAAGAAGGCATTCGTCGCGCGGTGCATCGTGCGCTGCAGGCTTGCTATGACAAGGCCAACGAGATGGGTAAATAAGCATTTCGCCGAGTAGAGGCGGGTGTACAAGTAACCCCAATATTTGGGGCATTGGAAATGGTCAGCGGCAGTAGCTAATCCGATACGCAGGGACGATGGGTTAGTCACAACTGTCACACCATTCGCCAATGCCCCTATTTTTTATCAAAAATCGCACCGGCACCTTGCCTACCGGTAGGATATGAAAAGCACGTGCGTGTCACGATTTTCTGCAGGAGGGGAAGCCTGCAGCGCGTCGCGTGCGCTGAAGGGAATATTTACTAATGCAGAATGCAGATAAAGGCACCTTTCTGACCGTTGCAGAAGTTGCTGACATCATGCGCGTATCCAAGATGACCGTCTACCGCCTGGTTCACGCTGGCGAGCTGCCGGCAGTGCGCGTTGGCCGTTCTTTCCGCGTCCATGAGTCCGCAGTCAAGGAATACCTGGACTCCTCCTTCTACAACGCGGGTTAATTTTTTCTGCCTTTAAGCGGGGCTGCTTGACCTGAACGCATATGTCCCCGCTATGATTAATCCGATTAGTACATGGTGCTGTGCTGCGCCCCTGTTTCCTATCGTCTTCAAGTCATGAAGTATCTAGCTGTGAAGGCGGAAGGAAAAAGGGCGTGACATCTCGGCGGTTGTAAGGCCGCATTGAGTACGCCGCCATTGTGCAAGAAAAGAAATTTCCGTCAACGAATAGCGAGGTCGAGCCGATGGGTTCCGTCATTAAGAAGCGTCGCAAGCGCATGTCGAAGAAGAAGCACCGCAAGATGCTTCGCCGTACCCGCGTGCAGCGTCGTAAGCTCGGCAAGTAAGCCAGCATTCCTGCCGTTATCGCAGGAGCGCGCGTGCTGCGTCGCGTACACGTTTTAAAAGCAGAACCCGCCCGGTCTCGTTGAGATAGGGCGGGTTTTGTCGTTGGGGGCTAATCACGGGCTGCCGATTACGGGCTGCAAATGTGAAACTGTAGGAGTTTATGAGGGTTAAGTAGCAAAAAGTGTGTCCGCTCGGCGT
>NZ_KV795649.1:0-1447 GCF_001809065.1 Corynebacterium sp. HMSC055G02 | reverse complement strand
GGGGATGCGGACGTTTTTTTGGACAGTTTCAATCTCACGCTACATTGACTTTTCGGTATTCGGCAATGCTCAAACCATCGAGGCTGATCTTGATTCGGTGATTGTTGTAGAACTCAATGTATGTCGCGATTGCTTCTTTGAGCTCTTGAGGGTTCTGCCAGGTTCTGCCGTAGTACATTTCGTTTTTCATTCGGCCGAAGAACCCCTCGCATGCTGCATTGTCGGGGCTACAACCTTTCTTCGACATCGAGCGAAGTATTCCGAACTTCTCGGTCATACTTCGCCAGCTGCTGCCTCGATAATGTGCTCCGCGGTCTGAGTGAATCACCAAGGAGCCATCCATTGCCGGCTTTTCGGTTGCGATTGCTGCGTACAAAGTTTCTTCTGCTAACTCCATGGTGGGATGAACACTTGTTTTTGCTGCCACGACCTTCCCGTCAAAACAGTCAATGATGGCAGACAGGTACACGCGACCTTGGTTAGTAGCGAAAACACTGATGTCAGTCAGCCACAACCGATTTGGATGCTCAGCATGAAAATTACGGTTCACCAGGTTAGGTGGTGCGGGAGAAATTTCCCCTTGATAGCTGGAGTAACGCCACTTTCGTTTCGGGAACCAGGGACGAATTCCCTCTTCGTGCATGAGACGGCGGACGACCTTCTCACTGATAACGATCCCGCGATGGCGCAGTTCCCACCAAAGTCGGCGATAGCCGTAGGTGTTATTCGACTCAGAACTAATCTCATGAAGCAATTCGCGGATATGCGCGTGCTTATCCGGAGCAAATCGCTGTTGGAGTTGGTAGTAGAAGCTTGATGCCGCAAGATCAATAGCAGCAAGCAGCATAGATAACGGAAACTCGCCGCGTAACGCGTCAACCACTTCAGCCTTGTGCTTATTGCTGAGCTGCCCCGGGATGACGCTGACGTCTTTTTTTACAAGTTCCAGCTCCTTTTCCAAAACAGCCTTGTCAACGAGCAGTTGAGCCATTTGCTTTTTCAGTTCTGCAGGATCATCGGCTAATGATTTCTCGAATGCTGCTCGGGTGGGCATGCGAGTGTGCTCTTTGCGTTCTCTTTTCGACATCAAACCCCATTTTCCCTCTTCACGGTGGCGTTGTGCCCAAGAATAGACACTCATCTTTGAGCGCAGCTCGCATTCCACAGCGGTGTCAGCTGGCCTCCAACCAGCGTTGAAGAGCTCAACAGCACGAAGCTTGACCTCAAACGGGTAGCGGGTCAATGTTTTTGACTGTTTGCGGGGTCGACCAGGTTTGGCGGGTTCACGCAACCATTTGTACAGCGTCCATCGCCCTGGATAACCAAGTTCACGGACGGTCTTGGTCACCGATTGAGTACGCTTGTAAACCTGCAGAGCTCTGCGTCGCTGCTCCTTGGTGTATGAGCGGTTCATGATGGAATCCTCCAAGATTCCGTCCGCATCCCC
>NZ_KV795648.1:0-62492 GCF_001809065.1 Corynebacterium sp. HMSC055G02 | reverse complement strand
CCCGGAAAAGACACACTTTTCTTTACTTAACCCCTCTTGGCGCGGGGGTTTTTGCATTGGAGCGACGAAAAAGGACCCAAAAAGGACGCGAGCACCCTTTAAACCAAAGAACCCCAGGCCGGAAAACTTCCTGACCTGGAGTTTTGGAGCCGGAAACGGGACTCGAACCCGTAACCTACTGATTACAAATCAGTTGCGCTACCAATTGCGCCATCCCGGCAACTTTAAAGCGACCTTTTGGCGTTAGCCGTCGCTGGCTCGAAAGAATCAGAGTCAACCTGAGAATCGAACTCAGCTGTGCCGCTGACAGGCGATTGTACAGGTTGGCAAGCAGAAGTTAAAAACGACACCACAGGAAAACTGCAACCGCACTTCTTGAACACTTTTCCACACGCTAAAAGCCCCGCTCAGATAGGCAAATTCACCGCCTCAAAAACGAATTAAGATTCTCGGTCACTGACGGGGTAGTGTGACTATCGCTAAATCACTGGGGCTATGTTTCTGCAACGTCTCCGCATCGCGTCTTTGCAGCATCACTGCAATGCACCCCAGGCAGTATCGGGGAAAGGAAGTGTCGACATGTCATTCGCTGGTGACAGCAATTCCAACGCCGGAGAAAACTCCGCTGCGAAGAATGATCTCTACGACGCTGAAGCCACTGTCTCTTACGACGACACTCCGCAGACCCAGTTTCCTGCAATCGAAGGTCAGTCCACCTTCAAGCAGCGCGTGATTGATTTCGTTTCCGGCCCAACGGCAACTGTCGACCTAGTGCACTCGACTACTACCCCGCTGCCGCTGGCACCGATCGATTATTCCGACCCGAGTCAGGTCACGGCCGTACTCGATCTCGCTGCTCGCATCGGCGGGCTATTGCTGGCATGTGGCTCGGGCAACCGCGATACCGAGCTACAAATTAAGGCCGTGACCTCAGCCTATGGCCTCACCCAAATCCAAGTCGATATCACGTTGACCTCCGTGACGGTCTACCACCTCATCGGCGCGCGCCGTACCCCTATTACCGCGATGCGCGTTGTCACCGCACCAGTGCCCGACTTCGAGCGCTTGCGTCACACCGACCGTGTCATCCGCCGAATTCGCGCGGGCCACCTGAGCTTGGAGGAGGCTATTGAGGCTATCGACAAGGTCGAGCGTGAGCCCGCAAAATACCGCCTCCGCGTCATCTACACTGGCTGGGCATTGCTGGCTTCATCTGTGACAGTGCTGCTCGGCTCGAGTTTCGAGGTCGCCCTTATCGCGGCTGCGGTCACACTGGCCATCGTCATCGTGATTGGTGAACTCGCTGCCCGCGAGTTGCCCACATTCTTTCAGAATGCAGTCGGCGGTCTCATTGCCACGCTCTCCGCTGCTGTGCTCAATGCGGCGCAGGCGTATCTCCCCTTTGAGATGCAGCCATCCAGGCTGATTGCCTCGGGAATTATCGTGATGCTCGCCGGCCTAACCCTCGTGCAAGCACTGCAAGACGGCATCACCGGCGCACCTGTGACTGGCTCCGCGCGCTTCTTCGACACCATGTTGTTGACCGGCGGAATCGTCGCTGGCATCGCAATGGGCATCGAGTTTTCCGGAATGCTGGGCATTCCGCTTCCCGACGTCATCGCGGGTTCTGACCTCAACCTGGCACAGGCGACAGTGAGGGTGATAGCGGGAACTACCGCCTCAATCGCATTTGCGTTGGCCTCGAATGCTGGGTTCACCGCGTTGTCAGTGTCCGGAACGGTCGCTCTGCTGGGGTCGATGACCTACTACTACGTGTTGACTCCACTGGGAGTTCATCCGGTGACCAGCGCAGGCGCGGCAGCAACGCTGATTGGTCTCATCGGTGGCCTGCTGGCACGACGTTGGTCCATCCCGCCGCTGATTACGGCAGTGGCAGGCGTAACCCCGCTGCTTCCGGGTATGACGATCTACCGCGGTATGCACGCACTGCTGCACGACCACCCGACCAAGGGGTTTACGGCGCTAGCCTCAGCGCTAGGCATTGCGACGGCACTAGCTGCGGGTATTGTCCTCGGTGAATGGATGGCGCGCAGGCTCCGTCGCCCTCGCGCACTGCGCGAAGACAGTGGCCTGACCCGTCCAATCCGGGCCGGTATGCGTCGCATCCGTCCTGTGAATCCGCGGAACAAGCCTCGCCGTCCACGCAACTACCGCTTCAAGGGCGGTATGAACCCGCGTGTGGACTAGCCATTCCGCGGGGCAGCCACTGCTCAATCCGCGGGACAGCCGCTGCGTGGACTAGCCGTATCCATGGGAGCATTATCCACACCGCGCGACCTATCAACAACGTGGTAGAATAAGGTTTTTGAATTGTAAGTAGCGCTTAAAGCTGAAACTGCGTCATCACAATCCCATTCCTTCTTCACTGAACTCGGTTGAGCTCAGTGCCGGGAGCATGTGGCGAGATGGCTGGCAGAAGTAGGTGTATGGGGCGCAATTAAGGCCATGCTTGCCAGGAGGATTCGTGCCACCGAAGGTCACAGACACTCGCACTGCTCAGAACGAGGCTCTTCACAAGGTCGAAGAAAAGACCGCTGCTGGCGCACGGCGAATTGTTGCTACCTTCGCCGAGGATTTCTACGATGCCGTCACTCTGA
The DNA here is from genome assembly GCF_001809065.1 of Corynebacterium sp. HMSC055G02. Lineage (NCBI taxonomy): Bacteria > Bacillati > Actinomycetota > Actinomycetes > Mycobacteriales > Corynebacteriaceae > Corynebacterium > Corynebacterium sp. HMSC055G02. The sequence continues at coordinate 59,874 of NZ_KV795648.1, read as the reverse complement.
TGTGCATGCTCGGAGTGGAGAAGGAAGGCCTGAGCTTCAAGAAGGTTCACGAGGAATACGAGAAGGAAAACGCTCCGAAGACCGCAAAGCGCACACGCAAGTCCACTAAGAAGACTGCGAAGAAGTCGACCAAGAAGGCCGCAAAGAAGACCACTCGTAAGACGGCGAAGAAGGCTGCCAAGAAGGCCGCTAAGAAGACGACGAAGAAGGCTGCTAAGAAGACCACCAAGAAGGCAGCTAACTAACGGGGTCACGCAGCATGGGTCGGAGCGGGAAAAAAGCGGTTGCCGCAGTAGCTGTCGTTGCGGCAGTGTCCATGACGGCTACCGCATGCCAGGCAAAGCCGGCAGCGGAGATCGTCGGCAAGCAATGGCAGATAACCGCGATCTTTGATGACCCAAACCTGCCCCACGGTGTGCCGGACGGAACTCAGGCGCCGACTATTACGTTGGGGCAGACAACATATACCTTCGCTGATTCCTGTGGCAACGGCTCTGGTTCGCTGCAGTGGAAGGGCGAGGCGGTCGAATTCGGTACCCCGGAGCAGACTCGCAGTTTGGACTGCTCAGACCAGGCGCAGACCTATTCGGAGCGTTTCCACAAGATTGTGGCGGGCGAATTCGTCTACACGCAGGACAACAATGGTCTGCGCATGCGAGAGATGAAAGACCCCAAGCCAGGCGAGGATCGCCGTGGCTGGACTGCGACAACTTCGGGTTACACCGAGGGGCGCTGACGCCACTTCTGATCGACAGGCGCATCGGTGCCGGGGTGAGAAACCCGTGCGTAAGAACCGCGGTGGTAAATGAGCGGATTGATTTCTTCACGCTTGCCGATAGCCACAATATCCGCCGTCACAATCCAGTGATCGCCGCCTTCGTAAACATCGACGACGGTGCAATCAATCCACACGGAGCAGCCGTGCAATAAAGGGTTGCCCAGCTCAGAGCGGGTCCACTTCCCCGTCTTGAACTTTTCGCCATTACTGCGGCCGAAGGCTGCCGAGATATCCTCCTGATCCTCGGCCAACACATTGACGGAGAAGCGTCCAGCGTTCCGTATATGCGGCCAGGACCGCGAGGTCTTCATGACAGTAAACAGAACCATCGGTGGAGTGAGACTCAGCGAGGAAAAAGACTGGCAGGCGAAACCGTACGCTTCGCCTTCATCCTCGGTGGCGATAATGGTCACGCCAGTGGTGAACTCACTCATCGCGCCACGGATAGACATTTCATCCAATTCGACGGGGCCGCCAAGTTCGACATGGTCGTCGCGGGTAGCTTCCGGACTATTGAGAGCCGCAGCTGATCGGTCGGTGCTCGAATTTGTTGAATCTGTCATGTAATAGACCTTAATCTGAATCCGAACACAGTAAAGACGAGGTGGGGTTTACCACCCCAAGAGCCCCCGATAGCGCCACGATGTTGTTACCCTCGTCGGCCCGCTACCCGGCTGACGGTGCCGACGGCGCTGCGGTTGTCGATCCAACGACAAACTCAGTCTCCAACAAGACGCGAGGAGCGCGACCGCTGTCCTCGCGTGCGGCCTCAAGCTCCTCGGCCAGCGCGCGGCCGACGGCAATGCCCTTCTGCCTATTCGGCTGAATTACAGTGGTCAGCTTGTGGAAGAGGGCGCGCTCGATTCCGTCAAAGCCTGTGATGGACAGGTCCTCCGGAACACGAATTCCGTTCTCCTTGGCATATTCCAAGACCGCAATTGCCTGAGTATCCGTGGTACAGACCACCGCCGTGAGATCCGGGTTGTCGGTCAGCAGCTGGCGAGCCGCATCGCGGTTATTCTCGCGGTCATTGAGGTGGCGCTCGATGATAGGCACATCTGCCTGCTGAATACCGCCCTCAGCAAGCGCTTCCAGCGCACCTTCGACACGATTCTTCTGCACCTGGTGATGAGCTTCTGCCAGCCGCTTCTCCGTGACATATCCCGAGTTCGGGGTACGCGACAAGCGCACCGAAAGGATTCCCACCTTGCGATGCCCCAACTCAGTCAGGTGTCGCACCGCGGGCTTGATGGCCTCACGGTCGTCGATGCCCACAAACGGTAGAGCCGTCGCATCTGCAGGCTGGTCGCACACGACCGTCGGCAAGCCGCGAGCGCGCACCGCAGCGAGGAACGGATCGTTGTCCGCGACGGAGTAGACCACGAAGCCGTCGACCACCGCCTGCCGAATCAGATTGAGATCTACGTCCCCGCCCTCCTCGGAGGAAGCTGGGATGACCAACATGGAGTCGCCCATTTCGCCGAGCTCTTCTGCAAGGCCGGCGAGAAAATCCACCGACGCAGGGTCTTCAAAAGCGAATGGGAGGTGCTCGGTGAACAGCACGCCGATGGCGCCAACCCGGCGCATGCGCAGACCCCGAGCCATTGGGTCCGGCCCCGGATAGCCAAGCCGCTCCGCAGTTTCCAGGATGTGCTCGCGCAACTTCTCTGAGAGCTGGTCAGGGCGGTTGTAAGCATTGGACACAGTCGTGCGCGAGACCCCAAGTTCTGCTGCGATGGAAGCCAAGGTGCCACGACGACGCCGACTTTGCACGGAATACCGACCCTTCTTGAAAAACCAACAGCGACTGCCCGCTCAGATATCTTCGTCCAGCTACCTCAGGTAGAAAACCTCGATTTTATGGAAAAGAACTACAACGAGCATCACACGCATCTAATCGCGGACAACTTTACCCAACGAATGTGCGCGACTGTCATTTCGGCCACTCCGGCAGAGGCCCGCCTTGTGACTGGGTCTCCGCAGCCCCTACTATGTTCTTTGAACTAAAAGACAACTGTTTTCAATAGCGGTTAATGCTCAGGAGCTGAATAAAAGGAATAATTCAGCCCGCAACAGGATTGGATACATACATGAAGGCACGCTTTTCCACGCGCATCGCGGCGCTAGTCGCCAGCGCCGGCCTCGTCGCAGGTCTCGGCGCATGCTCCAGCAATGATGACAGCGCTACGTCCGCGGGCAAGTCCGAAGACACCATTAAGGTGGTCACCTCCACCAAGGTCTGGGCAGACGTCGCCGACGCAGTCACCGACGACGAGAAGGTCTCCATCGACCCGATTATCGCGTCCAACGACATCGACCCTCACTCCTACGAACCGGCCGCAGCCGACATGGCAAAGGTAGAGGACGCCGATATTCTCGTCGCAGGTGGCGGGCATTACGACGCATGGCTGACCTCCTCTCTGCGTGACGCAAAGGACAAGGTCATCATCTCTGCGCTGCCGCAGGAAGAAGGCCACGACCACGATCATGACCATGATCACGAGGGCCACGACGACCATGATCACGAGGGCCACGAGCACGACCATGAAGGCCACGAGCATGATGGCGAAGGTCACGACGACCACGAAGGCCACGAGCACCACCACCATGACGGCGAAGCCAACGAACACGTCTGGTACGACACCGATGCGGTTGAAGAAACTGCAGAGCAGCTCGCCGAAGCTCTGACCAAGCTGGGCGCCAAGGCCGACACCAAGGCCGTCGATAAGGAAATCAAGGACATCGAAGAGGCCAAGAGCAAGCTCAAGGCCGCTAAGGTTGCTCAGGTTCACCCGCTGGCCGATGACATCCTGAAGGACACGAAGGTCGAGGACATCACCCCGAAGGGCTACCGTCAGTCCACACTGAATGAGTCCGAGCCGTCGGCAAGCGATGTCAATGAAATGCTGAAGCTGATTGAGTCCGGCGAGTTGGACTACCTCATCGACGCACCGCAGACCCACGACCAGGTCTCGCAGCGACTCGTCGAGGCTGCCAAGGCAAAGGGCGTTAAAATCGTCGATGTTTTTGAGTCGCCGAGCGCTGACCAGTCGTTCTTTGACCTCTACAAGAAAACCCTTTCCGATATGGAGTCCGCATAACTTTGCCCTCACTGACTTTTACTGACGCAGCCGTCGAGCCGCTGTGGTCCGGTCTCAATTTGAATATCGAGCCCGGCGAGTTCTTGGCCATCCTGGGCCCCAATGGCGTCGGCAAATCCACGCTGCTGACCGCTGCCCTTGGCATGCGCCAGCTGACTCACGGTTCAGTAAAAGTCGACGGGAACCTCGGCTACATTCCACAGCAGCGGATGTTCGAGCCCTCACTGCCCATTCGGGTTCGCGACCTCGTCGAGTTGGCGGCCGGCAAGAACCGCTCCGCCACCGACGAAATGCTGGACTTTGTCGGCGCGGGCGGTATTGCAGGCCGTCGCGTCGGCACGCTCTCTGGCGGTCAGCAGCAGCTTGTCCGTCAGGCGCAGGCGCTCGTTTCGGCACCAGATTTTTTGCTTTGCGACGAGCCTCTGCTCTCCCTCGACCCTGCGGCGCAACGGACCACGGTCGAGCGCCTGGACCGGCATCGGAGGGAAAACGACACGGCAGTCGTCTTTGTCACCCACGACATCAACCCCATCCTGGGCGTCTGTGACCGGGTGCTCTACCTGACGCCGCACGGACATGCGGTCGGGTCAGTCGAGGAAATTATCACTTCAGAGACGCTCTCGGAGCTCTACCAAACCAACATTGCGGTTGCCCGTGTCGAGGGAAAGCTGGTTATCGTCTAATGACCCTACTGACTCAGTATTTCTCCGACACCGCTGCTCTGCTCCAAGTCGGGTTCGTCCACAATGCTCTCATCGCGGCAGCTCTACTCGGGCTAATCTCCGGCATCATTTCGCCCCTGATCGTCATGCGACAGATGAGTTTCACGGTCCACGGCACCAGCGAGCTGGCACTTATGGGTGCATCCGCGGCCCTACTACTTGGTGTCAGTGTCAGCAGCGGTGCCATTATCGGTTCGGTGCTCATCGCAATAGTCCTGGCGGCACTGTCGCTTCGAGGGCGCCAAGATGCGGTCGTGGGCGTGGTCTTGAGCTTCGGCATGGGCTTATCGGTGCTGTTTATCCACCTCTACCCCGGCCGGACAAGTACCGCGTTTTCACTTCTCACCGGCCAAATCATTGGTCTGACTGACACTTCTCTATGGACGATGGCCATCGTCGCGGTCATCGTCGTCGGCGGCGTTACCTGGAAATGGCGCCCGCTGCTATTCGCCTCCGCCGACCCCATCATGGCCGCCGCCTGTGGTGTCAACGTGAAGGCGCTATCGATTTACTTCGCGATTCTCACCGGTCTCGTCGCCGCCCAGGGCGTACAGATTGTCGGCTCTCTGCTCGTCATCGCCCTCATCATCACCCCTGGTGCTGCGGCCGCATTCGTCACCGCCTCTCCTGTAAAGGCCATCATCCTGTCGACCATCTTCGCCGAGGTCGCGGCCGTCGGCGGCATTGTTCTCTCACTCGCACCGGGCATCCCGGTCAGCGTTCTAGTGACGACAATCGCATTTGTCATCTACCTGATCTGCTACGCCATCGGAACGGTGCAATCGCGCAAGGCAACGCGTGACGACGTCCAGGCTGCCAAGTGGAGCAAATAGACACATACGCTTTTCGGAGTGGCTTTTAAAACAACAAAAACATCGGGCAGCCCCTCGAGTGACGATTGCGGAGAAGGTGCGCACCTTCCCTCTCGCCACCGAGGGGCTGCCCGTATTTTTGCTGGATTCTCTAAAAGCAGACTCCAATACCCCCAGCTCTTTTTAAGACTGCGAGACTGCCGAAATGGGTTGCCCCGGCAGACAGAAAAACTAACGCTGAGGATGTCGTGGTCTGACATCTCAGTGACCCAAAGCTAGCTGTACAAGCCACCGCTAGGTCCGTGCGCTTCCCTAAACTACGGCCAATTACGCCCCCATTTCTAGGAGCATGATATGCCCGCCCTCCCCTTCAGGAAACTACGGATAATTTTCTGTTGGAAGTGATAATAACGCCGTCATTTCTGCAGCGCACGCCGGAAATAGAATTATCTTTAAAGCGCTGAACTACTGGGGGTAGCCATAAGTACCGGCCGCCATTTAGAACGCAAAATACCCCACGTAAACGCCATTACTATAACGAATTGATAATGGCGCCTACGGGGGTATCAAATGCGCTACTGACTGCTCTTAGCCCGGCGCTGGCGGGCAAACTCACTCAGAGTCACGCCGGCAGCAACGGAAGCGTTGAGCGACTCAACCCAACCGGTCATCGGAATGGACATGATGGTGTCACAGGTATCGCGCACCAGGCGCGAAAGTCCCTTGCCCTCAGAGCCGACGACCATAACCACCGGGGTGGTGCCGTCGTAAGTGTCCAGAGTGTGATCGCCACCGGCATCCAGTCCAACGACCTGGTAACCAGCCTTCTGGAACTGCTTGAGCGAGCGCACCATGTTGGTCGCCCGCGCAACCGGCAGACGCGCAGCAGTACCAGCAGAGGTACGCCAGGCGACGCCCGTAATGGCAGCCGAGCGACGCTCCGGAATCACCACACCGTGACCACCAAAGGCCGCCACCGAGCGAATGACCGCACCCAGGTTACGCGGATCAGTGATGTTATCCAGGCAGACGATAAGGCCCGGCTCACCGGTCTGGGCCACAGAATCAATCAGATCTTCGACAGATGCGTACTTGTACGGCGGAATCTGCAGGCCGATACCCTGGTGCATGGTGTTGCCGGTCATGGTGTCCAACTCGTGGCGGGGTACCTCGCGAATCGGGATACCACGGGAGTTAGCAATACGCACTGACTCCTGCAGGCGCTCGTCATTGTCGGTACCCAGCGCCACAATCAGCGCGGCCGCTGGCACCTTTGCATGCAGGCACTCCACGACCGGGTTACGGCCAACTACCAGCTCGGTGCCATCCCCCTTGCGCTCATGACGCCCCGAGTCACGGCGGCGCTTCTCTTTCGCCCGCTTATGAGCTGCGTGATAAACGCGGTCCTCTGCTTTCGGGGTCGGCCCCTTGCCACGCAAGCCACGCTTTTGGCCACCGGAGCCGCCAACGTTCTTCTTGCTTGCCTTGCGCACTGCACCACGACGACCGTTGCCTGCCATAGCTACCTGCTTCCTGTTGTTAATAGTTTTCTTTAGCCTAAAGCCAGCTTTTCAGCCCTAGTCAGCGACAGACCATGCTGGACCATCCGCGGTATCAGTTACCTCGATACCCGCTTCCTTCAGACGGTCGCGCACAGCATCAGCCGTAGCCCAGTCCTTCTCTGCACGAGCCCGGGTGCGTTCCTCCAACTGGTGCTCAACCAGCACACCGAGCGCATGCATTGCCGCATCGGAACCGGAATCGGAGGTTGCCCACTGCTCATTCAGCGGATCGAACCCAAGGACTGCGGCCATAGCGCGGACAGCACCGGCAATCTCCTTGGCCTTGGTCTCGTCGCCGTCGGCAAGCGCCTGATTGCCTCCACGAACAGCGTTGTGGATTTCTGCGAGCGCGCGCGGGACAGCGAGGTCGTCGTCGAGCGCTGCTTCGAACGCCGGCGTCCACTCACCGATTTCGATATCGCCGAGCTTATCGACGGCACGGTGCATAAACGCCTCGATACGACGGTAGCCCGCTGCCGCTTCCTGCAGAGCCTCCTCGGAGTACTCCAGCACGGAGCGGTAGTGCGCACTACCGAGGTAGTAACGCAGCTCAACCGGACGAACCATGGTCAGGATATGCGGCACGGACAACACGTTACCGAGCGACTTCGACATTTTTTCGCCGGCCATTGTGACCCAGTGGTTGTGCATCCAGTAGCGAGCAAAGCCGTCGCCGGCTGCGTGCGACTGCGCAATCTCGTTTTCATGATGCGGGAACTGCAGGTCGAGGCCGCCACAGTGGATGTCGAACTCCGAGCCCAAGTAGTAGGTGGCCATGGCGGAGCACTCCAGGTGCCAGCCCGGCCGGCCATTGCCCCACGGCGTCGGCCACGAGGGCTCGCCCGGCTTGGCAGCCTTCCACAGTGCGAAATCGTGCGCACCGCGCTTGCCCGGAGTATTGGTCTCGCCCTGCTCCATCTCGTCGACGCGGTTGCCGGACAGGCTGCCGTAGTCGCTGCCTTCAGCCTTGGACCAGGCATCCACGTCGAAATAGACGCTGCCATCGACAGCGTAGGCGAAGCCGTTATCCATCAGACGCTGCATATACTCCACCATCTGAGTGACATGCCCGGTAGCGCGCGGCTCAACGCTCGGCGGGAGAACACCGAGCTGGTTGTAAGCCCAGGTAAATTCGCGCTCAAAGCGAGAGACCCACTCCCACCAAGGACGGCCGTGCTCGGCGGCCTTGTTCAAAATCTTGTCATCGATATCGGTGACGTTGCGCACAAAGGCGACGTCATACCCCTTGGCGATCAGCCAACGGCGCAAGATATCAAAGGCCACGCCGGAGCGAACATGGCCAATGTGCGGCTGAGCCTGCGGGGTCGCACCGCACAGGTAAATGGAGGCATGCCCCTCGCGGAGAGGCTCAAAATCCTTCAGTTGGCGGGTTGCGGTATCGAAGATTTGAAAAGTCACAGCCCCGAGCATAGCGGGGAAATAGATACGGGTGAAAAAGAGAAAACGGCTAGCGCACACGGGCAATGTATGTGCGCTAGCCGTTAACCGGAAAAGTGCAGAAAATCCCTACTGGAAGGAACCGAGGAAGGGAAACGACTTATGCGTCTGCGTCCAGGTCCACCGGCTTATCGTCGGCCTCGTCCTTCTTCTCACCGGCGGTACCTTCCTGTGCCAGCGCGCGGTGACGCTCGATAGTGGCATCGACGCGGGCAAAAACTTCCTCGACCTTGGCCTCATCAACGCCGTCGGCAAGCGCGAGCTCACCGACGAGAACCTGGCGAGCCTTGCTCAACATACGCTTTTCGCCGGCGGACAGACCGCGATCCTGATCGCGGCGCCACAGGTCACGAACTACCTCAGCGACCTTGTTAATGTCGCCCGAACCCAGGCGCTCCTGGTTGGCCTTGTAGCGACGGGACCAGTTGCCGGCCTCTTCTACGTCGGTCTCACGCAGAACGGAGAAGACCTTCAGCAGCCCCTCTTCACCGACAACATCGCGGACACCGACCAGCTCGGCATTCTTGGCGGGCACCTGGATATTCAGATCACTCTGCAGAATCTGCAGTACGAGGTACTGAACGGTCTCACCGTTAAGCTCTCGTTCAATGATGTTTTCGATTTTCGCAGCTCCGTGGTGCGGATAAACTACGGTATCCCCAATGCTGAATTCCATGTAATGCACACGCCCTTTCCAACGGCCTTCCACCCTATCATGTCCCCCCATGATTTTACGGGTAGTATGAGAACATCTTAGGAAGACACTAAGGTGTTCTTTAAATACTGAAAATCCTATCGCCCATCCTCAAGCTACTGGAGGAAATCTAGTCATGGCCTTCAAGTCCGTACTTCGCCGCAGCGCCCTCATCACCGTCTCCGCAGCATCCGCAGTTGCACTTGCTGCTTGTGGCGCCGGTCAGATTTCGCAGACCGCAAATCAGCACCCGGCTGTAGACGGTGCGATGAACGGCGGCGAAGATGCTGCCGGCAAGGGTGCTGAGAACACCAACTCGGCTCTTGGCTTCGTCAACATCCGCGACGCTCATATCCTGGTTGACCCGGAGGCTGGTACCGCTGGTCTGAAGTTCTCCGCCAGCAACCAGCAGCGCGCTACCGAGTCGGTCTACAAGCTGAAGTCCGTCACCGTTGAAGGTATCGGCGAGGTTGAGCTGAAGAAGGTCGCTGAGACACCTTCCTTCGCTAAGGCTGCAAAGGGCGAGGACTCCCTGCCGCGTGAGTGCCAGATTGTTGCCGGCCCGAAGTCCGTCATCGATCCGCTGGCTAAGACCGCCAAGGACAACACCGGCTGCATCGCGTACTACACCAATGAGCTGGACCCGAGCACCCTGGTTGGCGACAAGAGCAGCGCTGCTGGCCAGAACCGCGAGGCCACCTTCGAGTTCACTGACCCGCAGGGCCAGACCAACACCTACGACCTGGACATCACCATCTCTGCTGACATTCTGGAAGCTGGCGCACCGAACCGCGGTGCTGACGGCATGATTGAATCCAAGTAATCGCAGCACAGTGGTGTTCCTGCGCTGTTCGCGCGCAGCGCACTTTTAGGCGCTGGTACAGCGCAGTCCTGTCCCGCAAATAACGCGAGGAGCTTCATCGAGCGGGCATGGGCGATTGGTCGCTTGATACGGGCCACGGCGGTACAGTCAGTCCTTGACACATGTCATTGACTCTGCCCTGGCCCGTTCTCGCGTATCTGGGGCAATTTTTTAGCGACATTTCCCGCACATCCCGCACCAAACGTTGTCGGGTCTGTCGCCCCCTCGTTTGAAGCAAAGGCGGTTGCACCGTGGCCAAGACCAAAGACGAAGCCTACGAATGCTCGGCATGCGGTTGGCAGGTGTCGAAATGGGTTGGTCAATGTCCCAACTGCAAAGAGTGGGGCACACTGGAGAAGGTCACTATCCGCTCCAGCAGAGGGAAGTCCGGCTCCACCCTTGAGGACAAAATCGCCACCCGGGCAGCCAAGCAACGTCGCCGGAGTGCTGCCACAACGGAGCCCGGCACGCGAGGTGACCGTCGTAAAGCATCTTCCACTTCCGTCGCGGCTGAGAGCCAGCGTTTAGCACAGCGCGCGCTTGACGACGATGCGGAGGAACGTTTCCTCGCCGAGACATCCGCAACAGATCGAATCCCCACTTCTTCTTCTGAGCTGACGGCCATTACCGGGATTTCCGCCAAAGCTGCGCACGCGGTGCGCACGGGCATCGGTGAGCTGGATCGGGTGCTCGGTTCGGGTATTGTGCCGGGTTCGTTGGTGCTCTTGGCCGGCGAGCCGGGGGTTGGTAAGTCGACGTTGCTGCTTGAAGTGGCCTATCGCTGCGCGGACGGCGATTTGGGGCCGACACTTTACGTCACAGGTGAGGAGTCGGTCGGTCAGGTGCGACTGCGTGCCGAGCGCACTGGCGCGCTGTCGGACTCGCTGTACCTGTCGGCGGTGTCGAATATCGAGGACGTCATCGATCTGACGCTAGAGCTCTCCCCCGGTCTGCTCATTGTGGACTCCGTGCAGACGATGCGTGCCGACGTCGAAGGTGCTCGCGGTGGCGTTGCTCAGGCCCGCGCCGTAACCTCTGCCCTGGCGGCGTTGGCAAAGGAGACCGGGACTGCGATTTTCTTGGTAGGGCACGTGACCAAGGACGGCAATGTGGCCGGCCCGCGCACGATGGAACACCTCGTTGATGTGGTACTCAACTTCGAAGGCGATAGACACTCGGGGCTACGCTTCTTGCGGGGTCTGAAAAACCGCTTCGGCAGCACCGATGAGGTGGGCTGCTTCGAGCAGACCGCGGGCGGTATTGCGGAAGTTGAGGATCCCTCGGGGCTGTTTTTGCATCACCGAACACCGACCTCGGGAACTGCAATTACCGTGGCCATGGATGGCCGCAGACCGCTGCTGGCGGAGGTGCAGGGCCTGGTAATCAACACCGAGGCACATAATCCACGACGCAATGTCTCTGGTCTCGACCCGAGGCGCGTGCCGATGGTCGCGGCCGTGCTGACTGAACACGGTAACTTCAAGCAGTTGGCCCGCATGGAGATGTACGTGTCCACCGTCGGCGGAATGACGCTGTCGGAGCCGGCCGCGGACCTGGCGATTGCGCTGGCACTGGCCTCATCCATGACTAAGCGGACCTTCCAGGACAAAACCATTGCACTCGGCGAACTGGGGTTGGCCGGCGAAGTGCGGCGAGTGACCGATTTGGAGTGGCGCCTTAAGGAAGCTCATCGAATGGGCTTCGACACGGCAATTGTGCCCAGAGGCGCAAAAGGCCCGGCAGGGATGCAGCTGCTGGAAGCAGCCACCGTTGCCGAGGCCATTGAGCTTGGGTTAGGAGCTAAGCGCTAGCGCATGTTGAACGTGTAGGCGTCAGAGTTGTTGTCACCAATCACGCCGTAGAAGATGTACGACCCGGAGGGAACTGGGACCCGGTCTTCTTCGGAGCACTTGTTCGGCGCCGAGGTCAGACGCGACCAGGTGGCGGCATAGTTGACTTCCTCGCCCGGTGCCAATACCAGTTCACCGTGGCCTTCGGAGTCATTGCAATCCACATCCGACCAGACTCGCTCATACGTTGCCAGGTCGTACACCTCGAAGCGCAACTGCTGCTCATCAAGGTTCACGCGGCATTCACCGCCGGTGGGATTGTGGACGGTAATCGCCAGAGTCGGCTGCTCATCGCCGTAGTTCGGCTGATCCGAGGTGGCCGTCACCTGCAGATCTGCAAGGGTACAGTCCTTTTTGCTCGCAAGCGCCGCCTGAGCGTCATCCTTCGCGGAGTCTTCGCCTTCCTTGTCGCCCTTCTTGGCGTCCTTGTCAGACTTGTCGTTCTCCGAGTCCTTGTCAGACTTAGGCGCGTAAGGTTCCTTGGGCTGTTCCGGAGGAGTCACCTCTTTCCCGTCATCCCTGGTGACATTCACCGGTTCAGAATCCTCGCTGTCCCGGTTTACCAGTGCGGAAATACCCCAGCCCAGGAGAACGAGGATGATAACGAGCAACACCGCCGCGGCGATACGCCGACGCCGGTAGATTTCTGGAGGCAGCTTATTGGTCACACATTTAGGTTAGCGGGTTCTCGCTGACTCCATGGGTAACGACGGTCTCAGCGCGTCCGTCCTCCAAGCGGTACCGCATACCGACAACGCCTACCTCGCCGGTCTCCAGTCGCGACGAAATCTCCGGAGAGCGATCAATAATGTGATTAACAATCTCGCGCACGTGGCGACGCTCAAATTCGTCGATTTCAGTCTCGCCATCCTTGCGAGCCGCCAGCAGCGACGGGGTGACCTTTTCAATCAGCACACGCTGGAAACCACCCGGCAGTTCGCCACCATCCAGTGCATTCTTCGCCGCAGCCACAGCGCCGCAGGACTCGTGACCGAGAACAATCACCAGCGGAACTCCAAGACCATCAACTGCGAATTCCAGCGAAGCCAGCACCGACAGGTCAGTAATCTCACCGGCAGTACGGATTACAAATACATCGCCCAAGCCCTGATCGAAAATAATCTCCACCGGAGCGCGGGAATCCGAGCAAGCCAGCACAACGGCCTTCGGCTTCTGCCCCTGCGTCAGCTGCTTACGACGAACCAAGTCCTGGCGAGGATGCGCAGTCTTGCTCTCGCAGAAGCGGAGGTTTCCGCGCACCATCGATTGCCATACACTCTCAGGAGTCCTCTCAGAATTGCTCATAGCTATATTGTGCAACGACTCTGCTGTTTATGGGAAAGCGAGAATGTAGATTGACCTCTGCAATTAACCAATCCGACGACTTCGACGAACACGTCGATGCCGCCTTACGTGATTGGTATCGCACCAACATGCGGCCACTTCCCTGGCGCGAAGAAGGCACTTCACCATGGGCTGTGCTCGTCAGCGAAGTGATGAGTCAACAGACTCCCGTCGCCCGCGTCATCCCCTCCTGGCGCGCCTGGCTGGAAAAATGGCCCACCCCAGCCGATTTGGCAGTCGCGCCCAAGGATGAAGTCCTACGTATGTGGGGAAAACTCGGCTACCCCCGACGTGCACTCCGGCTGCGTGAATGCGCAGAAAAGATCGTCGAAAAGCACGACGGCGAAGTACCAAGCGACGTGAACACACTGTTAGCCCTTCCGGGGGTAGGAGACTACACCGCTCGGGCAGTAGCGGCGTTTGCCTTTGGCGTGCGTACGCCGGTGGTGGACATCAACGTGCGCCGCGTACTCCGGCGACACCGTCAGGGCACGTACCTACCCGGCATCGCCAAACGCGCCGACATGACGCTCGTCGAAGAGTTCCTACCACTCGACCCCACGACTGCGGCCGAGACTTCCGTCGCACTCATGGAACTCGGCGCTACCGTCTGTCGAACGACACCCGAGTGCGAGGTCTGCCCCATCGCCACCAGTTGCGCATGGATTGCCGCCGGTCGCCCCGAACCCGAAGACCACGAAATCGCCGCTGCTAAACGGCGTGTGCAGAAGTTCGAAGGCACCGACCGTCAAGTCCGGGGCTTGCTTCTCGACGTGCTCCGCGCCGCCGACTCCCCCGTCGAACAGGCCGCTCTGGATGCGGTCTGGGATGATGCGCATCAGCGTTCCCGCGCACTGTTTTCCCTGCTTGACGACGGACTTGCGGAGCAAACCTCCGATGGCCGCTTCCAGTTGCCCCGTTAAAGCCGAGGCAATGCTCCGGTAAAGACCAGATTCGAACAAGTGCGTTGCCTAGAATTAGACACATGAATGCCACGCCCCATCGACCTCAGCGCCAGCGCTGTCTCTTTGGGGCTAGTAAGCGCAGAATTGCGCTGAGCACAGTGCTTGGAGTTGCTCTTCTGGGCTCTAGCGTGGGAACGCTCGGTGGTTGCTCGGCGGTGGATGGTCTAGGAGCGACTGGCTTCGGTTCTTCGGATTCTGACTCTTCTACGGTGAAGCGATTGCCTCCGGGGCAGGTAATTACGAAGACGCCATTTCCGGTCAATACGCCCGCACGCGCACAGCGGGTCGTGTTTTCCTCCACAGGTGCACGCGACCACCGCCAGACAGCCGTGTCCGGCACGATTTTGCAGCCCTACGCCCGATGGTCAGAGAAATCCCCGCGCCCACTGGCAGTAATTGCACCTGGAACTCTCGGCATGGCTGATAACTGTGCCAGTTCGGTCGCCCTGCGTTACGAAGCGCCTCCGACGCCTCCGGCACCTCAGCTGCTGGCACAGGGATGGAATGTTGCCATTGTGGATTACCAGGGGCTCGGCACGCCTGGGGTACATCCGTATCTCAACCGTGAGATTGCCGGGAATAACACGCTCGATATGGCGCGAGCGGCTATTGAGACTTTACAACTACCTGCAGATACTCCCATTGCGCTGTTCGGCTACTCACAGGGCGGAGGCGCCACCGCTGCAGCCGCCGAGCTAGCCGATGCGTACGCCTCGGAGCTGAACATCCGCGCTGTTTACGCCGGGGCTATTCCGGCCGATCTCACCGACACTGCACTGCATATTCGCGGCTCGGCGCTGGCGGGGCTCGTCGGTTACTTCATGAACGGCTTGATTGCAGAGTACCCAGAGACAAAAGAACCGATCGAGCGCATGCTGAGCCCGCTGGGGCAGGATTTCCTGAAGCTCACGGCCGATGAATGCATTGGCGCCACTGTCGAACGTTGGCCCCGCAATGACACCAAGGCATTCACGGCCAACGACTTAGGAATAGCGGAAAATCTGCGCTCGCCGGAGCTCTCCCCCGTCGTTCGGCGCCACGTGGAAGAACAAGCTCTGGGGACAAAGACTCCCAGTATGCCCGTATTCGTTACCCATAACGCATTGGATGATGTGCTACCCGTGACGTCGGCACGCGAACTTGTGCAGAAATGGCAAAAGGCCGGCTCCGACATCACCTACGTGGAGGTCGATACTGACCTCGGTGATGGGACGCACGGCCTTGCCTACGTGCTCACCCACGAAGAGATGCTTGCGTGGGTGAATCAGAAAATGGGGTACTAGCGGCGACAACCGCCGCTTTCCTCCATCTAGCAAGTACAGCTACTTTTTCTTCCAGCGACCACGGAAGGTCAAGCCCTTGCCCAGTCGGACGGTGTAACCGCCACGGCTGTTAATGGTCACCGGACCGATACGCTTCGAACCAGAGACTCCCGAACCCGAGTAGTTCAGCCACGTGTCCTTGTCCAGGTTCTGCTTCTTGCGAAATTGGATCCCCATTTAGTTCTCTCCCTCGGAGTTATCAGATTCGGTCTCTGCCTCGGCAGTGGCCTGATCGACAGTAGCTTTGATGTCGCCAGATCCAAACGCTCAGGATACCGTCAGCACTGCCGAGAACGCCCGTCATCTTCCTCAGAATCGGCCAAGGCACCGCCCATCGGCATCAACGTTACCGACCTTGCCCCATATTGGTGAAGGTAACTTCGCCTTGCAGATGCCCCTTGAACTCGCCGTTCCTGCGCCATAGATGCCTCAATCCGTTATTTGTGACCGATTCTAATGAGCTCATGAAACCGGCCGCTGCCACGGCATCCCGAACAATGACGACAGCTAGTTAGTGCAGACCGTCTAAGGATGAGAATGGTTCCTCGGCCACGATGTCATGCAAGGGCACGCGAACCCAAGGTGAATCACTGTGTGCGAGCAACTCGGTGAGCCGTTGCGATTGGTCTTTCATCGCAGCGGCAACGTCGGGCTCACCATCACTCGCCCAGATCATTCGTCCCCACCAGAAGCTTGCGGCTACGTCAGCCCACGACACGAAGTAGCGCTGCAACGCCGCCACGGCCTTATCGGAAATCTGAAGGAACTCTTCTGGAGAGATCCATCCCAGCTCCGTTGCCGCACCACCAACGCTGTGAATTCGGATTATGTCCCATGCGCGAGTAGTGGCGGGCAATGCCGGGGCTGCTGCTTTGGCAAAGTTTTCGGAGCGCAACATCCGTACGAGGTAGCGGAACTTATGTTCTGCACCACGCGGATCCACGCCTTGGACAACAAAGAAGTCTTTCAGAAACTCGATCCGCTCCTCCATCTCTGCCTCGAGCTCGTTCTCAGAGATGTCCTTCACTGCATATGCGAGCGGTAAAAGCAGGTCATTTTCCACGTGCTGGCCACCTTCGAGCAGAGCATCAATAACCTGATACGCTTCCTGTGCACCAGTGACCCCCCAGTTTTGCTCGAGAGATGTTTTGTAGTACTTGGCCGCCCTTGCGTTGATGGCCTCAACCCCTAGCGGGGTCGCAAACGCCTTATTGCTCTTGTACACCATTCCCCAAGAGTGGCGGCGCACCTCATCTTTGCTCGGCGCCGGTTCCGGCCATGGGAACTTTGTAAGGCGGTAGATCCAAGTATCATCAAACTTTGCTGGCGTGAACGTTGAGCTCATACCCACAGAACGTACCGAGGTTTCGGGGTTGAGTCAGCGTTACTTCACACACCACCCCACACCTGGGGTGAGTTATGCCATAGCACTGAACGGCAGGCGCGGTTTTTATTGTGTTGCTAGTCTCGTGTGCATGACAGGACCCCAAATTGCATTGACCGACCGGCCAGATCTCGGTGCCGCACTTGAACGTACCGGTAATTCCGGGATTGTGCGCACTGCCGCCGTCGCTGTTGTAGAAGGTCTTGGTGTCGACGAGATTGTGCTCGAGGCCGCCGCCACGAAAGCAAGTGGGGTGGATGGTGCCGCGTTTGTCACCAACCGCAGGATCCTCGTGACCGCCGATAAGAAGGATCCATCCCATTTTGAGTTCCTTGAACTTGACAACCTGGGCAACGTCACAGTTCTGCCTTACAAGGGCGGCTGGGCCGTCGTGGCCCAGCTCTACAACACATATAAAGTGTGGAGCGGTTTCACAGAAAAGGCTGCGAAACGTGTGCAATTTGCCGCCCAGTGGGCTCTGACCGCAGGCCGAGAGGCACGAACTGAGGCCTCGCGTGCAGTGTCGTCAACTGAGCTGTTTGAGCGATGGAAAGAAAACAAGCACCGTCTCAATCGCAATAGCTTGGAAGAGTTTGCAGAGTCGATGCGCTCCCTGTACTCCGACATTGATTCACGGTGGTGGACTGAAAAATGATTCGACTTGCATACCCGGGTTCGCCCGACCGCTTAAATGGGCCAGAAGACACATCACACATCGAGCAAAACCTGGCTATTGCGCAAAATGGCTATCGCCATTACATCAAGCATGGCTCGTTACTAGAAACTGGAGCGTCTCCAGCAAATACGACGGCCGCCTCAAGGTCGAACGCCAGCGCGGGCACGACAGGTGCCCAGACCAGCGGCGCATCGAAAGGTCTCAGTGTAAAGAAGCAGCTATTACTCCTTCCCTTAGTGATAGCGGGCATCGTGGTGCTAGCGATTGCCTACGTTGCAGCTAAAGACGCGCTCTTTAGTGACAAGTCAGACGAGTCCGCTGCTCCCGCACAGTCCGCCGCTGAAGCACCTGCCGATCCCGGCGCTTCCAACGGTGGCGCCACCGGTGCCACTGGTGGGGATACCGCTGGCGGCCTCACCCCTGCCGACCACGCACCCGAACCGATTGCTAGTTTCGTGCGGGCCTGCACAGACTATGAAGTGGTGTTTAGCTACTATGGTGCGGATAGCGCCCCTGCCCCACAGGCAATGGGTACCAACTGTTCCGTGGATACTACGAAGGCACCCGACGTTGGTTACGTAGTCTTCACCGATGACCCTGCCGCCACCGCCGCCGTTCGTGACGGCAAGCCCGTCTTGGATGCCGTTGAGATTCCGGCAGAATCAACGCGCGGTTCCACATTCAAGGCGCAGAGAGTGGAGTCCCTCATCACAGTTGCGGAAATCCTCCCAGAGGACCAGGGAATCGTTGAGTACATGATCAAAAATGATGACCCCGAAGTGGCAAAGAAAGCATTGGTCGACCTCGGCGTGGCCAAGTAGAACTACAACTATCCGCGCTTTTAGGAAAGACCGCATATAGACACACTGCCGCCCCAGTTCCTCCCATAATGGAGTCGGAACTGGGGCGGCAGTGTTCGTTGGTACTGCTAGCGGCTAAACCTCTTAGAGCGACTGGCCAGCACCCGCACCAGCCGGTGGCGGGTTGTGGCCGTCGTCATCGGAGTCGACCTCTGCCTCGGCAGCGGCTTGGTCAGCAGCACCTTCGATGTCGTCGGCTTCAACGCTCAGGGTGCCGTCAGCATTTCCGAGAACGTCCTTGTCTTCCTCGGAGTCAGCCAGAGCACCGCCGTCGGCATCAACGTTACCGGCCTTGCCCTTGTTGGTGAAGGTGAACTTCGCCTTGTCGACGTCCTTGGACTCGCCATCCCAGCCTTCGACATCGATGAAGACGGTCTCGCCGAGACCAACCTCACCGTAGAGAATCTTCTCGGAGAGCTGATCCTCAATCTCGCGCTGGATCGTGCGACGCAGCGGACGGGCACCGAGCACTGGATCAAAGCCACGCTTGGCCAGCAGGTTCTTGGCGCGGTCGGAAATCTCCATGGTGATGCGCTTCTCGTCGAGCTGGTCGCTGACGCGGGCCAGCATGAGGTCGACCATCTGGACAATCTCAGCCTGGCTCAGCTGCTTGAAGACCACAATCTCGTCGATACGGTTCAGGAACTCCGGACGGAAGTGCTTCTTCAGCTCGTCGTGGACCTTGTCCTTCATCCGCTCGTACTTGCCATCTTCATCGGCCTCGCCGACACCCGAGAAGCCCATACCAACAGCCTTGGAAATGTCGCTGGTACCCAGGTTCGAGGTGAAGATCAGAACCGTGTTCTTGAAGTCCACCACTCGACCCTGCGAGTCAGTCAGACGACCGTCTTCCAGGACCTGCAGCAAGGTGTTGTAAATCTCCTTGTGGGCCTTCTCAATCTCGTCGAAAAGCACGACGGAGAACGGCTTGCGGCGCACCTTCTCGGTGAGCTGGCCGCCCTCTTCGTAGCCGACGTATCCGGGAGGAGCACCGAAGAGACGAGAAGCAGTGAAGCGGTCGTGGAACTCACCCATATCAATCTGAATGAGTGCGTCTTCCTCACCAAAGAGGAACTCGGCCAGAGCCTTCGACAGCTCGGTCTTACCAACACCGGACGGACCAGCGAAGATGAACGAACCGGACGGACGCTTCGGGTCCTTCAGGCCAGCACGGGTACGACGAATAGCGCGGGAGACAGCACTGACAGCCTCTTCCTGACCGATGATGCGCTTGTGCAGCTCATCCTCCATGCGCAGCAGACGCGAGGACTCTTCCTCGGTGAGCTTGAACACCGGAATGCCAGTCCAGGAAGCCAGGACCTCCGCAATCTGTTCCTCGCCAATCTCAGCGATGGTGTCGGACTCGCCCGCACGCCACTTCTTCTCGCGCTCGCGGCGCTCTTCGCCCAGCTTGCGCTCCTTGTCGCGCAGACCAGCTGCCTTCTCGAAGTCCTGCTCGTCGATGGCGGCTTCCTTCTGGCGGCGCACATCGGCAATCTTGGAGTCGATCTCCTGCAGGTCAGCCGGGGCAGTCATGCGCTTGATGCGCATACGAGCACCGGCCTCGTCAATAAGGTCAACAGCCTTATCCGGCAGGAAGCGGTCGTTGATGTAACGATCCGAGAGGGTAGCTGCCGCAACCAGCGCCTTGTCCGAGATGGATACGCGGTGGTGAGCCTCGTACTTATCGCGAACACCACGCAGAATCTCGATAGTGAGATCCACGCTCGGCTCCGGCACGTTCACCGGCTGGAAACGACGCTCGAGAGCGGCGTCCTTCTCGATGTGCTTACGGTACTCATCCAAAGTGGTAGCACCGATGGTCTGCAGCTCACCGCGAGCCAGCTTCGGCTTCAGAATCGAGGCCGCGTCAATTGCGCCCTCTGCAGCACCGGCACCGACCAGCGTGTGAATCTCGTCAATAAACAGAATGATGTCACCGCGCTGGTTAATCTCCTTGAGCACCTTCTTCAGACGCTCCTCGAAGTCACCGCGGTAACGGGAACCCGCAACCAGGGAACCCAGGTCGAGGGAGTAAAGCTGCTTATCCTTCAGTGTCTCCGGCACACGGCCGTTGACGATGTCCAGCGCGAGGCCTTCCACAACGGCGGTCTTACCAACGCCCGGCTCGCCAATCAGCACAGGATTGTTCTTGGTACGGCGAGAAAGAACCTGCATAATGCGCTCGATTTCCTTCTCACGGCCAATGACCGGATCCAGCTTGCCCTCACGTGCAGCCACGGTCAGGTTACGACCGAACTGATCGAGCACCAGCGAACCGGACTGGTGGTTACCCTCCTGCACACGAGCGCCGGAAGTAGCACCGACTGGACGCTGCTCCGGAGAACCATCGGACTCATCGCCCTGGAAACCGCTGAGCAGCTGAATAACCTGCTGACGTACGCGCGGCAGGTCAGCGCCGAGCTTAACCAGTACCTGAGCGGCAACACCTTCGCCCTCACGAATCAGTCCAAGCAGCAGGTGCTCAGTACCGATGTACTTGTGACCCAGCTGCAGAGCCTCGCGCAGAGAGTACTCCAGCACCTTCTTTGCACGCGGAGTAAACGGCACGTGACCGCTCGGCGGCTGGGAGCCACGACCAATAATGTCGACTACCTCAGAGCGCACAGCATCCAGGGAAATGCCCATGGACTCGAGCGCCTTGGCAGCCACACCGTCGCCTTCACTAATCAGGCCGAGCAGGATGTGCTCCGTGCCGATGTAATTGTGATTGAGCTCGCGTGCCTCATCCTGTGCCAGGACGACAACGCGACGTGCTCGGTCCGTAAACCTCTCGAACATCACTGCCCTTTCAAGTGTCTATTTTTGCCGTAATTCAATAAAGGTTGTTTCACCTAGCTTAAACGCGACGCGTCGCAGATTAATCCCTATAGCCGTACGCCAATAGCGAACAGTCTGGTCAAGAGAGGTACAACGGCAGTTTCATCCTGGAACGGACACCTAGTTGTTCACGCGGTCGTCGTGGCCGTCATCCCGGTCGTCGTCATCATCGTCGTGGTCATCATCATGATCGTCGTCATCGCGATCATTGCGATTGTCGTCCACACTCTCGGTCGAAGTCACCGTAGTGGTCTCGTCAGGTGCCGGATCGACGTCATCGCTATCGCCACATGCTGCAAGACCGAAAGCCGCACCGGTTGCGGCTGCTCCGACCACGGCAACTCGGGCTGCCGAAATGCGTAGGAAAGTTTGACTCTTGAGAGTGGACTTCATGGGTTCCCCTAGGACATATCGAATGGCTTCACCCTCCGCTACGGCGACGAGGGCGAAGTTGAATTGGAACATCTCTCAAGAACTTTTTCTAGAGAAATTACCTCAAAACGGAGCCTCTAAGTGCGGCGACAACATCGCTCGAGATAAAAAAGCCCCACACCTTTGAACGTATTCCCTAGTCACGCAACATATCTTCACAATCATTCGTTTCTGATAAAAAAATTTTGCAAAAAGCTACACAAAAGTGACCTAGGACACTTATTCTTACTGTAAAAGAAACTAAATCGGCGGTCCTACCGATGAGGTTTCGCCTGATTAGGCCTCTCCGAAGACCACAGGACATGAACCACGGAAGATGAGTGACTATGACATCTGATCCACAGACCTCGATTCTCAATAAGGTGCGCAAAGCTTCGCGAGCTACCTCGGACCTCGTTCTCGGTCTCGCACCGGTGACGCAAGCTGGTGTCCTCGGCTCGATGGGACCCGGCGCGGCTGGTAAGGCATTAAATTCCATCTACCGCTGGGACTTCCTGCCAGCTGGTCTCCTCGGCATCGCAGCCGGCCGCGATCCGCACCACACCGCGATTATTGATGACGGCGGCTCGCTGACCTACGAGGAGCTGCACGAGCGCTCCACTGCCCTGGCGCGGGCACTCCGCCACGGCGATATTCAGCAGCGCAACCGCATCGGTGTGCTGGCTCGCAATCACCGCGGTTTCATTATGGCTCTGTGCGCCCACGGTCGCCTCGGCACCGACCTGGTGCTGCTCAATACTGGCGCCGCTGCCGAGCAGACTCTAGCTGTAATTCGCGAGCAGAAGATTGACTTCCTGTTCATTGATGAGGAATTCACTCACATGCTGCCGGAGGACTTCGATGAATGCCCGGTCGCAGTGTCGTGGTTTGAAAACTACGGTGATACCTCCTGTGTTCGCGAGGGCTGGACCTCCATGCAGGAGATGCTGAAGACTGCACCGCCGGCAAAGTGGCCGACCGCCGAGCTGCCAAGCCGCCCGCGCCGTGGCCGCGTTATTATTCTGACTTCCGGAACCACCGGCACTCCAAAGGGTGCCAAGCGTCCGGAGCCGCGCAGCTGGATGCCGGCATCTTCCATCATGAGTCGAATTCCGCTGCGTCAGCGCCGCCCGGCTTACCTTGCGGCTCCGCTGTTCCACACTTGGGGCTTCGCAACCGCACAGCTGTGCATCGCACTGCGTTCCACCATGATTATGCGCCGCAAGTTCGATCCAGCCGACAGCCTCCGCATTATCGAACAGCACTCTCCGCACACCATCTTCCTGGTGCCGACCATGCTGCAGCGCATGATTGAGATTCTCCCAGACAACTACGACATCGGCGCGACATCACTGAAGGTCATCGCATCCTGTGGTTCGGCCATTCCGGAGGGAATTGTCACCAAGACCCTCGAGCGCTTCGGACCGGTTCTCTACAACCAGTACGGCTCCACCGAGGTCAGCTGGGCAACCATTGCTACCCCGGATGAGCTCAAGGCAAATCCGACCACGGCAGGTCGCGCACCGCTGGGCACTCGTGTCCAGATTCTCGACGAAGACGGCAACCGCGTCGCCGACGGCGAGACCGGTCGTATCTTCGTGGGCAACAACATGCTATACGAGGGCTACACCCGCCCGGGTGCGGACAAGCAGGTCATCGACGGCATGGTCTGCACCGGTGACCTGGGTCGAATGGAAAACGGCCTGCTCTACATCTCCGGTCGCGAGGACGACATGATTGTCTCCGGCGGTGAGAACGTCTTCCCACGTCAGACCGAAGATGCACTCAGCCAGCTCGAAGGCATCCGCGAGTGCGCAGTCGCAGGTGTTCCGGATGAGCGCTTCGGTCAGGCTCTGGTCGCCTGGGTTGTCCGCGACGATTCACCTGAGGGCCGCGCCCTGACTAATGAGCAGATTCGCACATACGTCAAGCAGCGCCTCAGCCGCTTCGCTGTTCCGCGTGAGACCGTGTTCCTCGATGAACTGCCACGCAACGCAGTCGGCAAGGTGGTTCCTCGCCACCTGCCGAAGCCGTGGGAGAATGCCGCCGAGGAGAAGGCTGCTTAGGGCGCAGGGACCGTCGTAAAGCGAACGGCAGACACGAAAAGGACGCGGTACAAACTTCCATTGTGGAAGTTACCGCGTCCTTTTTGCGCGTCCTAGGAAGAACCAGCGCTGATTAGCCTGCGTTCAAAACACCGTAGTCCGTGACGGGTTCCCGGAAAATTTCTTCGCCATCCTGGGTCACGGTTACCGCATTCGGAGTGACGGTATACGTGTAGCCACCATTCTTTGCGACAGCACGGTTCCCGGAGAAACTATCTACTGTGTATGCATCCGGACTATCCGAAATCTCACCGAAGTCACCGATGTAATGGCGCTGCTGGCGGTTATTGGAATTCTCGCAAATCACGGCCTTACCCGACGACGTCTCCGCCAGCACACGCGCGTAATACCCACCCGAGCAGCGAGCGGTACTGCCAACCCAACCTTTGGCGTCGATATCATCGCGATCCATACCGAACGCGCGGAGACCAAAATTTCCCCTCTGCGTAGTGGTAGGAGCGCTGCTCTCCGGCTGCTTCGTCGTTTCTGGCTCGACGGTCTGGGTATAGGTTTCCGTGTGCGTCTCCACCGGCGCCGGGGACGCAGTGCTTGACGACGAGTCCCCTGCCGCAACCGTATCGGGAGACTGCGGGGAATTATCGGAGGAATTATTCAGGTAGTACGCGCCACCGATACCGGCGACCGCTGCAAGTGCGACACCGACGATGCCCAAGACCACGTACAGACCGTTGTTGCTCTTCTGCTCAGGTGCCGGAGCCTGCTGATAAGCCGGATACTGCTGGGGGTAACCGCCCTGGTTCGGCCCCTGCGTTTGGTACTGGTACTGAGGCTGGTACTGGCCTTGAGCCCCACCCTGTGGCTGCTCCCAGGCAGATGTTGCATAACCGTCCTGCTCCCAATCCTGCGGGGAGGACGAACGCGGGTTGTACTGGTCGGTCATCGCTAAATTCCTTATTACTTCAGAGCCACACTTGTGCTCGGCAATAACGTGGCGGCTTGCGGCTACGCCCCACAGCGGAACTTGCCACTACGTATTTTCCATTAACACTATGCATTGCCCAGCGTACCCTGCTTGAAGCTAGGACTAGCTCAGAGCGGCACTTTGTTCTTGAAGAAATTGACGTAGTTCCGATCGGAGATCTTTCCCAGCATAAACTCTGGCTCCAACCCGAACATCGACCAACGAGTCTTCGTTGACCAGGACAGAGACTGAGGTGTCGTAGTGCGGTGGTAGCTAATTTGGTAACCGTCAGTGTGAACTCGAATCTGTGTGTATCCACCCGGATAGCCGAGTGCCGCACCCCGCTCACAGAAGTCCGTATCCCCGTAGTCAGCGATACCACGGCGGCTGCGGTGCGTATGACCAGCGAACACGCCTTTGGCACCCGGCGTGGCGGCCAGAATCTCCTGAAAAATCTTGGCCTGCTGCGCCTCGACCATGAATGCCTCACCACCGAAATGCGAACGCACCGCATCCTGAGTAAACGGGTGATGCGCAAACAAAATTGTCGGACGCTCTGGATCGTCTGCGAGTTCGGCACGCAATGCACGCATCTGCCGCTCATTAATACGTCCACCTGCATAACCAAACTCGGCGGTATCAACACCGATGAGGCGCACTTCGCCGACGCGAGTCGACCAGTGCTGCTGCGTCGGCACAAGACGCTGGCTGAAGTAATCCGGAACCGCGGTCTTGCCTTTGCGGATTCCGCGTCCCCGGAAACCATTGATATTGGGTAGCCCGGGCGGGTGCACATCGTGATTACCACGGGTGACAAACCAGTTTTTCCCAAACTCACCGAAAGTATCCAAAACCCTGATGAGTTCGTCATACTCCTCAGGGCGGTTGCTATCCGTGCAATCGCCATTGATGACGAGAGTGTCTAACCCGGCAGCCTTTACCGTGTCCACCAGACCCTGCAATTGCATAGAGGCAAAAGGCTGCTCTCCCGGACCGGAGGAAAGACCGAGGTTGCCAATGCGAATGCCGTCATGATTGGGCTTACCAATGTGTGTGTCATTCGTCAGCGCGAACGTCGCCAAATGTGCACCCTCCAGCGCTGGCAGAGTGCTTACGACGCCTGTCTTCTCCGGTGCCGTTTTGCTCATGGTGATATTCAGCGACGGAACCGCGCGACAGTTGTGTGACCAGCACTCAAAGCGGTACTCCCGTCCCGGCTCCAACCCGTCAATGACCACATGGTGGTAGCCCGACTCTGAGTACCCCTCGTGCACGAGCTCTAACTGCGTTGAATCCGCAGGACCAAGCAGCACCCGCTCATCCGAAGGAACGGTCGGCTTAATGAAGCCATACGCTGTCTGCACTCCCGGAGCATATGTTGCCCATGTAAATGCCACTGACGTGTCTGTGACAGTGATGACCTCCAAGTCGCTAGCCAGTACCTGCCACGACTTGGAATCCGACTGGGTAAGCCCCAGACCCGACGTGACGTACTCCAGGCCGTACGCTCCCGAGGTTTTCGCGACGGCCATTGAACTTGCAGCAAGAGTTGCAACAGATAGGTAGGCCCGGCGGGAAATGCTCATGTCCAATAAGCCTAGAACCTAAAGATGAAAATTAGATGAACTCTCCCTCTAATCTCAGAAAAATAGGAACGCAACGACAAGAGACACACGGCCAAAACAGCGCAAAATAAAACACCGCCCTACCAAGTCATGGCAGGACGGTGTTTTAAGAAATGTGGCTTGAGCATCTTTGTGAGCTTTTACCGGCTCACCAGTATGTAGATTGCTCTGAAACTGTAACTACTTCAGTTCCTTGGAGGACAGGCCCAGGGTGCGGCGAGCAACGACCAGCTGCTGAATCTGCTGGGTACCTTCGAAGATGTCCAGGATCTTGACGTCGCGGGACCACTTCTCCAGCAGGTTACGCTCAGAGTAACCGAAGGTACCTGCCAGCTGAACGGCACGGAGGCAAATCTCGGTGCCTGCACGGCCGGCCTTGGCCTTACACTCGGAAGCTTCCAGAGTGTTCGGCTGCTTGTTGTCAGCCATCCACGCAGCGCGCAGAGCCAGGAGGTATGCAGCCTCCCAATCGGACTCCAGCTTCAGGTACTCAGCTGCAGCAGCGCTCTGGGTGTGTGCCGGTGCATCGTAGTCAATCTCGATGCCAGCCTCTTCCAGGATGCGACGCAGCTCTTCCAGCGAAGCACGGGAGACACCGATGGCCATACCCGCAACCAGCGGACGAGTGTTGTCGAAGGTCGCCATTGCGCCGGCGAAGGACTTCTTAACATCAATGTCCGGGGAACCCAGCAGGTTCTCCTTCGGAACGCGGACGTTGTCCAGGCGGAGCACTGCAGTATCCGAGGAACGAATACCCAGCTTCTCTTCCAGACGCTCCACGGTGAAGCCCGGAGTGCCCTTCTTCACCAGGAAGGATTTGATGGCAGCACGGCCCTTGGACTTGTCCAGGGTCGCCCACACAACGACGGAGTCGGAACGCTCACCAGCAGTGACGAAGATCTTCTCACCGTTGATGACGTACTCATCACCATCGAGCTTGGCGGTGGTGGAAACTGCGGAGGAGTCAGAACCAAAGGACGGCTCGGTAATTGCCATGGAAGCCCAGGTCTTACCGAAAGCCTCCAGCTGCTCATCAGTAGCAACAGCTGCGATGGCTGCGTTACCCAGACCCTGGTACGGCAGAGACAGGGTCAGACCCACGTCACCCCAGCAGGTCTCAATAACGTTGAGCAGCGAAGCCATGTTGCCACCGTTCTTTACACCGGTGCGCTTCGGCTTCTTATCGTCGCCACGTCCACCAGAAGCACCGGAGAAGCCACGGCCACC
Organism: Corynebacterium sp. HMSC055G02; assembly: GCF_001809065.1. Classification (NCBI taxonomy): domain Bacteria; kingdom Bacillati; phylum Actinomycetota; class Actinomycetes; order Mycobacteriales; family Corynebacteriaceae; genus Corynebacterium; species Corynebacterium sp. HMSC055G02. The sequence goes on along the minus strand of NZ_KV795648.1, from coordinate 32,353 downwards.
ATCTGCCATGCCGTCCATCATGGAGGCAAGGGTGTCGAGTTCCTTCGGGTACTCGTGCTCAGCGAGATCGTACTTACGGGAAATCGGTCGGAAGATCTCAGCGGCGGCCTGATGCGACTGGGACGCGCCCGCCTTGAGGAACTTCGGCAGTTCGAGGTTAATCATTTTCTTTCCTCTTAATTCTTTTCGGCTGAAGTATCTAGCGGTTTACAGAACGACGATGCCTTCGGCGACACCAATTGCGCGGAGGTCACGGTACCAACGCTCAACCGGGTGCTCCTTGGTGAAGCCGTGTCCGCCGAGCAGCTGCACACCGTCGGAACCAATCTTCATACCCTTTTCAGTGGCGAAGGTCTTAGCCAGAGCTGCCTCGCGAGCGAAGCCGCGACCCTGGTCAGCGCGGGAAGCACCGCGGAGGGTGATCATGCGGAGACCATCGAGCTCAATCTTGATGTCGGCGACCATGAAGGCCACTGCCTGGCGGTGGGAAATCGGCTCGCCGAATGCCTGACGCTCGTTGACGTAAGGAATGACGTAGTCGAGAACTGCCTGAGAAGTACCCATTGCAAGAGCTGCCCAGCCGAGGCGGGAACGACGCAGAATGTCGAGGTATGCCTCTTCACGATCTGCAGCCGAGGTGCTAGCGCCGCCGAGAATGTTCTCAGCCGGAACCTTGACGTCCTTCAGGATGACGCGCCCCATTGCGGCACCGCGCAGACCCATGGACGGGTCAGCCTCAACGTGGAGCCCCTCAGTGTCGGACTCAACGATAACCAGAGCCGGCTTACCCTCGAGCTCAACACCGATGATGAACAGCTCAGCTGCGCCGGCGTTCGGAACGAAGGACTTAACACCGTTGAGGACCAGCGAATCGCCCTCGCGCTTTGCGGTGGTTTCAGGCTTGCGTGCGTCGAAAAGCGGGCGCGGCTCTGCGAGCACAACAGCGGCAGCCGGGACGTTCTCGCCAGCGAATGCCGGCAGGTAGGTCTTCTGCTGCGAGTCGGAGCCGTGAGCGGTCAGGGTGGCAGCGACACCGGCCGGAGCCAGCACTGCCAGAGCCAGACCCATGTCACCGTAGGACAGAGCCTCCGCGACCAGCGCGTTGGTGGTGACGTCCTCGCCGGTAGCGATGCCCTCGAAAGCCTCCGGGACGTTGATCATAGTGACGCCCAGCTCAGAAGCCTCAGAGACGAGGTTCTCCGGCGGAGTTGCCTCGTGGTCGGACTTATAAGCAACCTCGCGCAGACGAGACTCAGCGAATTCCTTAACCGTCTCGACGATCATCTGCTGATCCTCGGTCGGGGTGAGGTCGAAGAGCTTCTTTGCCTTCTCCTCGGCTGCGGCCTCCTGTGCAGCCTGGGCTTCCTCAGCCGGACGCTCCGGCTTACCGGAACCGGAAATCTTCTTAAACTGACGGTTCGCGGCACCAAGGGTCTTAAAACCGGACTTGGTGGACTGGTACACCACGCGGTCGATCTTTGGCTGAAGGTCGTACTTCTGGGCGAAGTCCGAACCAGTAATCGACGTGATGAACCGCATTGCCGCTCCGATAGCGTCGCGACCAGGGTTATTGCGGCCGACAGTCGAATCTTCGCGGTTCTTCTTCTCGCTCATGTGATCATGGCCTTTCGAGTCAGAACTATTACTGGCATAACAATAAAACAATCACGTGACCGTTGTCACAAGAATTGAAAAAACATTGCCAAGTAACAGAAAACTTTCAGGCTTCTAACTTGTCAGGCGATAACGCGGTTAACAACGTAGTTGCGATCAGAGAGCTCACCAAGCAGAGCCTCGGGCTCGAAACCGTACATCGCCCAACGGGCACGCGCAGTCCACGCAAGCGCATCTTCGCTGCTCAAACGGTGAAAGTTAACCTGGTAGCCACCGGAGTAGACATGCAGCAGTGTGTAGCCACCGGGGTATGCTTTGCACGCGCCGGTCTCCAAATAATCAACGCCGGCCCCAACATCACCGCGAGTACGCTTTGCACGGTGGGTGTGACCTGCCCCCGCGAAGAATACACCCGGAGCGTCGTTAAGCAGCTGCTGCAAACGTCGTGCATCAGCGCTGTTGAGAATGAAGGTGGGCCCGGCAGCATGTGTCCAACCAGCCTCGGAAGTAATTGGGTGATGAGCCAGCACAACCGTCGGCTTACTGGGGTCACGCTGCAATTCCCGCTCCAGTGCATCGAACTGTTCCGGGCTAATTTCGCCGCCGGACTCATCCAACTTCGATGAATCCAGCCCTATGACACGGACCGGCCCCTGCTGAGTGACCCACAGTTCCTGCCGCGGACGCCCCAGGAGAACACCGAAGGGATCGCGATGATTCTCGGTACCCTCCAAAACCGGGAATTCGTCGTAGCCAGCAGATGGATCGGCATCCGGCTTATGCGGACGATCATGATTGCCGCGGGTGACAAACCACTGCCGCTCCTGAGCACCAAAAGTATTCATAATCTCGGCAAATCGACGCACCTCCGCCGGACGTGCTTCCGACGTGGCATCACCGTTGACGAAAACCTTTTCAATCCCCATCCCCCGCAGCTCGGCGAGCGCAGCCGTCAGCATGACCTCGGGATACGGCGCGGCACCCGGTTCAGAAAAGATAGGAGCGGGGAAATCGCCGGTGATAATACCGTGCCCATTTTCGCCAATATGCGCGTCATTAAGGATGGCAATCGTGGTCAGGTACTCCCCTTCCGGAGCGACCAACGTCGTGAACTGTCCAGTTTGCTCGGGTGCATTGGGGAGGTTTCGGGTAATTAATCCCGGCTCGGCGACCAGCCCATTCGATCGACATTCGAAACGGTACGTGGTTCCAGGCCGCAGCTTATCGACGGTCACAAAGTGGTAGCCAACCTGCGCCTCGTCCTTATGCACCACGGGCAGCTCGCCGCCCTCATCAGCGCCGACTGGCACGAGCGCAACTTCAGTGTCGGCCGGTGCCAGCGGGGCCAGCTTCCCCCACGCTGGATGTGGGCCTGCATACGTCGCCCACGAAAATGTCACCGACGTATCGGTCACAGTCACGACTTCCAGGTCCGTTACCACAAGACCGCTGGTCAAACCTGTGAATGGAAACGGCGCCTGGTTCGGAGCCGCCGATGCAACTGCTCGCGTCCCGACGCTATTGACGGCCACCTCTACGGCACCCGCACTCGCTACTGCTCCCGCTGCTGCTCCCAAGCGCAATACGGATCGCCGATCAATTTTCTTATTCCCATTTACCGAATTCACGGGTGAAGAAATTACGGGATAAAAATAATCCCGGTGATAACACCGGGATAACTACACATGAATTCAGTCGCTTACGCTTCCGGCTTCACGATCGGGAACAGCACGGTTTCGCGAATGCCAAGGCCGGTCAGGGCCATCAGCAGGCGGTCAATGCCCATGCCCACACCGGTCGTCGGCGGCATGCCCTGCTCCATTGCGTGCAGGAAGTCCTCATCCAGAACCATGGCCTCGTCGTCACCGCCAGCGGCCAGTCGCGCCTGATCCTCAAAGCGCTCACGCTGGACAACCGGGTCAACCAGCTCGGAGTAGCCGGTAGCCAGCTCGAAGCCACGGACGTAAAGATCCCACTTCTCGGTCACGCCAGGCTTGGAGCGGTGCTGACGAGTCAGCGGAGAGGTCTCGACCGGGAAGTCGCGGACAAAGATAGGACCGTCGAGCTGGTCTTCACAGAGCAGCTCCCAGATTTCCTCAACCAGCTTGCCGTGGCCCCAGCCGCCCTTCTCCGGAACCTCAAGGCCAATCACATCGGCGATTGCCTTGAGCTCCTCGACGGTCGAGTCAATAGTGACTTCCGGCTGACCAGGGAACTTGCGAGCAAGTGCCTCGTTCAGCGACGGGTACATCTCAATCTGCTTCCACTCGCCGCCAAAGTCGAACTCCGTACCGTCGGCAAGCGTAACAGTCGTCGAACCGAAGACCGCGACGCAGATTTCCTGAATGACCTCGCGGACGGTGCGGGCGGAGTCATCGTAGGTGCCGAATGCCTCGTAGTACTCCAGCATCGCGAACTCCGGGCTGTGCGAGGAGTCGATACCCTCGTTGCGGAAGTTACGGTTGATCTCAAAGACTCGCTCCATACCGCCGACGACGCAGCGCTTGAGGAAAAGCTCCGGCGCGATACGCAGGTAGAGATCGATGTCCAAAGCGTTGGAATGAGTCACGAACGGACGTGCAGCTGCACCGCCGTGCAGAGTCTGCAGCATCGGGGTTTCGACCTCGAGGAAACCGCGACGCTCAAGTGCGTGGCGCAGCTCGCGGATGACCTTGATGCGAGTCAGTGCGTTAGTACGAGCCTGCTCACGCATAATCAGGTCCGTGTAGCGGTGACGCACGCGGCTGTCCTCGGACAGATCAGCGAACGACACCGGCAGCGGACGCAGAGCCTTCGAGGCCATCTGCCACTCGGTAGCCATCACAGACAACTCGCCGCGGCGCGAAGAAATTACGCGGCCAGTAATGAGGACGAAGTCGCCCATATCTACGTCCGACTTCCAAGCAGCCAGGGCGTCCTCGCCGACCTCAGCCTTGGAAAGCATGGCCTGCAGGGTCGTGCCGTCACCCTCCTGCAGAGCGGCAAAGCAGAGCTTGCCGGTGTTACGAATAAACATGACACGACCAATGACGGTCACGACATCCTGAGTCTCCTCGCCAGCCTCGAGGTGGCCCCACTCTTCACGGACATCCTTGAGAGAGTGAGTACGGGGAACCTCAACCGGGTACGGCTGAATTCCAGCCTCGAGCAGGCGGTCACGCTTCTCGCGGCGAATGCGCAGCTGCTCAGGAACGGTGGCGGTGTTTTCAGGGGTCTTCTTCGCGTCAGTCACGGCTATAAAGGTTAGCCGACTACACCGCCGACCTGCTAGTTGAGTGCCCTTTAGACGCCAATCTTCTTGCCATCAGTGCGTACAACCTGAACGACGGCCGGGCGTGGCTGCTCCTTGCCGCCGTCCGGCCAGTGCGAGGTCGGGTTGGTGGTCGGGTCCGGGTTGTCGCCGACCGGGTGACCCTGATCCGTCTCGATTTCGCCCGGGTGCTGGACGTTGACCATCACGCGGTTGGAGAAGATCTGCGGACCACAGGTCTCTGCAGCAACCGGAACAGTCAGGAAGCACTTGGTCTCACCACGACGCTCGCCTTCGACAGCCACGGCGAACAGGCCGTCGTTGGAGTCCAGGGCGTTGCCGTCGGTGGAAACCCACAGGTTGCCGTACTCGTCAAAGGCGACGTTGTCCGGGCAGGAAATTGGCGAGACCGATTCCTTGTCGAAGCCACCGAAGTAGGTGTAAGCCTCGTTCGGGTCACCACAGACCAGCAGGAGGTTCCACTTGCCCTTGGTACCGGCGTGGTCATCTTCCATCTCCAGAACAAGGCCATTCTTGTTCTCGGTGATTGGTGCGACCTCGACGGCGTCGGCAAGCGGGCGCCCTGCACCATCCTTGCGTTCCTTGCCCTTGTCGTCCTTCGCGCCAGCCTTACCGCGGTACTTGTTGTTGGTCAGCGCCGCGTAGACCTTACCGGTCTTCGGGGACGGCTCGATATCCTCCGGGCGATCCATACGGGTCGCACCGACCTTGTCACCGGCGATGCGGGTGTAGATGCAGACCTCTTCGGCGGTCATGCCATCAACGTGGGACTCGTGCTTGCCGTCTGCCTTGGCGGTCATCAGCGGAAGCCACTCAATGTCACCGTCGAAACGGCCGTCCTTCGGCAGCTCACCGGAGCCGTCAATCTCGGACTCGGAATTACCGTTGAACTTACCGACGTAGAGCGTGCCCTCGGACAGAATGCCCATGTTGTGCTTGAGGTCCCCTTCCTTAATCTTGCGGGAGGAGACGAACTTGTAGATGTACTCGAAACGCTCGTCGTCGCCGGAGTAGCACACAACCGTGCCGTCGTCGGTGACGTAGATCTGACCAGCTTCATGCTTGAAACGGCCCAGTGCGGTGTGCTTGACCGGGGTGGAGTTCGGGTCAGATGGGTCAATCTCTACCAGCCAGAAGAAGCGGTTCGGCTCATTCGGCTCCTTGGAGACATCGAAGCGGTCGTAGTACTTCTCCCACGCGCGGTCGGACAGCTCTTCATTCTTGACCGAGTAGCGCTTGAGCTTCTTAACTGCGTCCTCGTCCTTGAGCTTGCCAACGTTGCCGAAGTACTGGTCAACGTTCTCCTCACCGGACAGGTAGGTACCCCACGGAGTAACACCACCGGAGCAGTTGTTCAAAGTTCCCTCGACCTTCATACCGGTCGGGTCAGCCTTGGTCTTCAGCAGATCGTGACCAGCAGCCGGGCCGTCAACTGTGAATTCGGTGAAGCCAGTGATGCGACGGTTACGCTTGTCGCTGAGAATTGGCTTCAGGAATCCCTTGTCATCCTCTTCCACAGCAAGGATGGTCTGGCCGTGGGCAGCCAGTCCGATGTCGACCTGCTCCTTAGTGGCATCTTCTTTCTTGTAGGCACGGAACATCATCGGCTCGGTGGTGTACTCGTGCGAGCAAACGTACAGCAGTGTGCCGTCTTCAGCCTTAATCAGGCCAGCGAAGTCATTGTTGAAGCCGAACTGCTTCAGCTGGTTTTCCGGAGTCTGCTTGTCAAAGTCGAACTCCGGGCCACCCTCGTGGATTGGGTCGCCCCAGCGAATCAGAACATTCTGCTCGTAGCCGTCCGGGATAACGACTGCGTCTTCCGTGTTCGGCTTGACGGCTTCGAAACGCATACCCTCCGGCGATTCGTCCTTGCTACCGTCACCGGCAGCAGCGGTACCGGAGGCGTCGGAGCCACCTGCGGCGCTGCCCGAATCATCAGAGGAGCAAGCGGCCAGCACGGCGCCACCGCCGACCGCAAGAGCACTAGCACCAGTGACCTTCAGTGCCGCGCGACGGGAGAATGCGCGCTGGGAGAACGCCTCCTTCGCAACATCACCGAAGTACTGGTTGTCCGAGAACTCGTTCGGAGCATCGTCAGCACAGGCATTACCACACTTGTAAGTGCAGGTCAGAGAGCTGCGAGAGGTAGCAAAAGGATTTGTCAGCAGATTCTTGCCAATACGAACCACGGGGAGACCGCCTTTGTATAGCTTCGACTAGGTGAGGAAATGGAAAACTAAAACTTTTAGATCCTCTAAGAAGCTAAGGACGTTGCGTTACCTTTCGGTTTCTAAAAATCAACTCGCCAATGAGCTTTAGCTGACGGTCTAATGACTTGCGCTTTAACGCAAAGTGAACACCCTGGTGTTGCGGTTCTCCGGCTCGACTCTTCTCTCCAACTACGCAGTCGAGCCCCAGCTCTGCGGGCTACGTGGACTAGCCCTGGTTCTCCGGGCTACGCGGATTCTTCAAATCAGAACCCTCCGGCACATCCGCCGGGTCATTGCCACTTTCCAGAATCTTGTTGTCCTCATCGACGAAGATGACATTCGGCTTGTACGTACGCGCCTCAGCGTCATCCATCATTCCGTAGCCGATGATAATAACCAGATCACCCGGCGATATCAGACGAGCGGCGGCACCATTGATAGAAATGATGCCCGAGCCGCGCTCTCCGGTAATGCAGTAAGTAGTAAGCCGGTTGCCATTATTGATATCGACGATGTCGACGGCTTCACCTTCAAGCAGGTCGGCCGCTTCCATCAAATCAGCGTCAATCGTGCACGATCCAACGTAGTGAAGATCAGCCTGAGTCACCGTGGCACGGTGAATCTTGGACTTCAACATAGTGCGAAACATGAAAAAGGTAGGTCCCTTCCTGGATTCGTCCCCTGGATGCTTGCCTACCGCGGCACCCCTTAGCGTGGCAGGTTGTTAGTCGGCACACTATAATACGACAACTTCCCAGCCACGAAAAACTACTTCGAAAAGCCGTCCTACTCGCTGTCCTGCTCAACGCCAAAGCCGGCGTTCTTCAGAGTTTCTCTGCTGGACTCATCTTTCAGACGAGCATCTCGAGCAGCACGAACCTTTTCCTGCAGCTCAGCCAACTCAGCGGCCTCTTCCTCAGTCAATTCGCCGTCCAGCCCCGCCGCCGACAGAGCCGCCGACGCAATTTCGGCGTCCTTCTGCCCGAGCTGCCCGAAACCGTTTGCCGAATCCGGGCGCGGCGCACCCAGAATCAAGCCAACATTATCAATGAGACGAGTAGTGCCGACCTTCGCAGCAACCAGCAGGCGAGCTTCAGTCTCCTGGCCGTCGCCGCGCAACGCCTCGTCGGAAAGCGGGGCGAGCGCAGCGTCACGCAGCTCCAAGTAATCCAACTCGACTTCAGGCTGGCTGGCGAGCACACCACGCGCGGTTTCCAGCACAGCATCCGCACCACGGTCCGCGACAAAAGCACCAGCAGTCAGCGCGGCGGACAGGGTTACTGCGAGATTGCGCTGCTCCTCGGACAGATAGCGGTTGCGGGAGCTCATAGCCAACCCGTCGGCCTCGCGAATCACCGGTACACCGTGCAACTGCACCGGCATATTCAGGTCAGTGACCATCTGCTGCATCAGGCACAGCTGCTGGTAGTCCTTCTCACCAAAAACGGCATCAGTGCAGTTGGTGATGTTGAAAAGCTTGTTGACCACCGTCAACGCACCGGCAAAGTGCCCCGGGCGAGTAGCACCTTCGAGCTCCGAAGCCAGCGGCCCCGGCTGCACGGTCGTGCGGAAACCGTTGGGGTACATCTCCTTCGCGTTCGGCGCAAAGACCAGCTCAGCACCGACAGCGCGGAGCTTCTCAACGTCTTCCTCCAGAGTCCGCGGGTAGGCGTCAAAGTCCTCCCCCTCACCGAACTGCAGCGGATTGACGAAAATCGACACCACCACAACAGCGCGCGGCAGCGTCTTCGCGGCCTGTACTAGTTCAAGGTGCCCCTGGTGTAGCGCACCCATCGTAGGTACGAGCACCACCGGCCGCCCGGTCTTCCGCAACGCACGGGTGACCTGCGCGATTCCCGCAATAGTCTTGTGAACAGTTGTCTCTCCGGCGGTATAACCCGTCATGTTTCCTCCGCGTTCAGATCTACCGGACCAAACTTTTCGCCCGACGGCAATACCTTACGCCACATCCCGGATGACCAGAACAGCCAGTCCGCTCAGCTCATCGGCGTAGGTACCGCAAAACCTCGTTGGCGCCGCGCAGCTCGGCGATGCGCTCGGCAAGAGCCAGGTAGGCGGTTCCCATTTCCGGTGCCACCGCTTCAATTTCACGTTCGTGCTTGACGACGGTCCCAAGGTCGTCCCGCGTCACCGGGCCAGTCAGCCCCCGGGAACCCCACCTCAAGGCATTGTCCAATGAAGCTTCCAGCAGTGGACGGAGCAGCTCGGCGGCCTGGCCTCGACGCAGCTCAGCTAGGTCGGTGTCTTCGGCTGCTGCGTCTCCGCCGATAGTGGTTGCCAGCATTTCTACTGCATCGACCACAACTGCGCCCAGACCGTTTGAGCCGTGGGCCATAGCCGCGTGATAAAGGCCGCGGTGACGTTCGTTGATGAACACCGGACGACCGCCGAGTTCACCAATGAGCAGTTCACTGACTGTTTTCGCGAGCTCATCCCCAACAGTGATACCCCATGGGCAACCGGTCAGGAGCTCGGAGTCGTCGTCAAGCCCTGCGAATGTCATTGCGGGATGGGCGGCGATGGTCAGCGCGCCGGTGAGTGCGACCGGATCGAGCACGGCACGCCCGAGGGAACCAGAAGTATGCATGACGATGCGTCCGGGGCCGACATGGCGGGCGACTTCCTCGGCGACCTCTGCGATGGCGCGATCCGGCACGGCGATAACGATGAGCTCGCAGGTGGAAGCTGTGTCGGCAATGCTACTAACCTGTGCGTTCGGGAGACGTAGATGCGCTCGTGTGACAGATTCTGGTGAGCGCGCGACCACGTGAGTGACACGATGCCCACAGTGCTCTAACGCCTGGCCGAGCGCGACCCCGACTTTTCCGGCAGAAATAATCCCCACCGCCAACCGCGGAGCGGTTGTCCGATGGGGATGGGAATCATGCTGGCTTTGCGTCATGACTGACTAGGTTAGACCAAACCAGCTATGTGCAGTGAGTAGGCCGCGCATACTCGGTAAGCGACTAGGCCTCTTCGTCCTCGCGCTGCTCCCTCTTCTTGCGCATCTGCGCCATCAGCTCGGCAACCGTCAGGCTGCCCTTGTTGTCCTCAGCACGGCGCCGACCGTGGCTTGCAGGCTCCTGCTCAGGAGCCTGAGCCGGTTTCTGAGCTGGCTCTTCTGCGAGGTCCTCATCGCGAATGGCCTGCAGCTGGCGAGTCGGAGAGTCCGAGGCATCGTCCGATTCCGGCGCAGCGAATGGGTGCCGTGCACCGTGTGCCTCGTGAGCACCGCCCTGAGAATCATCCTCTGCGGCGTCCTCGGCCGGGGTTTCCTGCCAGTTGATGGCGCGGAAAGAGTTAGTGGAGAACTTCTCCTTGGAAACGGCTTCGTCATCCTTGGAATCGGCGACTTCGTGGACGTCAACCGGCTGGCCAGACGGCGAGAATGTACGGCGCATGTCGGTAGCCTCGGCGTCTTCAACCGGCAAAGCGGAGGAAGCGGAGCCCGTGCCGCCGTGCTGGGTATGAACGCCAACAGTGCCGTTAGCGGTCATCTCAGCGCGGTGGGAAGTCGCGCGTGGTGTCGGCCGGTCGTGACCGGTCGGATCCTTCATCGGCGAGGCCTGCTGTGGCGAGTCGAGCTCACGCAGACGCTCGGCCTGGGCGCGAAGAGCAACCTGCTCGTCGTCGAAATCCTCCCCCATGAACTCAGCAAGCTGGGCACGCAGTGCAAAGACCTCAGCGCGCAGCGCCGCAATGTTGTCATCGTTGTTACCCTCAAGCGAGTCCAGGTAGTTCTGCTCGAGAATCAGCTCCTGCTCACGGTGAGTAGCCAGCTCGCGGTCAAGCTCCACCTTGTGCAGTTCCTCGATTGTCTCCAACCGCTTGCGCTCCAGCGCAATGGTCTTGCGGTATCGAGTCACCAGCACAGCCCCGATAACTGCCGACCACAACGCCAGCAGCACGGCAACCTTCATCCACCCGGCAGAGGAGGCAAAGAGCATGACGATACTGGCAATCACCGCGAGCATCAGCAGCACAACCATGAGAATGACGGCGGTTTTCTCCGTCATACCATCGGTAGAACTGAATTTCGTCACATCATTGCTCTGCTCATCTGCATATGCCGCATCAGCCCCGGAGTTAGCCCCAGCGGAGTAGCTTTCGAAAGCCGAAGAAGGCGACGGAGACGGAGACTCGGCCATATCCGACGAAGTAGCTGCCGCGTCGCCCTGAAAATATGCGGCATCACCCGAGCGCTTCGGGTCATTACCGGCGTTGGAGAGGTCAGTCATAACTCCCACCCTACCGAGTTAGTTCCCATTTCCCCGCTAGGAGGCGAAGAATTTTCGCCATCAGTTGGCAATTGGCAAACTTTTTCCAGCCACAGCCCCGCCGCAGCGAGCAAAATGCCGGATACTGTGCCGACAATCATGATCGGCCCGTCGGCCTGTGCAGCCGCAAGCTCCGTCCACTTCGGCAAAGCCCACAGCACGCCACCGGCGTACAAACCTCCGAGAATCGCCCCCAACCATGCGGATGCCGTACCGACCACCAGCCATCGCGACAACGTTAACGGCTGCACCTGGCTGCGATCCTGCCCGACCTTCCCCTCTTTCAGCACCGACTTAATCCACCGCGCTGCCGCCACACAGACAGCTGTGAGCAACCAGGGAAACCCCAGGTCCCACCAACTTCGTGGCCCGAGCGCACCGAAAAACTGTGCCACGATCATCCATGACGCCAGTGCGAGAACCAGCGCAGATGCAGCCAACGTAATCGGTGAGGTCGGTTTCATCTCTAGGCCTCTTCTCCATCCGCGCTGTCTGCTAGACGCACTGCGTTTACGTCTTCAGGTGCCAGCTTATCGACGAGTGCCGCGACCCGAACTCCCCCCAATTCGGCATCCGGGTCGGCATCGAGCCACGGCACCAGTACAAAGGCACGCTCGGTTGCCCACGGATGCGGCAGGGTCAGAGTCGAATCGTCAGAGATGATCTCCTCGCCGGTGTCCTTGTCGATGACCTGCACAATGTCCACGTCGAGCGCCCGTGGTCCCCAGTGAATTTCGCGCACTCGACCAGCGTCATTTTCCAGTTTCCAACCAGCTTCCAGCAGCTCCATTGGTGTCCGGGACGTATCGACAATGAGCACGGCATTGAGGAAGTCACCCTGCTCTACCCCACCCCAAGGTGGGGTGGCATAAATTTTTGAGGCTGCGACCAATTCATCGGCGAAGAAGGCCTGCACACCAGTTAGGTTTTCTCGCGCGCGGTCCATGTTCGCGCCGATAGAAACAACTGCGCGAATCATGCCAACCGCTTCTTCCGCGAACGGCGGGCTGTTACCGCAGCGTCATCAAAGTCGAGCGGAATGGGCGCATGCGGTTTGTGAATGGTTACTTCCACCGCATGTAACAGTGGGGACAATCCGCGTTCGGCGCGGCCATCGTCGTCGGCAAGCACTGCTTCGGCAATCTCGGTCGCGACGGTTTCGATGAGGTTGCGCGGAGTGCCGGTCAAAATTCCGTGCGCTGTGGCTGCGATGTCGGCGTAGTTGACGGTGTCGTCCAGCTCGTCGCTGGCAGCGGCACCGGAGAAATCCAGCCACAGGGTGACATCACAGATGAAGTCCTGGCCATCGCGGCGCTCGAAGTCGAGACAGCCGTGGTAGCCGCGGGCTTTCAGACCTTTGAGTTCAATGCGATCAGCCACTGTTTCTACTCGTCTCCTTCCAGAGCCGCCTCGGCTGGCGATTCAGCAGGAGACTCATCGTGCTGTGCAGCGCGGTTAGAGCCACCTTCCGGATAGTCGCCGGCCGCGGTGTAACCGGTCAGTGAGCGGCCAAGGTTCCATGCCTGCGCCACCCGCACTGCGTCGAGGTTGTCGGCCACATTGTGAACTCGAACCGCCCATGCGCCCGCCGCTGCGGACAGCGCGGAAATTGCGGTAGTCGCGGCATCAGCCTGCTTTGGCGCGCGAGCCTCACTGCCGACGGCGGCGGCGAAACGCTTGCGGGAAGCACCGACCAACAGGGGGAAACCGAGGTCAATAAGCTCCGGCAGGCCGTGGAGGAGCGCCCAATTGTCATCGGCGTTTTTGGCAAAGCCCAGGCCTGGATCCAGGACAATATTTTCCTCGACGATGCCGGCGCCCATGGCACCGTCGACAAGCTGAAGCAGGTGCTCACGGACATCGGCGACAATGCCGTCCGGGTGAGTTTCGGCGCGTCCAGAAGCGGAGCCGAAGCGATCGGTCTTCCAGTGCATCAGGCAGATGGGCACATCGGCATCGGCGCAGACTGCGTACATGTTGGGGTCTGCGAGACCGCCGGAGACATCGTTGATGAACACCGCGCCCTCGGCGATTGCTGCCTCTGCGACACTTGCGCGCATAGTATCGACGCTGATCAGGTGCCCGTCTGCCGCGAGCTCACGGACCACCGGCACGACTCGGGCAATTTCCTCATCCTCGGAAACGCGGTGTGCGCCGGGGCGAGTGGACTCGCCACCGATGTCGAGAATATGTGCGCCTTCAGCGAGCAGCTCGTGCGCATGGGCAATCGCCGCGTCGAAGGTCTTGTACAGGCCGCCATCGGAAAAGCTGTCCTCGGTGACGTTGACAATGCCCATCACTTTGCAGAGCTGATTCTCGATACCCATCTCCGCCGGCTGTCCTGCCTGCGCTTGCAAGGGGGATTCAGTCACCTTGTTGTCCAGCCTTTCCAATCGACCATTTAACTGTTGCGTTAGCTCTTGCGGATGAGCGCCATTGCCTCTGCGCGCGAACGGGCATCCGTCTTGAAGCCACCGCGGACGGCTGAGGTCACCGTGCGCGCACCCGGTTTGCGGATACCGCGCATGGCCATGCAGAGATGCTCCGCTTCAATGACGACGATCGCCGAGGCCGGATCCAGCCGCTCCACCAAGGCATCCGCAACCTGACTGGTCAGACGTTCCTGCACCTGCGGGCGCTTCGCATAGCCATCGACCAGACGAGCGAGCTTGGACAAGCCCGTCACACGACCGTCCTTGCCCGGGATGTAACCAATGTGGGCAACGCCGAAGAACGGCACCAAATGGTGCTCACAGGTGGAGTAAATCGGGATGTCCTTCACCAAAACGAGTTCTTGATGATCCTCGTTGAAGGTCTTTGCCAGCACCTCAGACGGATCTTCAAACAGGCCCGCGAAAACCTCACGGTAGGCTCGCGCCACTCGCGCCGGTGTCTCCTTCAGGCCTTCCCTGTCGGGATCCTCACCGACGGCAATCAACAGTTCACGAACCGCAGCCTCGGCCCGCCCCTGATCGAATTCGCGCTCCATGATGTGTACTTATCGCTCCTCGTTGGTGTCCGGCTTGTCCTGCCAGGCGCTGTTGTCTTCGTTTCGCTTGACGACGCCGTCCTTATCCGAATCGTGCATCTGTGCCCCCTTGTCATCGGAATTGTCGGCGTTCTTCGGGTTTTCCGGACGTTCTGTGTGTTCCGGCTGCTCGTTATCCGGCAGGCGGAATCCGCGCAGCTCCTGCTGTTGTCCTGCCGACGGCATCACCGTAGTCGGGGTGGCATCGCTGCCAGAGTTGTCCTGGCGGTGACGTCCGCCCTGCCTGTCCCACGGCATCTTCGGAGGGGCAGGGATATTCGCGGGGCCGTTGCCACCGTTACTACCCGTACCGGTTGCCTTCGAGCCGAAGTCCGGCGCACCTGCCGGGTAGTTAGCAGTGCCCGGGTGCTGGCCACGCGCGTTGCCCTGGCCTTCCTGCGAACCCGGCTGGTTCTGCCCATCAGGGCGAGGAGTCGGCGCAGGCGCCGGTGCCGGTGCGGGAGCCGAACTGTGCGTGCTGCCGGTATCCTTCGGCGGCCAACCTGGAGCGGTCCAACCAGCCGGCGGTGGGGTGCCACCGTAAACCGGAACATTCGGTCGGTCCTGCTGGGCGCCCGGCAAACCCGGGACACTAGCATTACCGGCACCAGCGGAGCCTGCCGGCCCCTGACCATTGCCGTTGTTGCCCGCGTCCTGGTTCTCCGGTTCGCGGCGGCGCACCGGCGCGAAGATGTTGACACGCTTCGGCGGTTCCTCGCCGCGCTCGATTGCCAACTCCACCGGTGTCTTCACCGGCTCGCGGCCATCGGCCGGGTGCTTAGTGTCGCTATCGAAGAAGTTCAGGCGCTCACGGGGAACGACATCGGTGAAGATAACTTCCAGATCCGGACGACGCAGAGTCTCCTTCTCCAGCAGTTTCTCAGCCAGAACATCGAGAGTGTCGCGGTTTTCCTTCAAGATGGCGTAGGCCTCGTCATGAGCCTTATTGATCAGCAAACGAACCTGCTGATCAATGGTTGCTGCCACCTCCGGAGAGTAGTCCAAAGAGCCGCTGCCACCGCGGCCGACGAACGGGTCGCCCTGCTCCTCCCCGTACTTCACCGGGCCGAGCTCCGGCGACATGCCGTACTCGGTCACCATGGCGCGAGCAATCTTGGTGGCCTGCTCGATATCGGCAGAAGCACCGGTAGTCGGCAATCCGAACACCAGCTCCTCGGCAGCGCGACCACCCATGGCGAAGACCAGACGGGCAAAGAGCTCTGGCAGGTTATACATGCCCTTGTCGTCCTCGGGGACGGTCAGCGCATGTCCACCAGTGCGACCGCGAGCCAAGATGGTGACCTTGTAAACACGCTCAATGTCCTTCAGCGCCCACGCAGCCAGGGTGTGGCCACCCTCGTGGTAGGCGGTGACCTTCTTCTCCTGCTCGGAAATCACCTTGGAGGTACGGCGCGGACCGCCGATAACTCGGTCGACTGCCTCTTCCAACGCATCCGCAGTAATGATGTTGCCGTTGACGCGAGCAGTCAGCAGCGCAGCTTCATTCAGCACGTTCTGCAGATCAGCACCGCTCATACCGGCGGTGCGCTTCGCCAGCGACGTCAGATCCGCATCCGGCCCAAGCGGCTTGTTCCGGGCGTGGACCTTCAGAATTGCCTCGCGGCCCTTCAGGTCTGGTGCGCCCACCGGAATCTGTCGGTCAAAACGGCCCGGACGCAGCAGCGCCGGGTCGAGAATATCCGGACGGTTGGTCGCAGCCATGATGATCACACCCTGACGATCACCAAAACCATCCATCTCCACCAGCAGCTGGTTCAGGGTTTGCTCACGCTCATCATGGCCGCCGCCCATACCGGCACCACGCTGGCGACCGACGGCGTCAATCTCGTCGATGAAGATAATGCACGGGCTGTTTTCCTTGGCCTGATTAAACAGGTCACGGACACGAGAGGCACCGACACCGACGAACATTTCAACGAAGTCCGAACCCGAGATGGTGTAGAAAGGCACTCCTGCCTCACCAGCGACGGCGCGGGCCAGCAAGGTCTTACCGGTACCGGGAGGACCGTAGAGCAGAACACCACGCGGAATCTTCGCGCCGAGCTCTTCGTAGCGAGCTGGGTGCTGCAGGAAATCCCTAATCTCGTCGAGCTCCTGGACGGCCTCATCGGCACCAGCAACATCCTCGAACGTATTGGTCGGGGTCTCCTTGTTCAGCAGCTTGGCGCGGTTGCCACCAAAGCCGAACATGCCGTTCTTGCCGCCTTGCATGCGGCTGAAGAAGTACATGATGACGAAGAAGAAGATCACCATCGGCAGCAGGAAGCCCAAGGTGGACATCAGGAAGGAATCCTGCGTGACCTTGGTATCGAACTTCTCCATACCCTTGGCGGCGGTGACCTTGTCAAAGACTTGGTCGGTCGCACGCGCTGGGTACTTGGTCATCACCTTCGTGACGTCCTCAGTACCTTCGACCTCCACGCCCTTCTTCAGGGTGAGGCGAATTCGCTGTTCACGATCGTCAATCTGAGCTTCCGTGACATTGCCCTTATCCAACTGGGTCAGGGCAACGGACGTATCCACCTCGCGGTATTCCCGGGAATCATCCGCCAGCTGAGTAATAGCAAAGAGGATAATCAGGATGATGCCGGCAACGGTGGCAAACCGGAACACCTTTTTCTTGTCCATACAGTGGGTTCGCTTTTCGCTCTCTACATCTATTAGTTGCTTTTATTAATTGTACGCATCAACGAGTTCTTCTCGAAGACACATCAATGACACAACGTGGGGCCAGGGCTCATGGCACCTGACCCCACAGTAGGCATAACGCATCGCAACCGAAAAAAGTTTCCAACTCCTACTTTTCACAGCTAGAAGACAGCTAGAACTGCGGGAGGGTAAGCGCGCAATGCCCGTCGTCAAGCATCGGCACTGTGCAATAAGCGCCGAAGACAGACCTAGCCCTGGTAAACGCGCGGGTGAAGCGTGCCGACGTACGGCAAATCGCGGTAGCGCTCGGCGTAATCCAGGCCGTAACCGATGACGAACTCGTTCGGAATGTCGAAGCCAACATCCGCAACATCCAGGCTGGTGCGCACAGCCTCTGGCTTACGCAACAGCGTAATGACCTCCAGGGAGCGCGGATTACGGTTGCGCAGGTTCTTCATCAACCAGGACAGGGTCAGGCCGGAGTCAATGATGTCCTCGACAATCACGACATCGCGTCCCTCAATATCGCGATCCAGGTCCTTCAAAATACGCACCACGCCTGACGACGAGGTGGAGTTTCCGTAACTGGAAACCGCCATGAACTCCATCTGGCTGGGAATGCTGAGCTGACGAGCAAAGTCAGTCAGGAAGAACACCGCACCCTTGAGCACTGCGACCAGAATCAGATCGCTGTCGGCATCCTTGTACTTCTCATTCACACGATGCGCCATCTCGGCAATGCGAGCATGCAGCTCCTCTTCGCCAATGAGAACTGCCTCTACCTCATCGCCGTAGGGGTTTGCGGGGACGTTGAAATCCTTCACATCATGCATCGCATTTCCTTTCCGCACTTCTATGGCGGCGTGTCGATGGAGCGTAACTGCCCCAGTGCAAGTTCAGGGTTATGGCAACCGATTGTTCTCAGCCGCCGGAAGTTGGATTGCGGCACCCTTCTTAAGGCACCGCGGGACGATTCATTACCAATTGTAGAGTGCCATCTTTTCGCTCAACGACCAACCTGGCATTTCTGTCAGCACCATCGCGACCGCGGGTCACCGGCACTTCGCCCTGGCCGTGATAGCGGTGCACGAGCGCCATCACCATGTCGATCTGTTTACTGCTGGGCTCCGCACCCGCCTGCCGCAACCAACGTGCGAGGACACGCACCGCGATGGCGTCGTCAAGCTCAGCCACCCCTCGCACAGACAGGCTCCCGCTTGCCGACGCCTCTTCCTCCCCCAGCAGCGCATGCAGAGCCGAATCGGCGTGAGCGTCCAAAAAGTCATTGTCGACTGCTGCAATCGCCGCAGTCTTAGCGAGATTTTCCGCAACTCCCGGACCCAGCTCCTGCTCCAGCAGCGGCAAAATCGTCTTTCGAACCCGGACGCGGGCGTAATGGTCGTCATGGTTGTGCGGGTCGTGCCACACCTTCAAGCCCAGCTCTTCGCAGCAGAGCTGAGTATCTGAGCGTCGCACACCGAGCAGCGGGCGCAGAATCCGAGTCCCGTCAGACCACGTGAGGTTGTCGCGGATGGCGGACAGCGCTTGCGGACCGCCTCCCCTGGCCAGCCGCAGCAAAACTGTTTCCGCCTGGTCGTCCAAGGTGTGGGCGAGCATCAGCGCCGCACCTCGAGATTGGGCGACCTCCCGTAGCACTGCGTGTCGTGCCAAACGCGCCTCATATTCGGGACCACGGTCGGAATTGTTGTTGATATCGACCGCGATAACCTCGGCCGTAGCCCCCATCCCCCGAGCAATGTGGGCGGCGCGCTCGGCAACTTTTGCAGAGCCCTGCTGAAGCTGATGATTAACTACGACGGCGTGGACTTTGCGGCCGGCCAGCGCACCCTTGGGCCCGAGAGCTTCCGCACAGGCCCCGGCGGTCAGGGCCAGCGAATCCGCACCACCGGAAAGCCCAATGACGACACCGCTGCCCAATTCCTGCCCCACCTGCTGCACTATCGCGCGGACAGCTTGCCGAATGATGAGGAAATGAGGGCTGCGGTCCGGCCAAAAAGGTCTAGCCAACGCGCCCACCACTTGCGATGGTTTCCATCGCGGTAAGCAGAATTCGCTCCTGGGTCGGGCGCGCAATCAGTTGCACCGGCAACCCAGAGGTCGGTTCCACAACGATGCCAGCCGGGAATCCCAGGTAATTCCACGTCGAGACGTAGGGAGTGAAACGCAGATTGGACAGCAGGTTCACAATCCAGGGCATGCGATGCCACGCGCGGATTCGCGGTGGGTTCTTGGCCAGAGCCGGGGTAATCAAGATGGTGTCACCCGGTAGCTCACGCTCGATGCGAGCGCCATCGCGTGCCACTTGGCGGCCATTGATTGTGAAACGCAGCAAGCGACCAATGCCGGCGTGGACTCGATTGCGCCACTCCAGGTGATCAGGGCGCGGCTCGTCGCGAAGCTGATCCGCCACCCCCGCAGTCCAGCGCGCGAGCATCGGCAGTGGGTTCAGCGGGTACGGCATGTTCTTTTCCGAGACGGCAAAGCCCTTGTCCGCGAATACTCTCGCCGCCTGTTGCGCCGCATCGACGTACTCCGGTGCAGCCTTCAAACCGAATACGGGCGCAGTGGTGTCCACGCTGACGGCGAAGTTTTCAGGCAGGGTCTTCGCCGGATTCTCCGCATCCACCATGCCATTTGTGAGGATCTTGGTAATCAGGCGCAAGTCCTCGTTGTTGACTGTGAGCACCCCTTGGACAGACATTCCGTACCAGTCATTGCCGCCCACGCGCCCCGGCATTGTTCCCGGGGTCGCCTTCAGGGTCGAAAGCCCGCAGCACGCTGCAGGGATACGCAGTGACCCCATGCCGTCGTTGCCCTGCGCAAACGGAACCATCCCAGCGGCGACAGCCGCTGCGGATCCGCCGGAGGACCCACCCGGAGTGTGCCCCGGCAGAATCGGATTGTCGACGGCCAGCCCCGGCAGCGTCGTCGTCCCCCACGTACAGAACTGCGGATTCACCGTAGTTCCCACCGCGATTGCACCGGCACTAGTCAACTGCTGGACAAACGGGTTCTCTAGAGCGGTGTTTTCCTTCAGCGCAAATGGCACACCTGCAAGCGGCAACTCCGAGAGTTTCTCGCTTTGCTCGAGTTCCCGCGCAGCCTGCAGAGCCCTATCCACCCACACTTCACGGAAGGCATGAATCCCTCCATCCAGTCTGGCGA
Source organism: Corynebacterium sp. HMSC055G02 (assembly GCF_001809065.1). Lineage (NCBI taxonomy): Bacteria > Bacillati > Actinomycetota > Actinomycetes > Mycobacteriales > Corynebacteriaceae > Corynebacterium > Corynebacterium sp. HMSC055G02. The sequence continues at coordinate 12,076 of NZ_KV795648.1, read as the reverse complement.
TAGCGTCGAGACTGCGCTGCACGCTGTCCACCGGGCTTAGCTTTCCCTCGCGGACCTGTGCGGCAATCTCGTGAACGGTTGGCAAGTTCCTAATCGCGGAAGTGTGAGAGGCCATTGCGGATTCATCTCCTCAAATTATTTTCAGTGGTAAATGAATCTCAGTTTAGATATCTGCCAGTGCGCTCGCTGCTTTATCCGCCGCAGCTCTTGCTGGCAACAGGCTCGCTTCATTGGAAATAAATGCGAACGTCAGCACCTGCCCCGACTTCGTCACCACATACCCCGCCAGCGCCGAGGCTTTATTCAGCGTGCCTGTCTTCGCACGGACGATGCCCGCCCCGGACTGACCAGCAAAGCGCGTCGCCAGAGTGCCGGACACTGCCGCCACCGGCAGGCTGTCCAACAGTGGGCGCAACCGCAACGCAGTGCTTTCCGACGACTCCTGCGACTCCGCCAGTCCTCCCTGCTCAGCCGATTCCACCGGCCCCGCGGCCGAATTGAGCACCTCGGAGAGATGCTGCGGAGAAATACGGTTATCCGTGCTCAGGCCGCTGGAGTCCGACAGCACCGCGCCATCGAGAGGAAAACCGTGCTCCGCGAGAGTGTCACGCACGGCACGTGCGGCCCCCTCAAAGGTCGGCGGCAGACCGCGAGAGATAGCCACCTCACGGGCAATGGACTCTGCGAGCACGTTGTCGCTGTAAATCATCATCTCGTGCACACGGGTAACTAGCGGAGCCGACTGCACGAGCGCAACAATGTCTGGGTCCAGAGGTAGTGACTGACCATCCTTGGCTGCATCCCTCAGGCTGCCTCCGTTTTCCGCACCAAGCGCCTTGGCCAGCGCATCAGCTGCATCCGCAGCGGGCGTGGCGCTGCGCTGCGATTCTTCATTCGTCGGATCGATACGACCGGCATCCATCATCACCGACTCCACCGGTGCGATGTAGCCGTCCTCCAACCCCTCGCGCTCCCAGGTCTCGTGGAAACTCTCGGTGAATAGAGAGTTGTCGAGATAAACCTTGCCGACCCCCTCCGGAATGACCACGGAAATCTTTTTCGCCAACTCAGCGATTGAAGCCGAGTCCTGGAAGAACCCTTCCCCGTCCTTGCTTAAGGTAGGGTCGCCCCCGCCGTGCAAAACGATGTCATTAGTCCCCGTAACCCGGGAGACGCGGGTGGAAACCCGATGATCTTCACCTAAGTCCAACAGTGCGGCAGACGCGGTGAGAATCTTCATGCTGGACGCCGGCAAGGCCACCGCGGTGTCATTGATCCCCCACAGTTTCTGGCCGGTCGAAGCATCGCTGACAATTCCATGCAGCTCACCGAAGGCTGGATCAGCCGCAGCAGCGTCCATGATGGCGCTGACTTTTTGGGCCAGAGTGCCGTCGTCAAGCGAAGACTGCGCAGCCGTCACGGGAACAGAAGCTTGACTGACGGCGGGCGGCGCATCGACCACAATCTGACGATTGTTATTGACGACAACCGCTACGCCGCTGCCCGCTGCGATAACGAGAACACCGGCGATGGCACCGCCGATTTTCAGTCCGCGCGATTTCTTGGATGTGCCGGATTTTACGGAACTGGGCGATTTTTGCGTGCCCTTAGCGGCGGTTTTGGAGCTGTCAGAGTCGGTACTACCCACGGTCACAAACACCTTCTTCCTGGAAACAAAACCTCACTTAAGGTGCACAAATAAACGATTTTGAGCGGGTTTCGCATAAGATAGCCGTCAGAGAAGTGTACACCGATTATAAGGAGTCATCACCGTGAGCGTTGAGGTCACTATTGAGATCCCGAAGGGTCAGCGCAACAAGTACGAAGTCGACCACGAGACCGGCAAGGTCTACCTCGACCGCTACCTGTTCACCCCAATGGCCTACCCGGCCGACTACGGCTTCATCGATGAAACCCTCGGCGAAGATGGCGATCCGTTGGACGCTCTCGTGATTCTGCCGGAGCCGGTTTTCCCGGGCGTTATTGTCAAGGCTCGTCCGCTCGGCGTTTTCAAGATGACCGACGAGGCCGGCGGCGACGACAAGCTGCTGTGCGTCCTGGATGATGTCCGCTTCGACCACTACCAGGACATCGATGATGTTTCCCAGTTCACCAAGGACGAGATTGAGCACTTCTTCGTCCACTACAAGGACCTGGAGCCGGGCAAGGAAGTTTCCGGTTCGGGCTGGGGCGACAAGGCTGAGGCTGAGCGCATCCTGACTGAGGCTATCGAGCGCCACAAGTAAGAGCCACAAGTAAGAATTGCGCTAGCCAACCTCCCTTCCTGGGGCTCGCACCTTTGACGCAGTTCCTGTGATTCAGCGCTACGGCCGTCGGAGTTTTCCTCCGGCGGCCTTTGTGCTTCCGGCGATAAGGCCAGATTGCGTATAGTGCGCACTATGGAAACCGTAAACGTATCTGAAGTACCCGAAGACGCACAGATCATTGATGTCCGCTCACAGATGGAGTGGGATGACGGCCACGCCACCGGCGCCGTTCACATCCCCATGGAAGAGATTCCGTCCCGCTACGGCGAGCTAGATTTGGATTCCGACATTTACCTGATGTGCCGCTCCGGTGGACGTGCCGCTCAGGTTTCTTCCTGGTTGGAGAAGAACGGTATCGACACCATCGTCATCACCGGCGGCATGATCGACTGGGAGCACTTCGGCCGCCCAATGGAGAAGGCCAACTAAATCAACTACAACTGCCCTGCCTACCTGCAGGGCAGTTTTTCTTTTATCTACCCACCCCAAAGCACCGACCTTCTAACAATCCGCAGGCAAACAGGGACATTATTAGTTGGCCATGTCCCATTATTGATGGTTCCCCAGATTGTCTAGTATGGGAAGTATGTCTGATTCATCCGTACTTTCCTCGGCGGACTCAGCCGACACCAGCGGTGGTGTGGCACCCGACGTAGACGCGAAGGTGCCTGCTGTCGACGCACAGAGCAGCACCAAGGCGAAGAAGGCTCGCAAGGGAGCGAAAGCGAAAAACAAGGCCAGCGCTAAGTCCAAGTGCAAGCCCGGCTCCGCAAGCGAACTCGCCGTCACACCGGCCGCCCTGCGCAAATCCGCGTCCTGGTGCCTGGCACAGCTCGATGCGGCTGTCCGCGCCAGTGTCAACGCGGCTCTGGGCCGCACTCAGATTGAGTCGATTTCCATCCGCGGGTATTGGGTTCTGGAGGCTATCGCCGATGGCGGCGACATGGCTCAAACCGAGCTGAGCGCGCTGCTCGGCATGGACCGCTCTGACATGGTTCGCCTGATTGACTCTCTGGAGTCGGCAAATCTAGTCGAACGCACCCGAGACTCCAAGGATCGACGCCGCCAGCTCATCGCGCTGACAGAAACGGGCAACACCACCCGCGCATCTCTGCGACGCTCACTCCGCAGAGCCGAACGCGCCGCCGTCGCCGAATGCGCACCCGAGGTACGCGCGCTGCTTGCATCGCTTGCCGACGACTCCGCTGCAAGCCCCGAAACCGATGCCGGCGCGAAGAACCCCGAGACCACTACCCCAGAGGTCACGGCCACTGAGACAGACACCAAGGACATGGCGGAGAATAAGACGCAGGCGACGTCGTCAAGCGATGCCCCGCGTCCTAAACGTAAGAAGTCGAAGAAGAAAAAGCGCAAGAAGAAGAATAAGAAGGGGGCTCTCAAGTGACAACCACTGAAGCGAAGTTCCTACGCGCTACGGAACAGCCGCTTGAGCGCACACTCATTGACATTGTCCGGGCGACCGCGCGAAGGTTCCCCGAGGCTGAGGCCATCGATGACGGCGAGGTTGTCGTCACGTATGCGGAGTTGATCAACGAGATTGATTCCACAGCTACGTGGCTCTACGAACAGGGCATCCGTCGCGGCGACCGCATTGGTGTGCGGATGCCGTCGGGAAGCCGCGAGCTCTACCTGGCAATCTTGTCCATCATGGCCGCCGGAGCCGCCTACGTTCCGGTGGATGCGGATGACCCCGACGAGCGTGCAGAAATGGTCTTCGGCGAGGCCGGTATCGCCGGTTACTTCGATGCTGAAGGCCTGCATTTGGCTGGCTCCACGGCACGTAATCGCCCCCGCCCGCTGGACTCCGATGCCGACTCCGACGAGGAAGAGACGGAACCGACACCGCCGAGCGCACGCGAGATCATCTCGCAGGAGCCCACTCCGGACGACGACTGCTGGATTATTTTCACCTCTGGCTCCACCGGCAAGCCCAAGGGCGTGGCGGTCACCCACCGCAGCGCCGCCGCTTTTGTCGATGCGGAGGCCCGCTGGTTCTTGGCGAACCACCCGGAAGGACCGCTCGGCCCGGATGACCGCGTTCTCGCCGGCTTGTCCGTCGCCTTCGACGCCTCCTGTGAGGAAATGTGGCTGGCCTGGCGAAATGGAGCTTGCCTGGTGCCAGCCCCGCGTTCACTGGTGCGCTCCGGCGTGGACCTGGGGCCATGGTTGATTTCCCGCCACATCACCGCTGTTTCCACGGTGCCGACACTGGCCGGCCTGTGGCCTGCCGAGGCGCTCGACAGCGTGCGCCTGCTCATCGTTGGCGGCGAGGCCTGCCCGCAAGAGCTGGTCGAGCGTCTGTCCACCCCAGAGCGCGAAATGTGGAACACCTACGGCCCCACCGAGGCCACCGTCGTGGCCTCCGGCATCGAGCTGAAGCCCGGCAAGCCCGTAACCATCGGTTTTCCTCTGGACGGCTGGGACCTCACCGTCATCGACGAAGAGGGCAACCCCGTCCCACCGGGCACCAAGGGCGAGCTGGTCATCGGCGGCGTGGGACTCGCACGCTATCTGGATCCGGAGAAGGACGCCGAGAAGTACGCACCGCTGCCAGCCCTCGGCTGGGAGCGTGCGTATCGCACCGGCGACCACGTCATCATGGACGAGGCCGGACTGTACTTCACCGGCCGCGTCGACGATCAGGTGAAAATCGGCGGTCGGCGAATTGAGCTCGGCGAGGTCGAGGCGCACCTGGCTGCCCTCCCCGGCGCTACTCAGGCGACTGTCGTGGTGCAGAAGACCGGTGCTGGCGATTCCATCCTGGTCGGCTACGTCGGCGCCGGTGGCGACGCCGCAGCCATGGACTATGACAAGTGCATGGACACTCTCCGCGATGCCATGCCAGCCGCGATGGTGCCACGCCTGCACATCATGGATGAGCTGCCGGTTCGTACCTCCGGCAAGGTCGACAAGGCGGCGTTGCCGTGGCCCCTGCCTGCGCGTGCGGGTGAGGGCGCCGTCGACAAGCTGAGCCCTGTGGAGAAGTGGCTGTCCGACATCTGGGCGGACGTGCTGTCCGTACCTGCGCCCGGCGCGGCCTCGGACTTCTTCGCCCTGGGCGGCACGTCCTTGGCGGCGGCGAGCGTCATTGCGCGCATTCGCCAGCGCGCCCCACAGGTCGCCGTGCGCGATCTCTACGACCACCCGCGCCTGGGAAATCTCGCTGAAGAGCTGGTCGCGCGCGGTTTCATCAGCGACGACATGCTTGCCGACGACACCAGCGACCCCACCGCTCACCTGGAAAAGGTGCCCGAGCCGACGCCTGTCTCCCGTAAGACCCGTTGGGCCCAGGTGGGCCTCATGGTGCCATTGCAGTGGGCACGTGGCATGCGCTGGGTAACGTGGCTTGCGATTATCAACTGGGTTATCGGCGGACCGCTGGCGCTACCAGGCTGGTTGGTGGCCGTACTGGCCGTGCTGTTCCTGACCCCGCTGGGGGTCATGCCCATCAACGCGGCGACGACACGCCTGCTCACGCGCAACATCACCGCGGGTGATTACCCGCGTGGCGGTTCGGTACACCTGCGGCTATGGGCGGCCGAACGCCTGGCGGAGAGCTCTGGCGCCCACTCTGTGGCGGGCGCTCCGTTCGTGCTGTGGTACGCCCGCATGCTGGGTGCCCGCATTGGTAAGGGTGTGAATCTGCACGCGCTGCCGCCGGTGACGGGTCTGGTCAAACTGGATGATTACTGCTCGATCGAGCCGGAGGTAGACCTGTCCGGATACTGGGTCGATGGCGATGTCGTCCACGTCGGCGAGGTCACTATTGGCAAGCACGCCCGCATCGGTGCCCGTTCAACGCTGCTGCCCGGCGCGCGTATTGGCAATGACGCTCACATCGAGGCGGGTTCCACCGTCACCGGCGAGAAGAAGGTCAAGGCTGGCGCGCGCTGGTCGGGTTCCCCGGCTCGCAAGGTCGGTCGGTCCAAGCACCGCTTCCCGGAGGAAGTTCCGCCGGCTCGCCGCCACTGGGTGGCTATCTACGGTCTCACCGCTGTCTTGCTGACATTGGTGCCGCTGTCCGCTGCGGTCGCGATGGCTGCTGTCATCGGTTGGGGCACGGGGCTTATCGACGGCACCACCGAGCTAGCCACCTCGAATCTCTGGTCAACGCTGGGCAGTGCCGTGCTGTGGACTATTCCCGCCACCTTCGTCGGTGTTGCGGTGTATGCCCTGCTGACGCTGATTCTCGTGCGCCTGTTCAGCATCGGTCTGAAGCCGGGAGTGTTCCCGGTGCGTTCGCGCGTGGGTTGGCAGTCCTGGGCGACAATTCGCCTGATGGACGCTGCCCGTCACGACCTATTTTTCATCTACGCCTCCATGCTGACGCCGCTGTGGCTGCGTGCACTGGGCGCCCAAATTGGTCACGACAGCGAAGTCTCCACCGCGATCGGTATTCCGAAGTTCTTGCACGTCAAGGACGAGTCCTTCTTGGCTGACGACACCATGGTCGGCAGCTACGAGCTCGGCGGTGGTTGGCTGCTGGTGGGCGACTCCCGCATCGGCAAGCGCGCCTTCCTGGGCAACTCCGGCATCACGCTTCCGGAACGCAAGCTGGCGAAGAACTCGCTGGTGGCCGTGCTGTCCTCTACCCCGAAGAAGACCAAGTCCGGCTCCAACTGGTGGGGTTCGCCGCCAGAGCGCATGCGCCGCGTGGGCACCGTCTCCAGCGATGAGTCAGCGCAGACCTACCGTCCGACTACGGGATTGAAGGTCGCCCGCGGCATTGTCGAAACGCTGCGCATCCTGGCGCCGATGGTCTCTCTCATGCTGGCAACAATCACGTTGTTGAGTCTGCAGGGAATTGGCATGTTCACCGCGGAGTTGGTCACTGCAGGTGGCGTCAACGCTGCCCTGCTCGGCCTGGTGGTCGCGTGGCTGCTCTCCCCTGCCGTGCTGCTGATTGTTGGTGTGCTGGGGCTGTTGGTCACGGTCGTGGCCAAGTGGGTGTGCGTCGGCAAGCACAAGCCCGGTGATCACCCATTGTGGAGCAAGTTCGTCTGGCTCAACGAGCTGCAGGATGCATTCGTCGAAATGGTCGCCGCGCCGTGGTACCTGAACCCGGCGATGGCCACCGGCGGTATCGCACGCGCGATGCGTCTGCTCGGCGCAAACGTCGGCCACGGCGTGTGGCTGGAGACGTACTGGCTGCCCGAGACCGACCTGGTCACCATCGCGCGGGGTGCCTCTGTCGGCCGCGGTTGTGTCGTTCAGACGCACCTGTTCACCGACCGTGTGATGACGCTCGACACCGTCCACATCGGACACGGCTCCGTGCTGGGACCGCACTCAGTCGCACTGCCGGCATCTGTGCTTGACGACGGCTGCCGCGTCGAACCCGGTTCTCTCGTCATGCGCGGTGACCATGTTCCTGCGCACACCTCCTGGCGAGGTAACCCAATTGAGCCAGTGGTGGCCAAGAAGTAGCCCGGATTGAGTGGGGGGCTTAGGTAGGAGCCTGGTAGGCACAACGGGCTGCAAATGTGAAACTGTGAGAGTTTATGACACTTTCAAGCCATTTTTCGGACAATTTTTGCTATAAACGCGGTCAGTAACTCCATTGGCCCGCTGCCAGCCATAACCGAGGTCACTAACTCGCATTGGGGCTAAGTAGGGCTAAGTAGCAAAAGGTGCCCACCCGGCGACACGCCGAGCGGACACACTTTTTGCTACTTAACCCACTATTTATTTTGCGGCTATGCAGTTCGCGACTTACTCTGCTAGCTGCAACCGAGCCTGCTGAGCTGCGGCTACCAATACTTTCAGTGAAGCCGTAACCTCTTCCCAACCTCGGGTCTTTAGACCACAGTCCGGATTAATCCACAGCAGGTTGGGGTCAACGCTTTCAAGCGCATCTTCCACGAGCTGGTTGACTTCTCCGTCCGTCGGCACGCGAGGCGAGTGGATGTCCCAGACACCTGGACCAATCCCGCGAACGTATCCCTCATCTTTCAGCGCTGCGAGCACCTGCATACCGTTGCGAGCTGCTTCGATGGACGTGACATCGGCGTTGAGATCATCGACGGTGTCGATAAGCTCATTGAAGTCCGAGTAGCACATATGCGTGTGAATCTGAATGTCGTCAGCCACACCAGAGGTAGCCAGACGGAAGGAACCTACGGCCCACTTCAGGTAGGCGGGCTGGTCCGCTTCATTCAGGGGCAGCAACTCGCGAATGGCTGGCTCATCGACCTGCACGATTTGCGCTCCAGCGGCCACGAGATCTGCAATCTCATCGCGCAAAACCAGCGCAACGTTATCCGCAGTGTCACCGATGGGCTGGTCATCACGGACAAACGACCATGCCAACATGGTCACCGGCCCGGTGAGCATTCCCTTGACGGGAAGGTCAGTCATGTTTGCCGCTGCCTTGTACCACTGCACCGTCATTGGCTCTGGCCTGGTGATATCACCGTAGAGAATCGGCGGCCGCACGCAGCGGGAACCATAGCTTTGGACCCAGCCATTGGCGGTCGCGAGGTAGCCGTCCAGCTGCTCCGAGAAGTACTGCACCATGTCATTGCGCTCAGGTTCGCCGTGAACGAGCACATCGAGTCCCAATTCTTCCTGCTGCTCAATGGAGCATCGAATTTCAGCGAGCATTGCTGATTCGTAGTCGACTGGGGTGAGCTCTCCCGCGCGCAACTGCGCACGTGCACGACGAATGCTATTGGTCTGCGGGAAGGAACCGATTGTGGTGGTCGGCAGCGGAGGCAGGTTAAGGGCCTCAGCCTGAGCCGCCTGGCGAGCTGCAAACGAGGAACGAGTCCGGTCGCTCTCCTCGATTGCTGCCAAAGCTTCACGAACTTCAGGCTTAACAATCCGCTTCGATTCTGCCCTTGATGCCAGTGCTGCCCGGGACTCCCTCAACGCCTTCAAATCCGCGGCATCGAGTTGGCGGTCATTCAACCTGGCATCAAGCGCCCTCGCCAAGAGGGTCACCTCGCCGATTTTCTCATCCCCGAAGGCCAGCCACTGCAGCACCTCGGCATCTTCTTCGCTCGGGTTTTCCGAGGCCAGGGAGTACGGGACGTGTAGCAGCGAACAGCTAGTCGACACCGCGATGGGGCCTCGGACTGCCAGCTTCTCCAGCGTCGCCAGGGCTGCATCCAAGTCGGTGCGCCACACATTACGCCCATCAACAATGCCAGCAACCAGCAGTTCCTTGCCGGTCCAATGCGGCAACTCAAAGCTACCTGCTACCAGGTCGCAACCAATGGCCTGCACGCCTGTGCCAGAAAGGGTTTCCAGCGCCTGATCACCATCACCAAAGTAGGTCTGCACCCACAACTTGGTATTCGCAGACTCCGCCACGCCGGCCAACTTCTCGTAGGCCTGGCGAATCCTAGCAAGAGTCACTTCATCGAGGTCAGTGACCAATACTGGCTCATCGAGCTGAATCCACTCAAAGCCCTTATCCCCCAGTTGAGCGATGATTTCCGCGTACGCATCGGTCAACTTTTCCAAAAGGCCAAGTGGGTTCGAATCATCGTCGGTACGCGACAGGCTCAAGTAGGTCACAGGACCAATCAAATGAGGGCGCAGCATGGTGGTGGCGCCATTGTTCAAGCTGCAGGAATCGTCCAACCAGTCAGTGAGGTCAGAGGTAAATTCAGTATCGGCTGACAGCTCCGGAACAATGTAGTGGTAATTAGTGTCGAACCACTTGGTCATTGCGGATGCCGGTTGCGTCTTCGTACCGCGAGCGGCGGCGAAGTAGTGGTTGATCCATTCCGGTAGGTTGGAACCGTCCGTTTTCGGGACATTCTGGAAGCGGGCTGGAAGCACTCCGAGCAGCGCCGATGTATCCAGCATGGAGTCGTAGAACGAGCGCCCAATTGTCGGAACCGAGTCGATTCCTGCCTTCAGCGCTGCGCCAATGTAGCTATTGACAGTGTTGCGCGCCGTAGCGGCCAGCAGGCCGCCGGTCGCCGGGTCGCGCCAGTAGTTTTCCAGAGCTCTTTTGAGCTCACGATTACGCCCTATCCGCGGAATGCCCGCGAGGGTTGCGTGAATTGCCATGATCTCGTGATTTCCTCGTCAGTCGTGATCAGCATCGGATATGAAATTGCACAACCGGCAGGCATTCGGACTTGTCATCACTGCAAGATTGGTTATCAACGCGTCGGATAAACCAAAGCTCTGGCAGTGATGCTTACCGTTGCGGGACAGTTCCGGACTTGCACCGGGATTCCCCTGCATAACTCGAAGGTCTTATGCGCGCTAGGCTCAAAACACACCTTGCGCGGAAAACGTGCGATATGCAGCACTTTCCTTAATGAACACCTTCGAGGCGGCTGTGGATGTGAAGTATATCGCAATATACAAATATCTCATTCACTTAGCCCCCTCCCCGAGCCTTTGCTTTGATGCTCTCCTGCTGGGGCCAAAGTGATTAAGCTCGTAGTCATAAAAGCTATTTATCCCACCTCTTTTCAAGGAGTGACCTCGAGTGACACAGGCTTCCGAAATTACTCTGAGGGGCGCCAAGATTCCGTTCGATGGCCCGGTCCAGTCAGGCGTTGAACAGCCCGGTCAGGCACATCTTCGCCTTGTCGCATTCGATTTGAAGGACAGCGTCGACGCAGTAGATTTGAGGGAACTGTTCTCCTCGCTTACCGACGTTGCCCGCCACCTCACCCAAGGCCAGGACATCGAGGGGTATCTGGAACCGGAAATGGTCGCAGCCACTGCAAACCTGACTATCACAGCCGGTTTCGGTGAGCGCATCTTCGACGTCCTCGGCAAACCAGAGCGCAAGCCGGCTGGTCTGCACGATATCCCGTCATTCCAACATGACATGCTCCGCCCTGAGTGGGGTCAGTCTGACTTCGCCCTGCAGTTGTGCGGTGATGACCTCGTCACCATTACGGCCGCGTCCCGTCTACTGGAAAAGAAAGCGGCTCCGTGGGCTCGCGTGAAGTGGTTCCAGAAAGGCTTCTCCTACGCCTGGGGTTCGCAACCACACGGCGCTACTCCCCGCAATCCGCTGGGTCAGCTTGACGGCACCGTCAACCCGTCCACTCCAGATGAATGGTCCGAACAGGTGTGGATCGACTCCAAGGACAAGGCGATTAACAACTCCTGCGTGATGGTTGTTCGCCGTATTGCGCTCGACTTGAACAATTGGGAGGAGCTCAGCACCGACGAACGCTCCATCGTTATCGGTCGTGACTTCCACACCGGCGCTCCTCTTTCCGGCGGTAACGACGAGTTCGATGAAGAGGACATGGACGCCGTCGATGACCAGGGCGAGTACCTCATCCACCGCCAGTCTCACTTGGCACTGTCCCGTGAGCAGGATGGCCAGCCTGACGACGCCCTGCGTCGCCGCGCCTATGCATACGAAGACCAGCCCGGTGAGCCGGCCTTCCCGTTCGAAGGACCGAACGTTGGCCTGGTCTGGGTTGCATTCCAGAAGAACCCGGACAACCAATTCAGTGCAATCCAGGCCCGTTTGGATCGCGGCGATTTGCTCAATGAGTGGAACCGTCACATCGGCTCCGCTGTGTATTGGATCGCCCCTGGCACTACCCCGGATTCCTACTGGGGTCAGGAGCTGATTGAGGGGTAGAGGCTGCAAGCTGGCTGCGAAAAACTGACTTGGCGGGCTAAGGCCTGACGGACTAAAAAGCTGACGGGCTGCAAATGTGAAACTGACCTAGTTTATGACACTTTCGGGCCAATTTTCTGGCCGTTTTTGACATAAACTCAGTCACTAACTTGCACTGGCCCGCCGTCGTCAGCCGTAAGGGGGGTTAAGTGACAAAAAGTGTGTCCGCTCGGTG
>NZ_KV795647.1:0-5366 GCF_001809065.1 Corynebacterium sp. HMSC055G02 | reverse complement strand
CGGAAAAGACACACTTTTCTTTACTTAACCCGTGCTAGAGGTTATGACGCAAGTTTATTGAATTCCAGAGAATTTCTGAACATCCGGCGAGCGAAGGAAACGCCCGGCCATTTCCACAGCTGGCTGAGAAGAATCTCCTTCGATTACAAGGGACGCAATCGCCAATTCCCCTGTCGTTCCAGCGAACCAGCCATTGGAAAGCTTGCCATCAATTTCTGCTGTACCAGTCTTTCCGCCAAGTGCACTAAGATCACTCAACGACCTAGCTGAACCGTGGTCAATTGTTGATTTCATCATCGTCCGGAGGCTTTGAATAGTTGTATCGCTGACATGCTGGTCTGCCTGTTTATTCACTACTGTCTGTTCGCCTTGAATGAGCTGTGGAGGAACAAGCAAGCCGCCGTTAGCGACAGTCGATTCCATGAGCGCAATCCCAAATGGACTAGCTAGAACCTCGCCCTGTCCAATAGAAGCCTCCACACGAGGAGGTCCAGCCGGTGTCCGCGGCACCGAACCAGTAAGTGTGGTCATCCCTGGTACGTCGAAGTCGGAGCCAATTCCGAGTTCTAAAGCAGTCCGTTGCAGATCATCTTCTCCCAAACGATCCGAAATGACCGCTTGGGTTGTGTTACATGATTGGGCGAAAGCTTCTTCCAGTCGAACGCTACCTAGATCGAAGTCATGATCGTTGGGAATCGTGCGTCCAGCGACGGTGATATTGCTAGGACAAGGTAGTTCCTCATCCATGCTGACTGCCCCTGCCTCTAGTGCCGCCGCTGTGGTCACAGTTTTGAACGTCGATCCCGGTGGGAATAGCCCGGTGAGTGCGATTGGCCCTTGGTTATTTGCCTTGTCATTTTGTGCAACGGCAAGGACACCTCCTGTTCTAGGATTGAGCACGACTAGAACTGCGGCACGTTGCTCACTGTCCACTGCTTGTTTTGCTGCGCTTTGCAGTGTGTTATCCAGAGTGGTTGCGATTGGCTGAACTCGGCGAGGCGGCTCAGAGGCTACCGTCGTCATACCTTGTGAACTCTCAGCGCGTATCGACCATCCTGAATTAGCATCGAGCACTGACTCCCAATATTTGTTCAATTCAGCATCCAGCGGAGAGTTAAGAGTTTTGGACACGCTTAAGAGACGCCCCTGCTCCACAGTGGAAATTCCCTCAAAGGTCCTAAGTTGCTCTTGTATCTTCCGGAATTCTTCCTGCCTCAAAGTGAGGAGCACGGTGTCTTCATCCTGAGACTCTCCCAAGGTCTGCTCGATCCACTCCTTAGTCGTTGTGGGAGACACTGGTGCAAAAATCTGGGCCAATTCCTGCGCTCTAGAGGCTATATCTTTGCGACCTCGTACCTGAATAACTTTCGTCCAGGTCATATATTCATTGCCCAAGCGATCTTTAATTGGAAGATCGTACTGTTTATCTTCAGCAAAAAAGAGTGCGGAATCATCGCTCAACTGAGCTTCGAAGATCGAAGGCAACCATTGAGGCTTACCATCCTGTCCACTAAGGACGAGCCGACCATTGCTCTCCAACTCCACACCATCTTTGGACCAAGTCACATGAGTATTCTGCTTTCCATTGGAAATATCAGATTTTTCGATGTTGACCTTCACACCATGAAGTGACTGCCGAAATTCATGAAGGGCGCGCTCCGGGTCTGGATGATCCAGATACCGTGCAGCCTTGCTGTCATCTCCCGCGTTGAAAGCTTTGAGAAATACGTCTGAGTCTGATTCCCACGGTAGAGCTGAACAGCTGCTCAACATCACTGCGGAGAGCGAACAGAGTGCAATCACCGACTGACGGAAACGATTGTGCTTAGTCATCATGGGAGTGACGTTAAGTGAGACGCATTGGATGCCACCAATATCACATAATGCAATTGTCTCATTTCATTCACATATAGGCGATGGTAGAAGTGTGTATTCAAGTGGCAGAAATTCTAACGAAGAGCGTCCACGAGCAGTCTAGCCACTTCGCCAATAGCACCATCGTGAGTACTCATTGCTTGTTCTGGCACCACCTGTTTCAGCATGATGGACACCACAATGGGCTCCTCGCCCTCAACCTGGATAATCGAAGCTTCACCATGGAGAAGTCCTACAGTGCCCGTTTTTCCATAGATATCAACGCCGCTTGGAGGAAAGCCTGAAGGAACACGGTGACGCCACACCTGCAACCCCAAGAGTTCACACATAGATCGACGTACCGCTGCACTATCGTCTTTCCAAACCTGTTCCAAGTCATTAGTTATTTCCGCCAACGAAGAGACTGCAGAAAACGCTATATCTGTACTACTCCCCCCTTGGGATTGAACATATTGACGCAATTGTTTCTCCGCCGTCACTAAGCTATTCCGATCTTGCAAGTCATAATGAGGTGGAAACCGTTTAAGAAATGCTTCTCGAGCCCACGCAGGCAGTAGACGCAAAATCTCGTGGGCGGCCACGTTATCTGACACCGATGCGACTTGTTTCATTAAGTCTCGGAGACTCACGTTCACTGCGTCATCAAAGGCAGCGAACCCATACCCTTCGTAAGTTCCTTTGGACGGTGCAACGTCAACACGAAGACGAGGATCCAGATCACCTCGTTGAATCGCTTCCAAAGTGAGGTGGAGGAGCCGGATTTTATATAAGGATGCCACCGGAATTTTCTCGTCTTGTTTGCGTCCGATAGTCACCCCATCGTGCAGTCGCGATGCACACCACCATCCCTCACACCCCGACCGCGTCAACACGTTTTCCAGGGCCATCTCCATCCGTGCAGTCATTGGTTAATCCTTCGACAAATTCTTTCGGCGACCGCCATGGCCTCGGCGCCATTGTCCATCCCACCTCGGCGAACCACTACATCCACGGAAAAATCGAAACGGGAAGGAAGCTCAATAGCATTGTCAAACTGGTGAAAACCGCGAAATACCAAAGACATCCCCTCCCCTCTTCCAATCAATAAGCCCCTACCTAGAGCATCCTCTGAATCATTAATTTCGCAAGACACACCCGACCGAAATAGCTCTCTCGCCAAACCACTGGCTGCACTTGAATTGTCATTCAGGTTCTCCACCAGCAGATTCAATTGAGACAAGGTCTTATCCAACCTTGAATACCCCGGCGGCACCACTAGATCACGTGACAGAGAAAACTGCCTCGCACTGCGGTGAGTACCCAAGGGAACCGGAGCTTGAACAAGCCCCGCATGAATAGCGCCTTCTTCAACACGGGCAAGAATCTCAACAGAAGGCAGTGACGACAAAACTACTCCATCATGCTGCTGTGCCTTTGCTGCAATACGCGATCCTATCTCGCTTGGAAGCGCACTACTGATGGCCAAACGAAACCCGCTTTGCGCACCACTTCGGATACCGTCAATCATCGAATGCATAGTCTGAAGATCGCGATTAATCACCCGGGCATATGGAAGCAAGGTCAACCCTGCCTCGGTTAGTTTCACTTCCCCCGCCCCTCGGATAAATAGCGGTGTACCTACACCAGCTTCTAAGCGCTTAATGGCATTGGAGACAGGCGGCTGACTCACTCCCAGTCGCGCTGCCGCCGCTGTAAAACTACCGGTCTCCGCTAAAGCCACGAAATACTGCCATTGGCGCAGATTTCCCGTCTGAGCAATCATGGGTCTCAGCATAGTGGAGCACGAGTTCGCACCACTGCAGCGTAAAATGATGTCTTTGGCTTGAGCAAC
The DNA here is from genome assembly GCF_001809065.1 of Corynebacterium sp. HMSC055G02. Taxonomy (NCBI): domain Bacteria; kingdom Bacillati; phylum Actinomycetota; class Actinomycetes; order Mycobacteriales; family Corynebacteriaceae; genus Corynebacterium; species Corynebacterium sp. HMSC055G02. Next base: position 1,660 of record NZ_KV795647.1, on the reverse strand, counting down.
ACCGTCGCGGTGGCGTCGATAAACAAAAAGGAAGTGACACACAGCGTGGGCATTGGAAACGGACCGCTCATTGTGCAGTCGGATAAGACCGTGCTGCTGGAAATCGACCACGAACAGGCGCAGGAGGCGCGCACCGCGCTGGCACCGTTCGCGGAGCTGGAGCGCGCGCCGGAGCACGTGCACACCTACCGCATCACCCCGCTGGCGCTGTGGAACGCCCGCGCGGCAGGGCACGACGCGGAGCAGATCATGGACGTGCTGGAAACCTACTCGCGGTTCCCCGCCCCGCAGCCGCTGCTCATCGACATTGCCGACACGATGGATCGCTACGGGCGGCTGAAGCTCATCAAGCACCCAGCGCACGGGCTCGTGCTAGAGACGACGGACAGGGCTGTGCTGACGGAGATCCGGCGTCACAAAAAGATCAAGCCCATGTTGGGCGCAGAGATCGACGAGGACTCGATCGTTGTGCACCCTTCCGAGCGCGGCAGGCTCAAGCAGGAACTGCTGAAGGTCGGCTGGCCCGCAGAGGACCTGGCGGGATACGTCGACGGCGAGGCACACCCCATCGAGCTGTCGCAGGAACACGAAGAATGGCAGCTGCGCGACTACCAGGAGATGGCGGCCGATAGCTTCTGGGAAGGCGGCTCGGGCGTGGTAGTGCTGCCATGTGGTGCGGGCAAGACGATGGTCGGCGCGGCCTCGATGGCCAAGGCAAAGGCCACCACCCTGATCCTGGTGACGAACACCGTCGCGGGCAGGCAGTGGAAGGACGAGCTAGTGCGCCGCACCTCCCTGACGGAGGATGAAATCGGCGAATACTCCGGAGAGAAGAAGGAGATCCGCCCCGTGACCATCGCCACCTACCAAGTGGTCACGCGCAAGTCGAAGGGCGAATACCGGGCGCTGGAGCTGTTCGACTCCCGCGACTGGGGCTTAATCATTTACGACGAGGTTCACCTGCTGCCTGCCCCGGTGTTCCGCATGACCTCCGACCTGCAGTCTCGCCGCCGTCTGGGGCTCACCGCCACCCTGGTGCGCGAGGACGGCCGCGAAGGCGACGTATTCAGCCTGATCGGGCCGAAGCGCTATGACGCCCCATGGAAGGACATCGAGGCCTTCCTGGATCGCATGTCCCCCGGCGGTCTCTCGTCCGTTCCCCAGTCCCTGCGGTATTTGATTGACGACGCCACCAGGGCATTCCAGCAGGGCTCCGCCACCGAACCCCACTCGGCTCGTGTCCCGTCTCGCGTGGATACTCCCCAGCGCAACATCATGGACATCACTGGGGACTCCACCGAGATCGCCTCGGAGATCGACGGCGCCGTGGAGGGTTTTCGCCGCGCCCACGACCAGGCCATCGCCGTGGACCCGGCGGACGGCACGAAGGCCTCGGACACCCGGACCTTCCGCTCGCCGCGGGAGATCATGTCCGAGCTGCGCCGCGCCTATACCGCGGGCACACAGGTGCGCCTGCACTACGTGGACTATGCGGGTGCCACCAGCCATGACTGGATCTCCATCGTGATGATGACCCCCTCCACCATCTCCGCGGTGCTCGAATCCACCGGGGAGAGCCTCACGATCCAACCCCACCGCATCGCTGCGGTGGACGTGCCGTGCTAGAGGGTTAAGTAAAGAAAAGTGTGTCCGCATGCCA
>NZ_KV795646.1:0-6194 GCF_001809065.1 Corynebacterium sp. HMSC055G02 | reverse complement strand
GTCATAAACTCACACAGTTTCACATTTGCAGCCCGTAATTTCTGGGGTTAAAGGCCAAAAATGTGAGCCTTTCCGGCGGCGTGGTTATCTGACCCAGCCTTTTCGATGCCGCCTCCTCCCCCATAGTCACTACCGAGTAGCCACCAAGCCTGCATCCGCGGACTGCAGCTTGCCGTCAACCATCTCCACGATTCGGTCGGCACCGTGGAGCTGCCCCAGGTCGTGGGTGATGTACAGGGTGGCCACACCCATCTTCCGCGTCACATCCATAATCAGTCGCGTCACCGCCCCTGCACTCTTCTGATCCAAAGCCGCGGTCGGTTCGTCGACTAGCAGCACTTCCGGCTCATTCATCAGTGCGCGCGCAACATTGACGCGCGCCTGCTGACCACCGGAAAGCTGGCTCACGCGACGTTCTCCCAGCCCAGCCAGTCCGACTGCCTCTAGCAGCTCATCCGCGCGCTTCTCCGCTTCACGACGGCCACCCGCGGGCCACCCGAAAACACGGCCCAGTCGCCGCATTGCGATGAGCTGCTGCTTAACCGTCAGCGCTGGCAGAAGATTCGGCTGCTGGAAAACAATACCGATGTGTTCGCGACGAATCTTGGCAGCATCCGCGCCGCGAGCGCTCAAATCAATGGCCTTCCTTTCCGCACTCTCGTCCGCGCCTGCACCGTTCGCGTCCTGTTTGTTGGAGTACAGCGTGACATGTCCGGTATCGGCACTCTTCAAACAACCTGCGATGGTCAACAGAGTCGACTTGCCGGAACCCGATGGTCCGACCAGTCCCACTACCTCGCCTGCCCGGATCTTCAGCGAGATGTCATCCAAAATGGTGCGTTTGTTGTCGCCATCTTGGACGGTCAGCGAGATGTTCTTTAGAGCGAGTGCCACGGGAGCCTGGTTGTCGATGTAGGTAGTCATTTTGTCCTCAATTCCTCAATTCCTCAGTTGCAGGTTGTGCATGATTAACGCGATGTGAGTGTTCTGTGGGAAGCCGCCGTGCTAGGCCGTACTAACGAGCCACTACGCATTCGCCAATGCGGTGGTCGGATCGACGCGGAATACCGGCACCAGTGCCAGCAGCGCACCAACTACGCCGGTCACGGCCAGAATGAGCCCCGGTACGACGGTCGTGGAAGCATCGACCACAATTGGCATGACGTCGCCGCTCTGCAGAGCCCAGCCCGCCGCTGCAGTCACCGCAACACCGCCGCCGACTCCGATTGCCAGCACGGCCAGGACCTGCGCCAGAGAGTCAGCCACCAGCACGGAGCGGGACGCACCGAGCGCCGAGGAAATGGCCACACCACGCAGTCGTTGAACAGTCCACACGGTGAAGAACGCGCCTACCACCAGCGCAGAAATCACATACAGCATCGAGGTCATCGCGTTCAGCGAAGTCTGCTCACCCTGGTAGGAAGCCGACAGGTTATTGCGCTCGCCGTCGCGCAGAATGGTTCCTTCCGGGACATTCGGCAGCTGCGCCGCGGACTCGTCGACAACCATCGCCGCTGGCACCATCTGCCCCGGCGTCAGGTCTTCCATCACGCCGCGCCCGGCATAAATGACCGCTTGGTGATCCAGCCACTTATCCCCCGCCACGCGCGCAACGGTGGTCTCGTGCTCGCCCATCGCGCCAGACAGGGTCAGCGAGTCACCTTCCGCAATGGCGGTTTCACTGACGCCGTCGGTGACGGCCACCTGGTCGTCGTTAAGCGAAAAGTCGGAGATGACGGTGACGGGCGTTTCATCGACGCGCGCACGACTGACGTAGACATCGCGGATGGTGGCGTTGTTATCGTTCGCCCACGTCTGGACGCTCTTTCGCGCCGTCTCGCCGATACTTGACGACGACAGCGACGTGGCCCCCTCCGAGATGACGACGGCGTCGTTTTTGTCGTAGACCTCGTCCAGTGCGGAGACGGACTGGGCGGACAGGCCGGCGGCCAAAGCCGAGAGGAACGTGACCATCACAGCAATCATCCCGACGGTGATGGTGATCAGTGCGGCACGGCCTGGAGCGGCTCGAAGTTCTTTCATTGACTGGTACATACTCATTATGGTCGTGGATTCAAAGGCGGATTTAATCGCCATGGAGGTTGAACTTCGTCTCCAACTTTCGGTTGATGTTGACAATTCCGGCTCGTCAGCGGTGTTTTGGCAGGCGGAACTGCCCTAAGCTCGAGAGCGTGGATACTCCTGAGACCCTGAACCGCAGCTGGCAATTACTGCGGTTTGCCCTGGATGTTTTGGTGCTGGTGCTGCTGGCGGTATGCGTGGTTCCGGATCCGCAGTGGCGAATCATCACCTATGCGGCGTGTTTTCTAGCGGTGTACATCGCAGGTTCGGTCGGGCCGATTGGTCGGGCTCGGCATGGCAACGTAGCCAACGAGGTCGCGCTGACTAAGCCGCGTGGCCTGCTGTTGGGCTGGCTTGTGATTCTGCTGCTGTGCTGGGCGGCAATGTCGTTTGCGACGCTGGATGCCTCTTTCCTGGTCTTCCCGCTGTTTTTCGTAATTCTGCAGGTCACCGGTGGCCTAATGGCCGTGGTTATGGTGGTGGCAACGACGGCGACGGCAATCGGTGCTATCGCCGTCCACACTCCGCTGACATTTGGTGGTGTCCTCGGCCCCATTCTGGGTGGGACGTTTGTACTCACGGTGGGGCTGGGGTTCCGGCTCCTGCAGAAGGAGACTATCGAAAAGACCAAGGCGCTGGAGGAGCTCTCAGCTGCCCGCGCCCACTCGGAAGCACTGTCCCGTCGTGCCGGTGAGCTGGACGAACGCGCACGCCTCGCAGCCGATATTCATGACACCGTGGCGCAGGGGCTTTCCTCCATCCAGCTGCTGCTGCATTCGGTGGAGTCCCGCATGAAAAGTGCTCCCACTCAGCATGACCAGACCTCGGTGGATTCGCTACAGCTCGCCCGCAAGGTTGCGGCCGACAATCTCGCCGAGACCCGGCGCATCATCGCAGCACTTCAGCCGGCTCCCCTCGAAGGCGCAGACCTATCCGGCGCGTTGGAGAAAGTCTGCTCCTCCACGGTGCTGGGCGATGCTGTCAGCTTCTGCGTCGACGGCACACCCACGCGGCTGCCGGCCACCGTCGAAGCAACCATCATCAGGGTGGCCCAGGCGAGCTTGGCGAACGTCGTCAAGCATGCACACGCCACGCGTTGCCGTGTCACCCTGACCTACCAGCCCGACGAGATTCTGCTCGACTGCGTCGACAACGGCATCGGCTTCGACCCCACCGCACCAACTAACGACGACAGCGTGGGGATCGCCAACGCGCGCCGACGCGTGGAGAAGCTCGGCGGCACCTTCACCATCGAGTCGGAACCGGGGCGTGGCTGCGGTGTCAGCGTCAGCATCCCGCACGAGCTCGCCTCTTAAAGTCCCGCGCCTGGTATGCAGGTAGGAAACGACCATTCACATCACCCGAGGAGTTAGCCAGGTGACCAAGCCCATCGGAGTCCTCATCGCCGACGATCACCCCATCGTCCGCGCTGGTCTTCGCGCAGTCGTTGAATCGGCGCCGGATATCGTCGTGGTTGGCGAGGCGGCCAGCGGTGACGAGGCGGTCGAGAAGGTGCGCGCATCGCTTGACGACGACTCTTGCGACCACATCGATCTGGTACTCATGGACCTTCGCTTTGGTGAGGCCCCTGGCACTGCTACCCGCGCAGGCGGAGTTGATGCCACCGCAGCCATCCGCGCACTGGCCGGGCGCGGCGCAAAGGCTCCAGAAGTGTTGGTGGTGACCAATTATTCTTCGGACTCCGATGTGCTCGGCGCTGTCACCGCAGGCGCAGTTGGTTATCTGCTGAAGGATGCCGCTCCGGAGGAGCTCATCGATGGTATCCGTCGTGCCGTTCGCGGCGAGACCGTGCTGAACACACAAGTGGCCGGGCGCTTGATGGGTCGGATGCGCAACCCCAATACAGCACTAACCCCGCGCGAACTCGAAGTGCTCGAGTTGGTCGCGCGGGGTATGTCGAATAGAAAAATTGCAGAACAGCTGGTGCTCACCGAAGCGACTGTGAAATCGCATCTGGTACATATTTTCACCAAGCTAGACGTCAGCTCCCGCACCGCGGCTGTTGCTCGGGCGCAGGAGCTGGGAATGTTGGGTGATTAGGAAACGGACTAACCCGCGTGGCTTAAATGATGGCCTCACTTAGAGGACATGGACTACCAAGAGCTGGTCTCGTCGGCGTTGCCCTTCTTCCAGGTCTCCCACGGGATGTTCCAGTCACCGAGTCCATCAACACCGGAGAGCGTCTCACCAATCGTATTCTTCACAATCACGATGTCACCGCGCTTAGTGTTGTCCAGGAACCACTTAGCGTTGGCGTCAGTGACGTTGATGCAGCCGTGAGACTGGTTGACGCTGCCCTGTGCCCACGTTGACCACGGTGCACCGTGGACGTAGATACCGGAGTAAGACATCTGCGTTGCATAGTTAACCGGCGTGACGTAGCCACCGTTTTCCAGAGACAGGCCGTAGGTACGAGAGTCCATCACCATGGTCTCGTTGCGATCACCGATGATGTACTGGCCATTCGGAGTCGGGTGAACATTCGACCCCATAGAGATAGGCATGGAGTTTACGACTTCACCGTTCCTCTTAATGACCATGGTCTTCGTCGCGTCATCAGCGATAGCAATGACTTCATCACCGATAGTGAAGCTGGTTTCGGCGGACTCCGCACCGTACATATCGTCACCAAGATCCGTGCCGTAAATATCGGACTTCACGGTAACCTTGGTCCCCGGCTTCCAGTACTCCTTTGGACGCCAGCGCACCTCACTGTTATTCAGCCAGTAGAAAGCGCCTTCCACCTTAGGCTCGGTGGTCACCTTAATTGCTTCCTCAGCAGCCTTGCGGTCCGAAATACTCGCGCTGAATTTCACAGCAATAGTCTGACCGACACCCACGGTGGAACCATCCAGCGGGGACAGGTAACCATTTACCTGAGAAGTCGGCTCGACGGTGGTGAAAGAAGTAGCCAGCTTTTCTGTGCCCGAGGTGGCGTTAATCTCATAGGTCTTTGAGTAGCCCAGGGGTTCTGCAGTGGTCCACTTGGTACCACTGGAGTCGAGCTTGCCCTTGACCTCTTTGCCCTCAGGGTTGGTCATAACAACCTTGTCCAGGCGATGTCCCTCTTCCACCTGAACCGAAATCGGGTCAACCACCGAAACATCGGTGGCGTCGTCCTTCACACTGGCGACAAGACCAACGTCTGGCTTCTCCGCCTCTTGCTGCTCGGCATTATCTCCGCCGACGGTACAAGCAGCTAGCGAGATGGTGGTCGCAAATGTCACCACCGCCATCGACAGGCGCTTAAAAGATTGCCGCATGATCGTGCTTCACTCCAACAGTGCAATTATTAAGTAGTAAGTCCCGGGGACACACTGCGACACACAGCGGAGTCCTGCTACAGCCCCTGGTGCGCCCTCGAAAAAGGTCAGACTGCCCTGCAGCGGCACTAGCCACCGATAAAACGCTCGCCCTAACTGAAAAGCCTTATTGACTGCCCAATCGCAGTCATCAACCCCTCACAGGGCGCAGCACGCAAAGTAGCCCAACGGTTCCTACAGTTAACCCTCTGGAAAATTGCTGTGCAACCCCAAAAAACCGGGGCACTTCAACCGACCTGGGAAAACAGCGCCCCCTTGAAGCTGCGTTACCGAAAAGTAATCAGTTCGCTATTCAAAAGTGCCACCGGACGCTTCCGGACGTTACTGAACACTGTCGAACGTAACTCCGACATCTATGCACACTCCCAACGTCGATGGCATTGATACAGGCCCTACCCCACTTTGAGGATTTCCAAACTTTTTTTGAACTTTTTTCAAACGGTTGCGCAAAACCTTTCAAAAAACATGCAAAAACATCAATTCAAAAACAGCATCTGACCAGCCGATTTTACAAACAATCAGAAACCTGGTTATATATCTTCTCGTTGCCGGCGAGGAGCTCACACAGAGAGCACCAAGCAGGAAACAGTAAGCGCCATTAGCTCAACTGGCAGAGCAGCTGACTCTTAATCAGCGGGTTCGGGGTTCGAGTCCCTGATGGCGCACAATACAGACCGGGAAGGTAGAAATACCCTCCCGGTCTTTTTGTTGCATAACAAGCGTAGGCGCCAACTTGGGGTTAAACGACAAAATGTGTGTCTGGCTCGG
>NZ_KV795645.1:0-15675 GCF_001809065.1 Corynebacterium sp. HMSC055G02 | reverse complement strand
GGCATGCGGACACACTTTTCTTTACTTAACCCGCCAAGAGGGCGCAGGGGCGGCGGCAGGAGGGCAGCGACTAGCCGCCGAAAATTGCCAGCGCGTCGGCAGCGAACGCTTCAATGATTGCGGAGTTGTCAACATCTCCCGCGCGGTTGATGTAGGCGGCCTCCGTAGTCGAGGCGGAGGCATGGCCCAGTTGCAAGGTGGCCAGCGCCGCGTTGCCCGTTGCAGCCATGGCGGTCGCTACCGTGTGACGGAGGTCGTGATAGGAAATCACCGCAGGCAGCAGCTCCCGGTCGGCCTGCGCCACATCGTCGCCGGCGAGGTGCGGCAAGCCTGCCCATGTTAGAGCCCGGCCAGAGTTTTGCCAGGGTGGGGGTATGTGCCGGATGGGTCGTCACGCATAGGCAGTACCCGCGTCGTCGGTGCCCCTGTCGTGCGTTGGCCGTGGAACAAGCTCGTAGGCTTATCGGCCAAGCGCTCGGCAATCCTTGAGTCTATTGGCCCGAGAAGCTGGTCTGGCAAAAACATGTAGGTGTGTGACGATCAGCTATAACTTTCCTCCTTGTAAGCAGGAAACCCGCTCGCCTCTCATGACAGCAATGTACTTGGATAACCACATCGCTACTTGACCGTAGATTGATGTAGCGATACGATTTGAACATGTTCAGTGAACAAGTTCAATCAAGTCGTGCTACTCAAAAGGAGGCGACGCGCAATAAAGTCTTGGATACCGCCTATGCCCTTTTTGTGTCAGTCGGGTACGCGGATACAAATGTGCGTGCCATCGCGCAGAAAGCTAACGTCAGCGTTGGAACCGTTATGAACGTCGGGAGCAAGCAGTCGCTGTTGATTCAGACCATCGGACATCGAATCACCGTCATGCACGATGAGCTCCGTGGACAATCAGACAACCTTCTCGACGTTCTCGCTCCTTTCCTGAAAATGTTTACTGGGCAGGAAGAATTATCGAAAGCGTATGGCGCTGCCCTAATCACACAGGGAGACAACGGAGAGATTCTCAACGAGCTTCGAACTCTCTTGGTAGATGAAATCGTGTTGCGCCTAGGCAATATGCTCCCTAAAGATGACGCTAAAGAGTTCGCGACAATCCTTTACAACATTTATCTTGGGTTGCTTCTTGGCTGGGCTGCCGGTGCATACGACACCGACGAACTATCCATTCACGCGAACAGTTCCATCTCCCGTCTTAAAATCGCGTACGGAGTAAAATAATGATTCTCGAATCTTCGCCTGCTTGGCCCTCCATCATTCTTGCAGCCATTTTGTTCGGAGACGCGGTACTCTCGCTCAAACCCGTAGCATTCATCGAGGCCTGCCTCAGAGGAGTACGACTTCCTACAGAGTGGTGGTGGGCTCTTATCGTTATCAAGTGCCTAGCAGCAAGTGGACTCATTATTGGGCTCTGGATACCAGGCATTGGAATAGCGACGATGGTTGGAGTCATTGCCTACTTCTGCACCGCAGCAATCGCACATATCCGAGCCAAGTTTCTAGGTAGCGAGTTTTGGGTCAATTGCTTAGGGATGCTCGCTATTTCACTAGGCGCTCTCATTGCGACACTATTGATAGCCTGAAACGACCAATTTACCAATTGTGTTCGCCCATTGAGGGGCGCCGTTGCCCGCGCCGGGCGGCTTGCCGCGGGTGCCTGGGACCCGCTAGCCGCCTACCGCCTCGCCGGCCTGTCGAAGGGTATGAGCGTCTGCCTCGGTGCAGAAGGCATGACAAAGCCCTAGCTGATGGGTCGGGGTTGTGGGATTTGCAGAGTGGCGGGCTGCTGCGGGACTGGTAGATAGGCGTCCAGCTCTTCGACGGGTATCTGCGGTACTGCATCCGAGATACCAGTGGCGAGCGCTGCGCGACTGGGCCCGCGCCGGGATGTCACACCCGACGACGTGGGGTGGCAGGAGCAGTAACCGGAATTGAGGGGTTGGGGGCAATCCCAGTCCATTTTTATGCGTGGGGGGTAGGGGTGCGACGGGCAGGGGTTGCTGGGGCAAGGGGTGTGTGGCCCCTAGTCGACACCGTGTAGCCACCGCCGGTTAAGTCTTGTACTCAGGCTGTGGCGTATGTCCAGCTGCGGGTCTACTTCGGAAAACTCCGCACTTCCCCAAAGACTTTCCTCAAAAACTAGTAGGGGAGGTGTCCCTGTGTGGCGCGAGAAACGGCTTTGACAGGCATAAATGGCATTATAGGTCAAACCTTTACAGGGTACCCTAACGGTAGGTTACGGGTTCGAGTCCCGTTTCCGGCTCCAAAACTCCAGGTCAGGAAGTTTTCCGGCCTGGGGTTCTTTGGTTTAAAGGGGAAAATGTAGGGGTTAAGTAGCGTGAGGGGTGAAATCGTCTAACAGAACGTCCGCATCCCCTCTGTCCCGTAAGTCGGCTTAGAAGCTGGAAGAACCGCCTGAACCGGAAAACCCTGAGCTAAACCCGCTGTTGACGCCACCGCTACTGGAAGAGCTGTCGCGGGCAGTGGTGGCATCGCTATCCCAGGTGCTCACGACATAGAAGGGCACGTAGCCGTGGTAGCCAGAGCCAGCGAAGAAATCAGAGTCGTAGATGCGCGTGCGCTCGGGGCGCTCGTCGGCCTCATTGCGCTTCTGCAGCTGGGACTGCACGTGCTCCGACAAGAGCGCGGAGCGATCCAAGAGTTCTAGGTAGCGCTCCATGAACTGCGGATGGTGTGGTTCCTTGGATAATTCAGTGGCGGCATCTTCCAACTCCTTCGCGTGGCGCTCAAGCGCCGAGTCGATGCTTGCGGCCAAGTAGCCTGCCTGTGCCAGATCCTTCTCCAGCTCGTAGAGTTCATAGCGGCGAGCATCCGCATCAGCGTTCTCAATGCGGTGCAGCTTTTCAATATTGGCCTCAGCGGTTTCCACGCGCTCGCACAGTTGGCGCGCGTTGGCGATGAGCTCGGAGTGTGAGCGGAATTGCTCATCTGGCGCATCCGCCGGAATCGACATGAGGAAACCAACCTGGCTATCGATTGCTAGGAAGTCATCGCGCAAACCCTCCCAGTCCTGGCGCAGGCGCTCATCCACCAGCCCTGATTGGAGCGAGTGCGCTCGAATATCAATCTCCCTTAGCCGTTGCGCCACATCGGTGTAGGTCTGCGACACGTAGTCCCAGTCCTCGCGTGCCTGCTGTGTCTTCTTCTGCCGGCTGCGGCGTACACCGCCGGCGAGGCCGACACCAGCGCCGCCAACGCTCAGGCCCGCCACCCCGAGGCCAACGGCCGCCGCCATCCGGTCCTCTTTTGCGCCCTCGTACTGAGTATCCGCAGCACGGTCTACGTCGATTGCAGCCGCTGCGCCAGCAAAGAGGCCAGCAGGAATGTTGTCATCCCGCACGCCCGGCTTAATTGCTTCGATGGACTGTTTCAGATGGCTGTCATTCTTGCGTAGCTTCATTTGAGCAGCCACGTCCTCACCCGCGAAGACGAAGGCTTGGCGCGGATCAAGGCCCACGCCGACGAAGACCTGGCCATCAGCAAACTTATCCTTGCCGATGAGCTCCTGGTGGTTATCGCGCAGGTACTCCTCTACGGAGTCATTAACGTTTTCCTTGTTCTCGGCAAAGACCATGTAGTGCAGCCCTTGGACCACGTCAGGGGCGGCGATCCGGGAGACATCGCGAAGCATGCGCTGTTCTTCCTCCGGGGTGAGCACATCGTCTGAGTCCATGATGTCAGCCTGCACCTCACGCTGCGCGGGCTGCATGACGTAGTCAGAGCGCTCGGGCGAATCAAAGACCGCCAAGCAGGTGCCCGCACCGACACCTCCGAGAAGCAGGCCGCCCACTGCTGCTGCGCCGATGATGGCACCGATGGAGGTCACTTTGGGGCCGCGGTTGGATGCAAAAGGTTTAATATCGCGAGAGTCGGTCACGGTGATTCTCCTATTCGCGAGCGATCGGCCCCGCCAATTTTATCCGGTTTAAGGAGGTCGGGCGGGGAACAAAGGGTGCGTTTGAAGACTGATTAAAGGGCAAATGCCTGTCGGGGGCTGGGGCGGGGGAATTTTCTTTCACTTATGCGCACGTTGTCGGAAGTCCCGGTCAACATATGGATGAGCTATTCACTTATGGCCACGCTGCTGCGTATCGATAGGTGAATATTGCATCGATAGGACAGCGCAACGCCGCCAGCAGGACAGCGCAACACCGACAGCAGGACAGCGCAACGCCGACAGCCGGAAAATCACAGGCCACGGAGCTTTCACATCTGCAACTCTAGCCCCACGCTTCACAGGGGTTACATGCGCATGTAAAGTGGACTTTGTTCTTAAGTCATAAGCGTCGATAGGGCTGGTCTCGGGGAAGGGCCTGCGCTATGGGCGCTTTTGGCATTTTTCTGCAAAACCTTCCAGAAAACCCCACAAGCTGGGGTGATTTCTCCGAGAAAAATATTCTACGATAGAGCCATGTCAGAGGTGCTCTTTGTCAGTAGTTCAAACATGGGACTCTCACGCGTACTAGAAGGGCTGCTGCGGCAAGCTGCCCCAGGCCTGACAGTGTTGTCAGCAGGTATCAGCATCGATGATGATGACCGCGGTCTGGATGAAGACGCGCGGCGTGCGCTCTGTGAGGTGGGGGCACGGTGCGATGGCGATCCTCATCAACTCACGCCGTCTCTCGCAGACAGTGCGGATGTGGTCATTGTTGTGGGGAAAATCGACGTTTCGGACTACATCGCGCCAGATGTAGAGACTGAGCGCTGGGAATATGATGACCCAGCTGACCGCGGGATTTATGGTTATTCCCGCTACGCGGAATTGCGGGATTTCTTCACTCTGCGCGTCAATACGCTGGCGGAACGGTTTGCTGCCTAAATAGTCGCTGAAATAGTCGCTGTCTTAATAAAAGGTGGGGCGCGGGAACCGTCGTAAAGCATGTGCTGAAGCTGACACACTTTTGTTTTCTGACAATAATGCCCGCGTTCGCCCGGTCAACACCTAATGTAAGTAGTTATGTCTATTGGTCCATCGCTGCGACGCACCCTGTACAAACTTGCTGAGAAAGAGATGTCCCCGGCTAAGGCAAAGTTCTTGCTGAACATTTGGCCGCCGCTGTTTGGCACCGGCATCCGTATCACTGAGATTGCGGATGACTGGTCTGAGGGGCGATTGGAGCTGCGCCTAAACGCTCTGACTGCGAATATGCATGGCGCGGCATTTGGCGGTGCACTGTTTTCGATGACGGATGTGCTGTTTGGCACGCTGGTTATGCAGCGTCTGGATGTCAAGAAGTACGAGGCGTGGACGCGAACTGGGTCGTTTGAATTTATCCGGCCGGGTAAGAATGGTGCGTACCTTGAGGTAGAGGTGCCGGATGAGATGGTCGAAAAGCTTAAGGCCGAAACTGAAGGTGGCTATTCGACGGTCGTTCCATACACCTCTGTAATCCGAAACCGCGATGGCTCCCTGGTCGGTATTGGTCAGCAGGAGCTCTACGTGCGCCGTCGTGGTCGTAAGAAGCCGCCGGCCAATCCGAACCAGCAGGATTGTGTTGCCGGTGAGAACCTCATCTCTGCTGCTCGCACTCTTGCACGGCTGGGGATGCGCGGGGTGGAAAACCGTGATGTGCTCGTCCAGCAGGAACGCACCGCACGACGCTGCATTTCACCAGAGTCGCGTGCAGTCGCATGGCTCCACGGGGTCCTCGAGTACGGCGATGTCACTGTCGACGACTACCGCGCCGCAGGGCTTCCCGACGTCGTCATCGAGGCCCTCACCTCCGATAACCCCTCGCCAGCCGCGCAGCAGCTGCTTGCGGATGTCGTCACCGCGCGCGAGTCGCTGACCAAGTTCTAGGTCGAAGCTCTACGCCAATAGCCGAGTGATCAGTTCGATCACTTCGGGGTCTGTTTGCTGCTTCCAATGCGCAACAGACCTGCCCTCCAGCTCGGTTTCGAGCAAAACAGCTCGACTGTCCGGCAGGAAGCTCTGCGCGGTATCGGACCACGGAATGACCAGGTTGTCATGGTGGCTGATGACATTAATCCAGTCAGGTGTGGCTGCCTTGCGCCTTCGGAGGTGTGGGGCAGTGTTGGCTGCAGGAAGTTCATATTGTCCTGCCGCTACCGCAATTTGATCGGCTAAAGCCTGTCCCATTAGCCAGCGGGCAGGAGCCCCATTCCACCAGCCCAAAATGCGGGAGATCTCAGTCAGATTTACACCGCCGACAGAGCCCGACACACTGATGACACGTCGAAACGAAAAACGCTCGCATTCATGGTTTGCAAGACGCGTAAACAGCAGGAAAGCCAGTAGCCCACCCTGCGAGTGAGCCACAATATCGACCGTGTCCGAGTTCGTTTCAGTGCAGACTCCGTTGATATAGGCCTCGACTTCGGCGACAGAATCTACGAGGGCAGCAGTGCCACGGTCTCCGTAGGCCGGTACATAGACTCGGCGGCCGCGGGCACGGAGTCCGTCGGCAAGCGGTGCCCACGCGCCGGGACTATCGAGCGTGCCATGAAGTGCGATAACCGGAACGGGGTCTCTGAGGTCCCCCGACGCTGGACTTGGATTTGGCAGGGACGGATGTGCGGCTGTCGGTGGGAAAATCCGCGTTAGGAGCGGTCTATTCCGCATGCTCGATTGGGTCAAAATCCTCGCCTACCAGCTTGAATAGTGCCTCGCGAGTAAGCGCGCGGGGGCGCCAATCGTGCGCCATCTGCTCATGCAAAACGATGGCTTGAGGGAACGTGTCCTGCACATAGAGATTGGTGACCATGCCTGTGTCACCATCATCCAAGAAACAGGACTGTGGAGGGGAAATGAGCTGGTCATACTTGGTGGCAATGCAGGTGTAAGTAACACCGGGACCGAGGATATCGTGGGAATTGGAGTTCAAAACCATCTTTGAACCCGTGAGCTGTTCCAAACCGGAAACGCCCCAATAGCTCTGCACAAAGTTGCTCATCAGCGACTTTGTGCCGGGGATCTTAGTGATACTGGAAGCGATGCCGCCCAGATTGGTGCCGTGATTGGGCGCGGCAAGGCAGACAACATGCTTGATGTACTTGGAAATGCGCAGAGAAAGCAGGGTGGCAATTAAGCCGCCTTGCGAGTGCCCCACGATAACGGCGTGCTTTGCGTCAGTGGCGTGCAGGACAGCCTTGATGTAAGGCACGAGCATGTCGATGGACTGATTGATGGGGTCTGTTGCACGGTGCCCAAAATCTGGCGCGAAGACAGCCCAGCCATCCTCCCGTAACTGACCGCCGAGGGTCTCCCAAATGCCCTTGACCTGGCCTGTTCCATGCAGGAGGATGACCGGCCACGGCCGGGATTTGGACACTTTGGCTCCCCAGTTATCTTCGAAAACACCGCGCAGCGGACGGAAGATGGCATAGGGGAGCGATGCTGATCCTTCAGCTGCAGCCGGTTGTTGCGCCTCCGGTTCCTGCGCTTCAGGGGCAGGGACTACCGGAAGTTGTTCTTCCCGAAAATCCTCGTTTGAAGCGGCGATTAGCGCACCAACTTTCCGTCTTCGTCAGTCCCGAGGGCCTTCCGTAGCTTGGCGGCGGCCTCATCCATGGACTCTGCGGAAGGATTGCGATCTACCGACTGTAGGTTGTACCCGGACATATCGTGGGCAGGGAAGATATGAATGTGCGTGTGCGGAACCTCGAAGCCGGCGATGAGGTAGCCAGCACGCGGAGCGTCAAAAGCGGAGACAACAGCCTGACCAACCTTCTGGGCAACCTCATTGAGGTGGGCCCATAGCTCAGGCGAGGCGTCCGTCCACTTGTCCACCTCTTCAACAGGGACGACCAGCGTATGACCAGGCGCAATTGGCTCGATGGTCAAAAATGCGACGACCTTGTCATCGCGGTAGACAAAACGACCGGGGAGTTCACCGTTGATGATTTTGGTAAATACTGTGCTCATGTGCCAAGGGTAACCCGAATAGCGGATTGAGGGGTTGGGTGCGATGAGAGTTATCCGGGCTGATTAGTAAGATGATTGCTATGCGCATCCTCGTAATTGGCTCCGGTGCCCGTGAGCACGCCCTGTTGTACGCAATGAGTAAGGACCCGCAGGCTACTGATCTTCACGTAGCCCCTGGTAATGCGGGTATGAGTGAAATTGCAACCATGCATCCACTGGTCGTGGATGACCCCGCTGGCGCTGTTGCGCTGGCCAAGGAAATTGGGGCCGATTTGGTTGTTATTGGCCCTGAGGTTCCGCTGGTCGCGGGTGTGGCAGACGCGCTGCGCGACGCTGGTTTCGCAGTCTTCGGACCGAACGCTGACGCAGCTCGGATTGAGGGGTCCAAGGCTTTCGCTAAGGACGTCATGAAGGCAGCTGGGGTAAAGACCGCCTCGGCAGAGGCCATCCAGCCGGAGGCCTCCGACGAAGACATCGAGGCCGCCATTGACCGCTTTGGCCCGAACTGGGTCGTGAAGGATGACGGTCTGGCTGCTGGCAAGGGAGTCGTGGTCACTAAGGACCGCGCTGAAGCTCTCGAACACGCAAAGGCTGTTCTGGCCGCCGGTAACCCGGTGCTGCTGGAGTCCTTCCTGGACGGCCCGGAAGTTTCCCTGTTCTGCCTGGTCGACGGCGAAATCGTCGTCCCGCTGTTGCCGGCTCAGGACCACAAGCGCGTCGGTAATAACGACGAGGGGCCGAACACCGGTGGCATGGGTGCTTACAGCCCGCTGTCCTGGCTGCCGGAAGGCGCAACTGAGCGCATTGTCACCGAGGTCTGCGAGCCGGTCGCTCGTGAGATGGCCGCTCGCGGTTGCCCGTTCCAGGGTCTGCTGTACGCAGGTCTGGCCTGGGGCGAGGACGGCCCGGCTGTCATTGAGTTCAACTGCCGTTTCGGTGACCCGGAGACCCAGGCCGTGCTGGCGCTGCTGGAGTCCCCGGTGGCGCAGCTGCTCAACGCCGCTGCTACCGGAACATTGGCGGACTTCGGTCCGCTGTCTTGGCGTGATGGTTACGCTCTGACTGTTGTGCTGGCCGCTGAAGGCTACCCGGTGTCGACGCGCACGGGTGATGTCATTGAAGGTGCAGAGCCTGGCCGTGAGGCAGATGGCATTCTCCACGCAGGTACTGCCCGCAATGCTGCGGGTGAGCTGGTCTCCGCTGGTGGCCGTGTGCTCAACGTCATCGGCGTTGGTGACACGCTGGAAGAGGCCCGCGACAAGGCGTACGAGACCATCAAGACCATTAAGCTCGAGGGCTCGCACTACCGCACCGACATTGCACTACCTGCAGTTGAGGGCCGTATTTCCATCTAAATAATGCTTGAGGTGGTCCGGCTGCACTCGGATGCCTCACTGGTGCACCCACCCGGGATGAACTGGATTTCCCGGGTGGCCTCGGCGGCTGCAAAGATGAAGGTATGCACGCCGAATCTCCGCAGTCGCCAAAGTCGTCGCAGTCACCGCAGCCGTTAAACTCCTCGCAGTCACCGCAGGCATCCCAGCCCCAGCGCGACCTAGCATCCCGCCGTTGTGAGGTCGCACCCTTCCATGTGATGGATGTTCTCGCGCTCGCACAGGAGCGTCAGCGCACTCACGGTGACGCTCTATTCCTCTGCGTGGGACAGCCCGCGACCGCGGCCCCGGCTGCCGCGATTGCCCGTGCGCGTGCTGATTTAGAAAATCAGGTTCTGGGCTACACAGCGGCCGTCGGCACGCCTGAGCTGCGTGCAACCATCGCCGCCTGGCATCGTGAAAACTACGGCACGGCCACGGAAGCCGCTGATGTTGTCATCACTACCGGTTCTTCCGGCGGTTTCGTAGCGCTCTTCCTCGCAGCCCTCGATGTTGGCGACGACATCGTGCTCGCGCGCCCGGGCTATCCCGCATACCGCAATACGCTGCAGGCGCTCGGCGCCAACATTGTCGAGATTGACTGTGGTCCTGAGACTCGTTTCCAACTCACCGCCCAACACCTGGAGGCACTTCCGCGCGTGCCCAAGGCCGTGATTGTCACCAGCCCGGACAACCCCACTGGCACCATTATCGATGCCGACGAGCTGCGTGCCATTGCGAAGTGGTGTGAGCAGCACGATTGCCTGCTCATTTCCGACGAGATTTATCACGGCATTACTTATGGCCGACAGTGTGCGTCTGCACGCGAGTTCTCCGACGCGGCGGTCGTGGTCGGCAGTGTCAGTAAGTACTTCTCGATGACCGGCTGGCGCGTTGGCTGGCTAATCGTTCCCAAGTGGCTGCGTGCGCCGCTTGATCGCCTCGAAGCCAACCTCACTGTCTGTCCACCGGCAATTTCGCAGGCAGCGGCGGTGGAAGCGTTCAGCCCCGAGTCCATTGCCGAGCTCAATTCGCACGTGACGCGTTACGCACGCAACCGCGACGTTTTGCTCGAGGGGCTGCCCCGCGTCGGTCTCGGTAATATCGCCCCACCCGACGGCGGTTTCTATATCTACGCCAATATCGCAGGGCTTTACGACGACCCGAACTCCGTCGACTCCATGACTTGGGCTCGGGAACTGTTGGCCGCAACGGGCGTGGCCGTTGCCCCTGGAATCGACTTCGACACAGAGAACGGCCATCAGTGGGTTCGCCTCTGCTTCGCCGGTGAGACGTCCGAGATGGAAGAGGCTGTTCGGCGTATTGGGGTGTTCACTGATCGTCGTTAAAACGGCTTTTAGTGGCGCTCGCGGTGTGATTTACCTCACCCTTTTAGGGGTGTTTTTCAGTCGGGCGAGATAGGGTGCTCGACGGGCGAATCGCTGCTTTAAACCCTCTACCGACGGTCGCTGGTAGAGCCGATGTTGGGGGCATTCCTGGAAGGGGCCGTTGGGGCTCTGTTTTCTTGATCGCCGGTTTGCTGTAAAGGCGGAAAAACTGCCTCAGATTGAGGGTTCTGTGGCTGCGGTCACATCAAGTGAGGCTGGGGTTGGGTCGATAGTGGGGTGGGGTGGCCTTCGCGGCAGCATCTTTGACAGCCGGCAGCTCTGTCGGTGGTCTATTTCCGCTGGCAGGGGCCCCTTTTTCTTTAATTGTCGATGGGGTTGACCTCTGAGGAACTGGCGGCTATCCCTGCGTGGGGTGACGATTGAGCGCGGTGTGTAACCCACATTCAATGCTGGCTGCAAGCGCTTTTAGTGGGGATAGTTTATGTCTGACCAAAAGAGACTTCCGCGCCCTGTTTTTGGTTGTGTAAAAGCGTGATTTTTGAAGCCGTTATCAACGGCAGTAAAGCGAGGTATGGGGCGGCGTCGAGGGGCGCTGTTTGTGGCTCAGTGCCTGAGCTAAAAAGCGTCCAAAAGTTAACAAAAGGTTAACTAAAAATAAAGTTTAGCGCTTGCCAGGTCTTGTGTTGTCGTCTACGGTTGCAAGTCATAAGTTCCAAACGATTCGATGAAACGACGTTTCAACTGCGGAATCGCAAAGAATCGGTTGGAGAAGTCCAACAATAAAGATCAAAGAGATCTTAAGAGAGGTGACCTCTGATGAACGCATTCAACGAGATTATGGATACTGTGTCCCCGATTTTCCAGGACGGCAAGGAATCCAAGCAGGATGCGCTGGCATCGCTGCTTGCCGAAGCCATCGTGGAGGCGAACCCGAAGCAGGGCATCGCCGCCGACGATCGCCGTGCTGCCTAACAAGAATTAGCTTTGGTCCGATTCCTGCTAGGCAGCTAGTGGGGAAGCAATCCCTACTGGTTATTCCTACTGGTTCAGGAACTCCCGGACCTGCTCCATATCCTTATCACCGCGACCCGACAGGTTCACGAGCAACAGCAAAGGCTCATCGCCTTCGTGAACCGGCAGCCCGAGCTCGCTAACAGCGGCAGGGTCGGTTTCACGGAGTCGCGCAATCTTAATGGCCTGCGCCAGCGCATGCGAGGATTCCATCGCCGGAATAATGCCCTCCATGCGGCTGAGCAGCTGGAACGCTTCCAGCGCCTCCTCGTCGGTAATTCCGACATAGCTGGCGCGGCCATTCTCCTTCAGCATGCCGTGCTCCGGGCCAACAGACGGGTAATCCAAGCCCGCCGAGATGGAGTGCGATGGCAACACCTCGCCGTCGTCGGAAAGCATGACAAATGAGCGCATGCCGTGAAGGACACCAGTCTTGCCCGCATTGATGGGCGCGCCGTGACGGTCGGTGTCGAGACCCTCACCTGCGGGTTCGACGCCAATGAGGGCGACATCGGAGTCGTCGATGTAGTTAGCAAATGCGCCGATGGCGTTGGAGCCGCCACCGACGGCTGCGATGACAGCGTCGGGAAGCTTGCCGTAACGCTCGGCCATCTGACTGCGTGACTCCTCCGAGATGACCTGCTGGAATTCACGCACGATAGTGGGGAATGGGTGCGGTCCGGCGGCTGTGCCCAGCAGGTAGAAAGTGGAGTCGAGAGTCTTGCTCCACTCGACCAGTGCCTCGTCAATAGCATCCTTCAAACCGGCCTCGCCGGTGGTGACGGGAACGACCTTCGCGCCCATGAGCTCCATGCGCTCGACATTGGGGTGCTGGCGGGCGACATCGTGCGCGCCCATGTAAATCTCGCACTCAAGTCCCAGCAGCGCTGCGGCCATCGCGGTGGCCGTGCCGTGCTGGCCTGCGCCCGTCTCAGCAATGAGACGGGTTTTTCCCATGCGCTTTGCCAGCAGCGCCTGGCCGACCACGTTGTTGCCCTTGTGCGCGCCGCCGTGGTTCAAGTCCTCGCGCTTGAGCACAATCGTCGTGTTCGGCGTGGATAGACGTCGGCATTCGAACAGCGGGGTTGCGCGGCCGAGGAAATCGCGACGCAGTTCTTCCAGCTCGTGCTGGAACTCCGGATCGCTCATCGCCTCGATGTAAGCCGCTTCCAGCTCATCGAGTGCTGGCAGCAGGAACTCCGGCACTTCCTGTCCACCGAAGCGACCGAAAAATGCAGGCAAGAGGGTTTCGCGCACCTCGCCCGCGCCGTTAACGCTTGCCGACGGCACCCTGGTTGCAGTCGGTGCTGAAGCCTTGGCGATGGCATCCGCGCTGGGGTTGTAATCAGTCATTGAAGAGAGCCTTTCGTTGCTGTTGTTTATTTCAGCGGGCCCTGGTTCTCTTCGTCGAACCGATAAAAGAAAAGAGCCCGCCAGATTTATCTTCTTGCGAGCTCGTACTTGACGGGTTTGCCGTCGACATTAATGAGATGACGTGACGTTGCTCGCGGACTTAAGCGAGCCACCACCACTGTGCGCCGCACGGCGCGGGTGTGTTCATCAGGGGTGTCATCATGAACCCGACCATAACTCAAGGTTTCCGCAGTAGCCAAAGCGGGGTGGGGTGTGGGGGCGGGGATGGGGCGCGAAATGTGTACGGGATATCGCACCGGTGTCTGGGGTCGTAAAGCAGCTCCCCGCTAAGTCCCGGCATATGCAGAGGCGGAATATCAGCATTCCCCTCGACATCGCTGGCCACGAGGACTAACGTTCCGATGGTGATTACGCTGTCGCGGCAGGCCACTAAAACACGTCGGGGAGTTCGTCCCACGACGTTGGTGGTGTGGTGTTATGTCGCCTTGATAACCGCTGGCACGGTTTTGCTAATGCTGCCGATTTCGGCGGCCAATAGCCATCCCACGGGGCAGTGCGCCCCGAGCCCTGGGGATATGTGTTTGCCCACGGCGCTGTCTGATGCGCTGTTCACAGCCACCTCGGCAACAAGCCTGACCGGCCTGATCACCGTAGATACGGCCACCCATTGGTCAACCTTCGGCAAGGTCGTCATCATGTTGTTGATTCAGCTGGGTGGTCTCGGGTTCATGACCTTGGCTTCACTTTTCGGCCTCTTCGTAGCAGGAAGGCTCGGCCTGAACCGCCGTGCCGGTGCCCGCGTTGAAGGCCGCGGTATGGATATGGGCGAGATTTCGTGGGTTGTCCGTGCTGCCGTTAGCTTCACTCTGTTGGTGGAGTTTGTGGTGGCAGTGGCACTTACGCTGCGGTTCCACTCCGGATACGGGTATGGCTGGGGAAAGGCTGCATGGGAAGGCTTGTTCCATGCCATCTCAAGCTTCAACAACGCCGGTTTCGCTCTGTATACCGACAATGTCATCGGGTTCTATAGCGATGCCTGGGTGCTTTTGCCACTGGCCTTCGCCCTCATCGTGGGTGGTCTGGGTTTTCCTGTTTTGCTCGAGGCCTGGCGGCACGGCAAAGCGTGGCTTAGTGTCTGCACTCGAGGACAGCTGCCTAAACGCTGGTCGCTGACTACTCGCTTCACCATTAAAGGCACGATTCTGCTGATTGCTTTGGGTACGCTCATGGTGGCTTTTGGGGAGTGGTCCAATGCCATGTCTGGATTCACCGCGGGGGAGAAGATACTCAACTCATTCTTCGCTGGTGTGAGCCCGCGTACCGCGGGGTTCAACGCGCTCGATTACGCGGAGTTCCATCCATCGACACTGCTGGGCACTGACTTCCTCATGTTCATTGGTGGTGGCACCGGCGGTACTGCAGGTGGCGTGAAAATCACGACGTCGGCAGTCATTCTCGCCGCTGTTCTCGCGGAGATTCGCGGTGACACCTCCGTGTCCGTGGCTAGGCGGCGCCTCAACCCAAAGGTGCTGCGCCAGGCTCTCGTTGTCCTTGCCTTCGGTATCGGCCAGGTATTCCTGGCAGTAATCGCCGTCAGTTTCCTAGCACCACAGTTTTCTACTGACCAAATTCTTTTTGAAGTAATCAGTGCTTTCGCCACGGTAGGCCTTTCCACAGGTATTACCGCCGACCTGCCGGTGGCAGCACAGGCAATCTTCATCGTGCTGATGTTCACCGGACGTGTTGGCCCAATCGCCTTGGCGACGGCCTTGGCCGCCCGCCCACGCCAGCGCGTCTACGAATATCCAGAAGAAAGGCCCTTCATTGGCTAACTCGAAATTCAACCCGTTTGCTGGTTTTGCAGATCATTTCTCCAACCAAGCCAGCTCTTCGCCTGTTGTCATCCTCGGTATGGGGCGTTTCGGACAGGCACTCGGCGAGGAGCTGGTCGCTGGCGGTATCGAGGTTCTCTGCGTAGACCATCGCGAAAAGGTGGTTCAGGAGCTGTCCTCGACCTTCGACCACGTGGTCACCGCCGACACCACCATGCCGGAGGTACTGAAGCAGCTCGGTGTCGATGAAGCCGAACGTGTTGTTATCGCCATCGGCAGTGACATTGAGGCTTCATTGCTGACCGCGTCTGCGCTGGTGGATATGGGGGTGCCCATGATTTGGGCAAAGGCCGATAACCAGGCCCACGCCAAAATCCTGGGCCAGATTGGTGTGCACCACGTCATTCGCCCGGAGGCCGACACCGGTCGTCGTATTGCGCACCTCATCGGCGGCAAGGTCCAGGACTTCCTGGAGTTCGACCGCGATTACGCAGTAGGCAAGGTCGCGCCGCCAATCCACTGCCTGGATAAGACGGTGGCGGAGATTAACCAGAGCGCACCGATTACGGTTGTCGCCGTACAAAAGCGCGGTCAGCGATTCCGCCCTGCGCTTGCCGACGACCGCATTTCCGCAGGTGATCTCCTGATTGTCTCCGGCGCTATTCGGCAGTTGGAGACATTCGCCGGAGAGTAACAGGAAGCGACGGAGTCCGTGCACGCGGGGCTCCGTCGCGATGGAAATCAACGACCAACAGTGTGGAAAGGCGGGGTCCACGCCCAGCTCAACGGGCTGCAAATGTGAAACTGTGCGAGTTTATGAC
>NZ_KV795644.1:0-80975 GCF_001809065.1 Corynebacterium sp. HMSC055G02 | reverse complement strand
CGCCGAGCCAGACACACATTTTGTCGTTTAACCCTCTGCTTCAACCCAAACCCCAACCCCAGAAACAAAAAATCCTCGGAAGCTTTTACACTTCCGAGGATCTTCGCTGTGGGCGAAGGGGGACTTGAACCCCCACGTCCGTAAAGGACACTGGCACCTGAAGCCAGCGCGTCTGCCATTCCGCCACTCGCCCGTGGGAACGAATAGAACTATAACACCCCGCGCTAATACACCACCAAATCCCCAGGCCAGCGCGCGTTTTTCAGCACTTTTCAGCACTTAGCAATAGCAACTTCCCCCACAACCGTCGTCACTATTTGATAAACCTCAGCAGTTCCTAGCCCTTAACTGAAGGTGTAGGGCTCTATACTGTTGCTTAAGTATCGATAATTTTTGTGCACATTTTTTTCACGTAACCCGCCGCGGTTTGGCGGGAGAAGGCGAATTTCTTTAGTCAGATGGATTTCCTAGGACGCATCCGCAAGCTCGATAGCTCGCTTCAGCGCGGGCTCGATAACAGCTTTGCGCGCGTGTTCGGCGGCAAGGTTGTCCCGAATGAGTTAGAAGAATGCCTGAAGCAGGAAATTGAAGACTTCCTGATGCAGGACGCCAACGGTCAGTACTTGGCACCCAATGATTTCCGCATTGGCATCAGCGCTGCCGACTACAAGAACCTTTCTGCGTCCGAGCCCAACCTGCCGAATCAGTTGGCTGACCGCATGACGCGCTACTGCCGTAACAACGGCTGGGGCTTCACCGGTTCCATTAGCGTCCACCTGCAGGCAGTGGAGTCTCTCCACACCGGCCAGTTGAAGACGGCCAGCACTTTCACCGAGGACACCGTGGGCACCTCGGAGTTCGTCCCATTCGAGGACAGTGCCGATGATGCCAACACTGACGCAGCCCCGTCGCAAAGCGATGATGAACCCCAAGCTGCAGAGACCTCTGCCGCCTACCACCCGCAGCCGGAAGCTGAGCAGTTCCCCACCGCTTCCCGCCCCATCCCCGCGGTCGACCCGGAAGCGGCAACTGAGCTGAGCAGCGCGGCCGTGAGTGAAGACCAGTCCCAGGAAAAGACCGTCACCCTGCTGTTGCAGGACGGCTCCTCGCGCGTATTTGAGGTGCGCCATGGTTCGAACATCATCGGCCGCGGCACCGCTTCCGACTTCCGCCTCCCGGATACTGGTGTTTCCCGCCAGCATGCCGAGATCACGTGGGATGGCCAGGACGCTGTGCTCGTCGATTTGCATTCGACCAACGGCACCATTGTCAATGGCGAACCCATTGAGAACTGGCTGCTGGCCGACGGCGACGAAATCTCGTTGGGACATTCTGTTCTCGAAGTTCAGATCCGCTAGTTAAATCCGCTGATTCAGATCCGCTAAGTAGTGAGGTTCACCAGGTTCACATGCCACTGCCCTAGGTTTGCCGACACATTCCTGGAATAATTACGTCCGTGTGTTCGGTTTGCGGACCCACCAGCTCTACATAAGGAGGTTCCTCGGACGTGGAAGCTATCGTTTTTCTGCTTTCGCGCATCGGCGTGCTGGTCGTCCTGTGGTTTTTCATTTGGATGACGCTTCGCACCCTGCGTACAGAAACAACAGGCTCGGCTCCGCTGCGCCCACTTCGGCAGGCCAGCAGTGCTCCGGCCAAGCGTTTCCAGCGCTCGCAGACTCCACATCAGCTCCTTGTCACCTCCGGGCCGCTGGCGGGTTCGCGCATGAACCTAAACAACCAACGCGACATCACTATTGGCCGTTCAGAGTCGAATGCCTTCGTCCTCAACGATGACTTCGCCTCGGGCCAGCACGCTCGCGTCATCAACCGCGACGGCATCTGGTACCTGGAAGACCTGGACTCCCGCAATGGCACATTCCTCAATGGCCAGCGCGTGGAACAGCCGGAACGCCTGGCTTCGGGTATGGAATTTCGTATTGGCCGTACAACTTTGAGGTTGCAACCATGAGTCTTGCTCTGAATTACACGGCCCGCTCTGACCGCGGCCTCATCCGACAGAACAACGAGGACTCCGCCTATGCGGGTTCGCGTCTGCTCGCGCTTGCCGACGGCATGGGTGGCCACGCCGCCGGAGAAATCGCATCTCAGCTGATGATTGCGGCCGTCTCTCGGCTGGACAATGATCAGCCCGGCCCCGATTTGCTCGAGTCCCTGCGCAGCGCCTGCATGGAGGGCAATAACTCCATCGCGGATGAAATTGAGCAGAACCCCTCTACGCAAGGCATGGGCACTACGCTGACTGCTCTGCTTTTCGACGGTACCCGCCTGGGCATGTGCCATGTCGGTGACTCGCGTGGCTATCTGCTGCGCGACGGGGAGCTCATCCGCATTACCCGGGATGACACCTATGTGCAGTCCCTGGTGGATGAGGGCAATCTCACCGAAGAAGAAGCGGCAATTCACCCTCAGCGCTCACTGATTTTGAAGGCTCTCACCGGTCGCCCGGTGGAGCCTACTTTGTCTTATCGCGATGTTCACGAGGGCGATCGCTACCTGCTGTGCTCGGATGGTCTATCCGATCCAGTGTCCGCGGACACCATCAAGGATGTGCTCTCGGAGGGCACTCCGGACGAGGCCGCTACCAAGCTCATTGACTACGCGTTGAAGTCCGGTGGTCCGGATAACATCACCGTGGTGGTTGCCGATGTTGTCGATTCGTCGGCACGCACGCCTTACGAGCCCGCCCTGGCCGGTGCCCTACAGAGTGCGGAGGAGGAACTCCCCCGCCCCAATACGTCAGCGGGACGCGCGGCGGCACTCCGCCCGCGGAAGTCGCAGGAAATTGCAGTGACTTCGGCGCCGGAGAAGAAAGCTTCCAAGGGCAAGTGGCTAGTTATTTCTGTGGTGCTGGTGCTGGTGGCCGGGTTGGTCGGCCTTGGTATTTGGGGCTGGCAGAAGAAGGAGTCGATGTACCATCTCGCGGTGGTCGACGGGCAGGTGCAGCTGATGCACGGCGTGCCCGGCAGTTTGCTGGGCTTCGATCTGCAAGAGCCACATCAGTTCATCTGTTTGACCGATGACAACAAAGTTCAGCTTCCTCCGGCTGGGACGGCGAAGGAGAAGGTCGACTGCCACATCATGACGCCGGAAGATCTCTCACCGGCGGCACGCAATTCGCTGGAAGGTCTGCCGGCTGATTCCTACGACGGTGTCAGCGACCAGATTGGCCGTTTGGCGGAGTCGGCACTGCCGGTATGTCTGTCCGTTTCCGACGATGACAAGAAGGATGAAAAGCTGGGCTCGAAGCCAGGAGTCAACTGTAGGCAGGTGCGAAAATGAGTGAAACTACCACGAAGCGACAGCTTCGGATGAAGGAAATGCTCCTGCTGCTGCTGTCGGCAGGATTGTTGCTTTTGGCACTAATTTCACTGGAACTGGCTCAGGGCAACTCTCTGACCGCAGATGTCTTTTACATCATTGGCGGATTCTTTGTGATCTTTGCAGTGGCGCATATCGCGCTGACCTTTGTGGCGCCCAACGCCGATCAGGTGATGCTGCCGGTTGCAGCAACGCTCAATGCCTTGGGGCTGGTGATGATTCACCGCCTCGACCTGGCCAATGACACCTCGTTGGTGCGCAACCAGATCATGTGGACCGTACTCAGTGTCGCACTGTTTATCGGCGTGATCGTCCTGCTGCGCAACCATCACTCGCTGTCGCAGTACTCGTATCTGCTGGGTCTCGGCGGCTTGATTCTGTTGGCGCTACCGCTGGTGTGGCCGTCGTCGATTAATGCTGATGCCCGCATCTGG
This sequence comes from Corynebacterium sp. HMSC055G02, assembly GCF_001809065.1. Classification (NCBI taxonomy): domain Bacteria; kingdom Bacillati; phylum Actinomycetota; class Actinomycetes; order Mycobacteriales; family Corynebacteriaceae; genus Corynebacterium; species Corynebacterium sp. HMSC055G02. The sequence continues at coordinate 77,202 of NZ_KV795644.1, read as the reverse complement.
ATTTCCATCGGCCCGTTCTCCATGCAGCCGGGTGAGTTTGCCAAGGTCATGCTGCTGATCTTCTTTGCTCAGCTGCTGGTGAATAAGCGCTCGCTGTTCAATGTGGCGGGCAAGCGTTTCCTGGGCATTGATTTCCCGCGTGTTCGCGACCTGGGTCCGATTCTGCTGATCTGGGGCATCGCTACCGTCATCATGGCTCTGCAGAATGACTTTGGCCCGGCGCTGGTGCTCTTCGGCACTGTGCTGGCAATGCTCTACGCTGCCACCGGTCGTGGTTCCTGGCTGATCATCGGCATGGTGCTGGTGACCGTCGGCGTTGTCGGTGTCTACATGGTTTCGGACAAGATTCAGGCGCGAGTCACGCATTTCCTGGATCCGTTGGGCTCCTACGACGAGGGTGGCTACCAGCTCTCCCAGGGTCTGTTCGGCATGAGCTGGGGTGGCATCGGTGGCACCGGTCTGGGCCAGGGCTACCCACAGAACATTCCGGTGGCACACTCTGACTTCATCCTCTCGGCCTTTGGTGAGGAGCTCGGTTTTACCGGCCTGAGTGCCATCATCCTGCTGTTCGCGATTCTGATTTCCCGCGGTATTTCGGCGAGCTTGGCGGTACGTGATTCCTTTGGCAAGCTGCTGGCGGCCGGTGTCGCATTCTCGATGGCCATTCAGCTGTTCGTGGTTGCAGCCGGTGTTTCCAAGCTGATGCCGCTGACCGGTCTGACTACTCCGTTCATGTCAGCCGGTGGTTCCTCACTGCTGGCCAGCTACATCATGTTGGCCATCGTGCTGCGCGTCTCTGACGAGGCCAACCGCCCCTGGGGTATTCCAAGCAACCCTTCGGGCCTCAACGACAATGCCACCGCATCTCAGGAGGTGAACCAGTAGATGAATAAAACCATTCGCCAAATCTTTGTTGTCGTTCTCGGACTCTTCGTTCTTCTACTGGCGAACCTGACCTACATCCAGGGCTTCCAGCAGGATAAGTACGCCCACAATCCGCTGAATAGCCGCCAGTTCCTGGAGGAAAAGTCCAAACCTCGCGGCCAAATCACCACTGACGGCGACATTCTGGCCCACTCGGTCAAGGGCGAGAGCGGCTTCTATGACCGCAGCTACGACACCGACCCGGAGGCATATGCCGCGGTGGTCGGATACCTGTCGGACATCTACGGCTCCGCCGGTATCGAACGCTCTCAGAACGAGATCTTGAACGGCAGCGACCCTTCGCTGTTTACCTCCCGCGCCCTCGACATGGTCACGGGCAAGGAACCCTCTGGGGCCTCCACGGAGCTGACGCTGTTGCCGAACGCTCAGCGGACTGCGTACCAACAACTCGCTGAACGCGGCTACGTCGGCTCCGCCGTCGCCATTCGCCCATCGACGGGTGAAATTCTCGCGATGGCCTCCACACCGTCGTTCAACCCGAATGACATCGCCGCCGGCGACGAGAGTACCTGGCAGTCCCTCAATAACAATGAGGGCGCACCGCTGCTCAACCACGCCACTCAGCGTCCGCTGCCGCCGGGTTCCACTTTCAAGGTGTTGACCACGGTCACGGCACTGGAGCAAGGCGCTTCCCCGGACACCTCGGTCACTGGCGCACCGCAGATTACGCTGCCGGATACCACCACTACGTTGGAGAACTACGGTGGCTCGACCTGTGGTGGGGCTACTACAACTCTCCGCCAGGCTTTCGCGCAGTCCTGTAATACGGCATTCGCTGAGCTCGGTATGCAGTACGGGGCCGATGCGCTCAAGGACGTCGCTAAGCGATTCGGCATCGGTGAGACCCACGATGACGCGGGCCTGCCGATTCAGCCCTCCGCTGTCGGTGATATTCCGGATCAGTCCTCGCTGGGTCAGACCTCCATTGGTCAGCGCGACGTGTCTTTCACGCCGCTGGACAACGCCATCATCGCCGCCACGATTGCCAACGGCGGCGTGCGCATGGAACCCCAGATCATCAAATCGGTGCGCGGTGCCGACCTCTCCGAAATCAAGTCCTTTAAGCCGATTGAAGCCGGCGAGGCGATTTCGCCGGAGGTCGCGGAGACCGTAACTGAGCTGATGCGCGGCTCCGAGTCGCACTCGGGCGGTAACGGTTCGCGTATTGCCTCCAAGACCGGTACCGCGGAACACGGTGCTGTCCGCGGCGAGTACGCACCGCACGTCTGGTACATCGCCTTCGCGCCGGACTCCGATGTCGCCGTGGCTGTCGTCGTGGAAAACGGTGGCGGCCAGGGCCAGGGCGCTACCGGCGCCTCCGTTGCTGCCCCGATTGGCCGTGCACTCATTGACGCGGTCGAACAGGCGGGTCGATAAGCATGGATGCCCACCAAGTTCAAGACATCGTTGGCGACCGATATCACGTTCGCCGTCTGCTCGGCCGTGGCGGCATGTCCACCGTCTGGCTTGCCGACGACGCCACCAGCGGCGAACTGGTTGCAATCAAACTTCTGAACCAGGAGTACTCGGACAACTACGAGTTCCGGCAGCGTTTCCAGAACGAAGCCGCCGCTGCGCGCAGCGTCAACAGCCCAAACGTGGTGAAGATTGTCACCTACGAGGAAGGCGACATCGGCAGCCACGGCGCGTGTTACATCGTCATGGAGTACATCCGTGGCGAATCTCTGTCGCAGGTGCTGCAGCGACGTCGCACCCTGCCAGAGCACCTGATGCTCGACGTGCTAGAGCAGACTGCACACGGCCTGTCGGCAATTCACGCTGCGAACCTTGTCCACCGCGACATTAAGCCGGGCAACCTCCTGGTGACGCCGGAGGGCACCGTGAAGATTACCGACTTTGGCATTGCCAAAGCCGCTGAAGCGGTGCCTCTGACGCGTACCGGCATGGTCGTCGGTACCGCGCAGTATGTCTCACCGGAGCAGGCACAGGGCAAACAGGTGAGTCCGGCGACAGACATCTACTCGCTTGGCTGTGTCGCCTACGAAATGGTGGCCGGCGCCCGGCCCTTCCAGGGCGACTCCACCGTCGCGGTTGCCGTGGCACACATCAACGAGGCACCACCTGCGTTGGCGCCGACGGTCAATCCGCATATCCGCGAACTTATCGGCATTATGCTGCGCAAGGATCCGCAGCGTCGCTATGCCGATGGCCGTGAGCTGGCACAGGCTGTTTTGCGAGTGCGCGCGGGGCACCGCCCACCACAGCCGCGTGGTGTGACCCCAACGGTGCACCGTCAATCCAACGCTGCCAACCCGGCGACCACCGAACTCGGTGCCATGACGCGACCGCCCATGCCGGTGTCGCAGCCACCGCAGCAACCGCAGCGGCCACCGCAGCAACCCGCCCGACAGCGTAAGCCGGCAAAGAAGCGCAGCGGCTGCGGTTGTGGCTGCGGCAGCATTGTGCTGTTGGTGCTGCTAGTGTTGCTGGCCGGTGCTATCGCGGTCGTCTATTCGCTGTCGACTACCGGTTCACTGCCAACCATTCCGAACTTGGAGCAGTACATTCCGAACCAGTCACAGCAGCAGACCACAGAGGAAAACACCGACCCCAACGACGGTTCTGGTTACGGTTGGTCGGGCGACAATTCCGGTAACTGGGGAAATAACGACGGCGGCAACTCTGGTGAAAACTACGGCGGCAACAATGACGGTGCCTCTGACAGCTCCACTGAGCAGGACACCAGCGAGACCGCTCCGGATACGTCCGAACCGACTCAGGATTCGGGCAACGACAGTGGCGACAACAGTGGCGACGACTCCAGTGGCGGTGGTCTACCCGGTATTCAATTGCCCTTGGGAAATGACTCCGGTAATACCTTGGGGACTCCAGATGCACAGTAATATTCAGGTACAAGATGTTTTGGTGGAAATCCTTCCGAAGGGACTGACGAACAATGTCTGGCAATGACGATCTCCTCTCCGGCCGTTATCGGCTCGGCGAGCTCATTGGCGTTGGCGGCATGTCCGATGTCTACCGCGCTGAAGATACTGTTCTCGGTCGCTCTGTCGCGGTCAAGATGATGAGGGCCGACCTTGCCAGGGATGAGAACTTCCTCGCAAGGTTCCGTCGTGAAGCGAAAAACTCAGCGCTGCTGAATCACCCGTCGATCGTGTCGGTGTACGACACCGGCGAGACGGATAGCCCGATGGGGCGCGTGCCTTTCATTGTCATGGAGCTGATTCAGGGCGAGACCCTGCGTGATCTTGTTCGTCGTGAGGGGCGGCTCGACCCGAAGAAAGCCGCATCGATCATGGCATCGGTGTGTGATGCGCTGACGGCATCCCACCATGCGGGCATTATTCACCGTGACATCAAGCCGGCGAACATCATGCTGACCAACACCGGCAAGGTGAAGGTGATGGACTTCGGCATCGCTCGCGCGCTCGGTGATTCCACCACGATGACGCAGACTGCGGCGGTGCTGGGTACCGCGCAATACCTCTCGCCGGAGCAGGCGCGCGGTAAGACCGCCGACGCCCGTTCCGATATCTACGCTGTCGGCTGCGTACTTTTCGAGGCCGTCACGGGCGCCCCGCCGTTCACCGGCGAAACCCCTCTTTCTGTCGCTTACCAGCACGTTCAGGACCAGCCGCCGCGGCCTTCGGGGAAGCTCAACACCGACCCAAACACGGCTCAGGCCCTCGACGCGGTGCTTCTGACCGCGATGGCCAAGGATCCGATGGAGCGCTACGACTCTGCAGAGGACTTCGCCCAGGATTTGCGTCGTCTTGCACGCGGCGAGGATCCGTTGGCGCTGGCGCACCACGGCGCGCATGACGACGATGCGAAGACCACCGAATTCCTTCCGGCAGCTCCATCGGATGCTGAGACCCGGGTGACCCCTGCACAGCAGGCAACTCCGGCCCCGGCCCCTGTCCCTGCTCCGGAACCGGAGAGAGCAGCTGCCCAACCGGAAGCCCCTGCTCAGATTGCTAACACTGACGAGCCTGAGAAAAAGAAGGGTGGCGCAGGAAAGACTGTCGCACTGGCGGCTGCTGCGCTGGTCGCTCTTGGCGGTGTCGGCTACGGCGCCTACCAGCTTTTCAACTCGTCCACCGAGGTCGAGACCGTTGCCATTCCGCAGGTCGAGGGCCTAAATGTCAATGAGGCGACGCAGGTTCTCGAGCAGGCTGGTTTCGTGGTCAACCGCGTCGACGAGCCGAACCCAGATGTGCCCCGAGACACGGTGATTGCCACCGAACCGGGCGTCGGATCGGGGTTGCCGCAGGGATCTCGTATCAAGCTGCGCGTATCTTCGGGCCCAGAGTTGACCAATGTGCCGGATGTACGCGACAAACAGGCCGAGGAAGCTCGCCGCCTACTCGAGGAGGCGGGGCTTGTCGTCAATCCGAAGCTGCAAGAGGAACCGAGTGAGGACGTTCCGCGCGGCAATGTCATCGAGCAGTCTCCAGCTGCCGGTTCTCAGGTGTCGAAGGGAACCCGTGTAACTTTGACTGTCTCCTCCGGTATCGAGACCAAGACTGTTCCGGATGTCACTGGTCAGAGGTTGGATTCCGCCCGCACGACCCTCGAGTCCGCTGGTTTCGTTGTCGAGGTGGTGGAGGTTGACTCCACTGAGGAACAGGGAACCGTTGTTGAGGTTCCCCAGAAGGGCACGGAGCTCACCGTCGGAACGACTGTCGAGCTGCACGTTTCGCGCGGCAACCAAATTAAGATGCCACGAGTTGAGGGCCAGACTCTCCGCGATGCGGAGAAGGCACTCACCGATGCCGGCTTCGAGGGAACTATCCGCACCGAGGAAGTCACCACGCTGGATCTGTCCAAGGTCGACCACGTGGAGAAAGCCAACCCGTCGGCCGGATCCAAGCTCAACAAGGACGGCGAGGTCACCCTACGCGTCTACCGGCTGGGGGTCGCCCCGGAGAGCTCTTCAGAGGAACGGCCTGCTCCGGAACCTCCCATAAGGCTGCCGGATCTGCTGCCTAACTAGCGGCTAGTGTGCCAGCACGTCTGAGAAGGCGCGCTGGTACACCGCCTGCTGCTCTTCCAACTCCGCCAGGAGTTCCTCGGTGTACTCGCCGCCGGCCAGTCGCAGCCAATTGACCAGCATGCGGTGCCCGTACTGGGTGAGTACCGACTCCGGGTGGTACTGCACGCCGTGAATCGGCAGGTCGCGGTGGCGCATCGCCATCAGCATGCCCGAATCGGTGAATGCCGGGGCAATGAGTTCCTCCGGCAACGTCTTCGGATCCACCGTCAACGAGTGGTAGCGCGTGGCAATAAAAGGACTGGGCACATCGGCCAGAACACCCGTGCCGTCATGAGTGACCGGGGAGGTCTTGCCGTGCAACAGCTCGTCGGCACGCACGACCTGCGCACCAAAGACCTCACCAATCGCCTGGTGACCCAAGCACACACCCAACACCGGTGTCGGCTCGTCCTGCCTGCTCACCGCGCGAATAATGTCCTCTGTCCATCCCGCATTGGACGGCTCACCGGGACCGGGCGACAGTAGGATTGCATCAAATTGCTTTACGACGTCGTCAACATCGCGGAGACGCGCATCATCATTGCGCCAGACAGTAACCGTTTCGCCGAGCTGGCCTATGTACTGGACCAGATTGAATACGAAGCTGTCATAGTTATCGACGACGAGAATCTGCATAACTGGGAATTCTACTGCCTGCGAACTTCACTGGTAAGTTCGGATGCAAAGTTTACAATTATGCATATACCGCGGGAGTGTAGATACCGCGCTGATCGCAACCTGCTGACCACAACCTAAGGAGTTTAAAGCGCTATGCCTAAGGCAAAGATTGAAAGCACTAATTCACCACAATCCGGTGGCTCCTCTGTCAGCCGTACCCCGGTCAAAATCAATAGCACTCAGACACCGGTGTGGTACAAGGTGCTGATGTTCGGGTTCATGCTGATTGGTTTGGGCTGGCTGCTGGTCAACTACATCGCGGGTCCGCATATTCCGTTCATGGTGACTTTGAACGCATGGAACTACGTCATCGGCTTTGGTCTTTTCATTGTTGGTCTGCTGATGACTATGGGTTGGCGTTAGTCAGCTCTAATACACCGCACTCCTCAGGCGCATCCATTATTGGATGCGCCTTTTTCATGCCTAAAAACCCAGGTCAATTCACCCCCGTCAATACCCCCGTTTCCCACACGTTTTTCGGCGAATGAGGATTTCCCTCCTACTGATCACGCAAAAAAGTTATCCACAGAAACCTGTGTAACAATCATGTAATTTGTGGATAACTGTGGAGAGATTTCGTCCCAAATTTCTCACGGGTTACGTGACAGAAACCGTAAAGCATGACAACTTTGGTTCTATCCCCTGTGTCCACAGTATCCACAGCCTGTGGATAACTCTGTGAACAAGTAACATAGTTGCAAGTCAAGTTATGCGTAACTCCAATATTCTGCGGAGTTCGACCACTTTCGAACGCTGGTTCGTAAATTACAAGAATGGAATTATCCACACATGTGCACAAGTCTGTGGACAACTGTGAATTGTTGTAATTTGTGAAAATTGGGACCCGTAACGTGCTTCTTGGCCCGTGTTCACCTAGGTGAACAGTGGAGTATTTTGTCCACAGGGCTGTGGACATGTGGAGAATTAACACGATGTGCTACTACCCCCACTACCCCTAAACACAACATTGAAGTTACGGGCCGTCGTAAAGCGAAAATGGGCATGAAAAAACCCGCCCGGAACAACCGGACGGGTTAAAGAGCGTAGAAGCTAGCGGATTACTTCTCGATGTCGATGGAGGTAATCACGACCGGCTCCAGCGGGCGATCCCAGTGATCCGTAGCCACACGAGCGATCTCGTCGACAACCTTCTTCGAGGCGTCATCAGCGACCTCACCGAAGATGGTGTGAGCGCCATTGAGGTGCGGGGTCGGAACAACGGTGATGAAGAACTGGGAACCGTTGGTGCCACGACCGCCGCGCTTGCCGGCGTTTGCCATAGCGAGCAGGTACGGACGATCGAACTGGAGCTCCGGGTGGATCTCATCGTCGAACATGTAGCCCGGGCCGCCGGTGCCGGTGCCCAGCGGGTCACCACCCTGAATCATGAATCCAGCGATGATGCGGTGGAAGATGGCCTCATCGTAGAACGGGCCGGACTCGGTGCCAGAGGCGTTCTGCCCCTTGTACTCCTTGGTGCCTTCTGCCAGGCCGATGAAGTTGTCGACGGTATTCGGCGCGTGGTTGCCGAACAGGTCAATCACGATATCGCCATGGTTGGTGTGCACAGTTGCAGTAGCAGTCTTAATAGTCACATTCCTTAGGATACCGACCTTGGTGGCCAATTGCTCCTACTGGTGAGTTTCTCCGTGGCAGAAACCAGCGAAAACGTTTCTCAAGATAAGGAAAAGAGTTCTTCGTTGACCCCCATGGAGGCCAAATAGTGCCTAAGCTGGAATGTGAGCCTGCTGCAAATATTTCGGCGCTAGGCCTATCTGGGCCCTAGCTCTTGGACTTAGAAGCATCTTGGTCTCAGAGGCACTGGCGCCGCAGCAGTATTAATCATTGATTGAGAATTAAAGGCGATGCCTGTTGGCGACGCACTAATAAAGGAGAGTCATGAACCCCAACGCAATCTCGCTGGCTGTCAAGGGACTGAAGTCCGCTTACGACAGCTACTCGGATTACCGGGACAAGAAGGCTGCAGAGCTCTACGACACGATGCAGGAGGCTAAGAAGGTGGCAGCTGCACAGAACGAGGCAGCAAAGGACGCAGCAACCAATTGGGCGGAAGACGTTAAGGAAAAGGTTTCCGACGCCCGCGATCAGCTCGCTGAGCAGGCCGAAGAACTGACCGGCAAGGTTGAGACGAAGTCCAAGGAGACCAAGAAGCAGGCTAAGAAGGCTGCGAAGCAGGCCGAGAAGGACGCTAAGCGCAAGGGCAAGAAGACCCGTTGCAAGGCTCGCTGCGAGGCTAAGAAGGCTGAAAAGAAGGCCAAGAAGGCTCGCAAGGACCTCGAGGTGCGTACCCAGAAGGCTATCGACAAGGTAACCGGTAAGGAAGAGCAGCGCGCCAAGAACGGTCGCATCGCAACCGCTTCCCTGGTCTTCGCTGTTGTTGCAGCAATCGTCGGTGTCATTGTTTGGAAGCTGCGCAAGGACGACAAGCTCCCGGTTGACCCAGCTCCGTACCAGCAGAAGGCCCAGGAAGTTAAGCACAAGGTCGAAGAGAAGGCCGCAGAGGTCAAGGAGACCGTTGAAGAGAAGGCTTCCGAGGCTAAGGAAAAGGCTGAAGAGGTAAAGGGCAAGGCAGCCGACAAGGCCGACGAGGCCAAGGACAAGGCTGCTGAGGCCAAGGAGACCACTGAGGAGAAGGCCGCAGAGGCTTCCAAGCAGGCTCAAATCAAGGTCGACGAGGTCAAGACCGAGAAGAAGAACGCTGACGACGCTAAGAAGATCTCTTCCAAGCCGTCCAAGCCGGCTCCGAAGCCGGGTCAGGCTCGCAAGAAGTAAATAGGCGGCTAGATGTACTGCTCGGGGACGTTGATCAATCGTGAGAACGGCGGCTGGTTGTCGCAGGCCGTGTGCGGGCGGTGCTGGTTGTACTGGTGCAGCCAATCCGGCAGGGCGTCGCGTCGTTCTTGCTCGCTGGTGTAGCAGCGGGCGTAGGCCCACCCGTCGGCCATGGTCCGGTGGAAGCGCTCTACCTTGCCGTTGGTCTGCGGCCGGTACGGACGCGTCCGCTTCGGGGTGATCGAGAGGGCCTCGCAGGTGTCCCGCCACAGGTGCGAGCGATAGGCGCCACCGTTGTCGGACAGCACCCGCTCCACGGCGACGCCGCGATCGGCAAACCACGCCACAGCCCGATGCAGGACCCCGACCGCGGTGACGGCGGTCTCGTCGTCGTGGACCTCGGTGTACGCGACGCGGGAGTGGTCGTCAATGACGGTGTGCACGAACGCGTACCCGAGCCTGGGGTTGTGCCACTTGCTCTTCGGCTTACCCGGTGTCGCCGTTCGGTTGTGGTCGCCCTGGCGGCGGCCGACGTAGCGCCAGCCGCCGCCGTCGGGGATGTTCCCGAGCTTCTTCACGTCCACGTGGACCAGGGAGCCGGGGTGGGGGTGTTCGTACCGGCGGATCGGTTCGCCAGTCTCGCGGTCCATGTAGGAGAGCCGGTTCAGTCGGGCACCGGCCAAGATGCGGTGGACGGTCGAGGGCGCGATGCCGAGTCGGGCGGCGAGCTGCACGGGGCCCTCACGCAGCCGTATCCGCAGGCTGACGCACCGCTTCGTCGTCGCCTTGTCCGTCTTGTTCGGTGAGGTCTTCGGCCGGGACGAGCGATCCTGCATCGACTCGCCGGCGCGATAGCGGTCGACCCACCTCTTCACGGTCGGCCAGGAGACCTGGAAGCGGGCGGCGACTTCGCTGATGGGCCAACCGTCGTCGACGACGAGCTGGGCCACCTTGAGCCGGTGGCGAGGTGTCAGGGTGGCGTTGGCGTGCATCACTCCTCACCTGCTGCGACGGGCGTCGTCCGCGGCGTTCGGAGTTGCCCCAGGACTGCAAGGAGGATCGTCGTGGCGAGCGGCACGAGTCCGGCGGCGATGAACAAGCTGGCAGCGGCGATGTGTCGGCTGAGGAGTCCGGTGAGTGCGATGGACAGTGGCATGAAGGCGATGGAGATGAAGAAGTCGAGGCTGGCGACTCGGCCGAGCATCTCCAGCGGTACGTGTTCCTGCAGGACCGTGCCCCAGATGACCATCCCGACTCCGATCGACGCACCGTAGACCGCCAGTCCGGCGCTGATGATCCACGGATTGTTGGTGAGTGCGGGGATGGCCAGTGGAAGGCAGCCGAGTACCCATGCGCCGACCATTACGGGCAGGAAGTGTGAGGGGGTGGGCCATGAGCCGGCGACGAGGGAACCCACCAGGCCGCCGACGCCCAGAACTCCGAGGACGACTCCGTACACAGCCGGACCGTTGTCATGGGTCGAGCGTATGACCGCGGGCAGGAGAACTTCCAGCGGACCGGTCACGGCCAGGCCCATGGCGGCCGCCAACAGCACGCTGGAGCGAACCCAGCGCGTGCGGGCGACGTAGCCGAACCCGTCGAGCAGGTCCCGCAGCGCAGAGGTGGCCGGAGCTTCGGCGTCGGTCTCGGCTGAGCAAGGGGCAGGAAGCCGCAGGGCGGCGATCAGGGCGAGTCCGAGCGCGCCGGCGATGAGGTACCCGCCCGCGGCGGGCATGCTGGCACCGATGACCGCTCCGACGGCGGCGGGCGCAATTGCCTGTCCGACCAACGGGCGGGCGGCGCCTTCGAGGCCGTTGACGGCCATTAAGTCGTCGCCGTCCACCAGGACTGGCACCAGCGCCGTGTAGGCGGGGAAGAAGAATGCGGTTGAAGTGCCAATGATGAACGCGGAGACCGCGAGCATCCAGAAGGTGACAATGTCGAGGATTGCTGCCGTGGACGTCGCGGTCGCGATGGTGAGGTTCAGGGTGAGCACGCTCACGATGACGGACTTATTGGGGAACCGGTCTGCGATTACGCCAGCTGGGAGGGATCCTGCAAGCAGGCCAATGCCGCTCCAGACTACGACACCCGACAGGGCGGCTGGCGTGGCGCCCAGGTCGAGGGTCTGCATGGCAAGGTAGAGGGCCCAGGCACCCTGGGCGAAGATGGTCAGCACCATCGCTGCGAACAGCTGACGGTACGTGGGGATGGTCAAGGGGTGAAGCGGGTTCATGGCATGTCCTTCAGGTCAAGGTTCAGGTGGGGCCAGTCGGCCAGGTCGTGGAGCATCTGACGGTCATGCGTGGCAACGATCACCGCGCAGGAGGTCTGCAGCAGCTCGGTGGTGATGTCGTCGACGAGGCTCGATGACAGATGGTTGGTGGGCTCGTCCAGGAGCAGCAGGTCTGGATCCTGGGCCAGACACATGGCCAGGTGGAGACGGCGTTGCTGTCCTTGCGACAAGCGCCCCACCGGCGTGCCGGTTGCGGAGGCTTCGAGCAGCCCGAGCGAGCCGAGGGACGGCGCCTGAGCTCGACGGCCTAGCTTCGCCAGGTAGGCCTCATAGACCTCGTGTGCGGGGCTGGAGCGGTCCCAGTCGGGGACCTCTTGGGACAGCAGAGCGATGCGCGCTCTCGGATTAACTCGCACATGTCCCGTGGTGGGGGCCAGCCGCCCTGCGAGAAGTGCCAACAGGGTGGATTTTCCCGCGCCGTTCGGTCCGGTGACCACCAACCGGTCACCGCCGTTCACGTCGACCGAAACCGGAGCGTCCAATCGGCCCTTCACAGTAACCTGGGTGGCGTTCATGATGCTCTGTCCGGCACGGGTTGCCGAGGCGGGCCACGCAAGACGCAGTGGCGGCGCCGGGACGCCGATTTCATGACTTTTCAGGTCTTCGATACGTCGGTTGAAGGCTTGGACCACTCCAGCAGCGCGTGTGGCACGTTGGTGCTTGCCTGTGCCCTTTTCAGGTCTCCATCCACCCTGGGACAGGCGGGAGCGTGCGTCGGCGGCGGCGCGGGTCAGTTCCTGATGCCGGGCGACCTGGGCGGCATGGTCTTGCTCCCAGGCGGCCCGTTCTCGTTGCCGCCCTTCGATCCAGCCCTCGTAACCGCCCGCGTAGGTGCGCGGAAGGCCATCGCGGGTCGGGTCGAGGTCCAGGAAGCTGGTCGCCACGTCGCGCAGCAGGGCGCGGTCGTGGCTGACTAAGGCCAGGCCACCGGGGTGGTCCCGCAGGCGCTCAGTCAGGAAGGACAGCCCTGCAGCGTCCAGGTGGTTGGTGGGCTCGTCCAGCAGCAACAGGTCAGGGGTCGATCCGAGGGCGACCGCCAGCCGTACCCGGTACCGCTGGCCGACCGACAAGGTCGACAGGACCCGATCGCGGTCGCTACAGGCGTTCAGGCCCGCCAGGGCGATGTCAACACGGCGGTCTGCATCCCAGGCGTCCAGCCGCGTGGCCGCCTCGAGTGCGGCGGAATAAGCGTCGGCCGCGTCATCGCCCGCGGCCAGCGCCGCGGTAGCCACGTCGAGGGCCTGCAGAGCGGCCCTGGATGGGGCGGTCGCCTCGGCAATGAGGTCACCGACCGTGCGATCGCCCTCGGTGGCCATGTCCTGCTTGACCAGGACGAGGGAACCCACCCGGGTCACCACTCCCGAGTCGGGTTTCAAGATCCCCGCCAGTATATGGAGCAAGGTGGTCTTGCCCCGGCCGTTGTCGCCGACGATCGCCAGTCGCGACCCGGTGGAGACGGTGACGTCAGTCCCACTCAGCAGCGGCCTGTCGCCGAGTGTCAGGTGGAGTGATTCAGCGCGGATGTGTGCAGCGGGCCCTTGGGATGTCCCGATCCAGGCACATGATCGTAAAGGTTCTGTGGTTGGCATTGCGTACTTTCAGCTCGTCATGGAGCCGGGCACCACGAAGCGGCCGCCCGGCAGATGGCCAGGACGGCAGACGAGAGGTCATAAGGGGTCCCGCCGCCGTCAGCGGACGGAACGCAGCTTCATCGAGGCGATGCCTGAGTACATGCGGCCGAGGATACAGAGCCCGGGCGATGCCACGCAAGTCAACTAACGTCCCCGGTCAGTACAGCTAGATAGCCAAAAGCCTTTTCACGCCCGATTGTTCTGTGCAGTTGATGCGCAGGCGGTCGGGCGTTTTTGGTTAAGCAGCAAACCTGACAACTTCAGAAAGACGGGCTGCAAATGTGAAACTGTGCAAGTTTATGACAGTTTCAAGCCATTTTTCACGCCATTTTTGTCATAAACGCAGTCAGTAACTCGGCGTTCTTGCCCCCTCCCCTTCTACATCCCCAAAACGCAAAAATCCCCCGGCCTTACGACCGGGGGATTTTGTTCCTTGTGGAGCTTAGGGGAATCGAACCCCTGACCTCCTGCTTGCAAAGCAGGTGCTCTACCAATTGAGCTAAAGCCCCGTACACCGAGCAATTATACCTTGTTCGGCAGTGGGCCTAGGAGGACTTGAACCTCCGACCCCTTCGTTATCAGCGAAGTGCTCTAACCGCCTGAGCTATAGGCCCCGTGGAACGAGATATAACTTAACCCGTAACCATGACACTTCACAAATCGCCTGGTCAGAGGCCTAAATATTGAGTTAAAAAGTAGTCATTAAGTAGTCATTACGGCTACTCCATAACCAGATCACTGAAAACACCTCTGAACCAACGCGACCCCGGAGCCACCGAACGGGGGTGACACCGGGGCCAGCGGGAGGCTAGGCAGCCTAGTCGTCGTCGGCAAGCGAAATTTTGAGACCTCCGACGAGACCGCCGCAAGCGTTGTAGATGACCGCGCCGAGAGCCATGAGCCCAATCGACAGCACCCACCACAGCGCTCCTACAGCGGCCGCCAGGCCAAGGACGAGACCCGCGCTGATGGAATCCTCCCCGCCGACCATTTCACTAATCGGAGCGAGCAATCCCATCCCGGAGAGCAAGAGGTAGAGCAGGCCAACCGCGGCAAGCCAGACGAGGAAGCAAATGAAACCAGTGGCCGCCGTAATGCGCATGGCGGACCAGGGGCTCACCTTGTCGACTACCAAGTTAGTTTCGGCCATGCGCTTACTCCTTCTCCGCCTCCGAGTCACCGGACTCGGCAGCACCGGTGCTCTTGGTGGCGCCGGTGCGCTTCGGGACTACGTCCAGCGTTCCGGCCTCAGAGACCTTAGAAGCGGTCTCCTCGCCCTCATCTTCGACGTTGCGGTCGATAGCCAGCAGTTCCACACCGTCAGCGAGGTTGACCAGGCGCACGCCCTTGGTGGCACGCGAGGTGGCGCGAATCTCGTTGACGTTGGTGCGGATGATGTCGCCGGCGGAGGTGACAGCGAAGATTTCGTCGTCGTTGTCGACCACCAGGGCGCCCATCAGCGGACCACGCTTCGGGTCGTACTTGAGCGTCAGCACGCCCATACCGCCGCGGTTCTGCGGGGTGTACTCGCTGAGCTTGGTCTTCTTGCCGAAGCCGCCGGTCGTTGCGACCAGCAGGTTGTGCTCTTCCTCGACCACGACCATGCTGAGCAGCTTGTCGTCGCCCTTGAAGCGCATGCCCTGGACACCGGCAGTGGCGCGGCCCATCGGGCGCAGCGCGTCGTCGGAGGCGGTGAAGCGGATAGCCTGGCCGCGCTCGGAGACGAGCAGCAGGTCATCGTCAGCAGAGCACAGACGGGCACCGATGAGGGAGTCGCCTTCGCGCAGGTTGATGGCAATCAGGCCAGCGGAACGAGCGGACTCGTAGTCCTCCAGGCGAGACTTCTTGACCTTGCCCTCGCTGGTGGCCAGCACCAGGTACGGGCTGTCCTGGTAGCTCTGAATCTGCAGCACCTCGGCGATGCGCTCCTCCGGCTGGAACTCCAGCAGATTGGCGACATGCTGGCCGCGGGCGGCACGAGTGGCCTCCGGCAGTTCGTAAGCCTTGAGACGGTAGACGCGACCCTTGTTGGTGAAGAACAGAATCCAGTCGTGCGTGGAGCAGACGAAGAAGTGGCGGACAATGTCGTCCTGCTTCAGGTCCGCACCGCGCACGCCCTTGCCACCACGGCGCTGGGCCTTGTAGGCATCGACCTTGGTGCGCTTGGCGTAGCCCGTGGAAGTAATGGTCACAACCACGTTTTCGCGGGCGATGAGGTCCTCTTCGGTGACGTCGCCCTCAGCGGCCACAATCTGGGTACGACGGTCATCGCCGTACTTCTCCACTACCTCGCCCAGCTCTTCCTTAACGATGGCGCGCTGACGCTCCGGCTTGGCCAGGATGTCCTTCAGGTCGGCGATCTCGAGCTCGATCTCAGCCAACTCGTCAATGATCTTCTGGCGCTCCAGAGCAGCCAGACGACGCAGCTGCATCGCCAAAATGGCGTCAGCCTGAATCTCGTCGATTTCGAGCAGACCCATCAGGCCCGTGCGCGCGGTATCAACCGTGGCAGACCGGCGAATCAGGGCGATGACCTCGTCCAACATATCCAGGGCCTTGACCAGGCCACGCAGGATATGGGCGCGCTTTTCCTTCTCGTCCAGGCGGAACTGGGTCCGTCGAACGATGACCTCAATCTGGTGGGCGACATACAGCGTCACCATCTGGTCAATGCGCAGCGTACGCGGCACACCGTCGACGATGGCGAGCATGTTCGCACCGAATCTGGTCTGCAGCTGGGAGTGCTTGTACAGGTTGTTCAGCACCACACGCGGTACGGCGTCGCGCTTGAGCTTGACGACGATACGCATGCCCCACTTCAGGTCGGATTCATCATCAATCGAGGCAATGCCCTGCAGACGACCATCCTTGACCTGATCCGCGATGTTGGCAATCATGCGGTCCGGGTTGACCTGGTACGGCAGCTCAGTGATGACAATCGACTGACGGGTGCCCTCCTGCTCAATCGAGGTCACACCGCGCATGCGAATCGAACCACGGCCGGTGGTGTAGGCCTCCTTGATGCCCTTGTCGCCGACAATTTGGGCGGCAGTTGGGAAATCCGGGCCCTTGATGCGCTCCATGACCGCATCCAGCGTGGTCTTTTCATCCGCTTCCGGGTTGTCCAGGCACCAGTTGATGGCATCCGCGACCTCACGCAGGTTGTGCGGTGGGATATTGGTGGCCATACCGACGGCAATACCGCCAGAGCCGTTCATCAACAGCTGCGGGACACGCGACGGCAGAATAACCGGCTCTGTCGTACGACCGTCGTAGTTCGGCTGGAAATCGACGGTGTTTTCGCGAATGTCGCGCACCATTTCCATGGCCAACGGCGTCAGACGGGCCTCGGTGTAACGCATAGCTGCGGGGCCGTCGTCACCGCGGGAGCCGAAGTTACCCTGACCGTCGACAAGCGGATAGCGCATGGACCACGGCTGCGCCATGCGCACCATGGTGCCGTAAATAGCGATGTCGCCGTGCGGGTGGTAGTTACCCATCGTGTCCGAAACCGGCTTTGCGGACTTCACATAGCCGCGCTCCGGGCGGTAGCCGTTGTCGAACATGGCGTAGAGAATGCGGCGGTGCACCGGCTTGAGACCATCACGGATCTCCGGCAGCGCACGGCCAACAATCACGCTCATGGCGTAGTCGATATAGCTCGACTGCATCTCTTCATTGATGTCGATCGGGCGAACCTGGTGGCCCAATACTCCACTTCCGAAAGATGAGCCGTCGTTGTTGTTATCGTCGCTCAATGACTGCTTCCTTTACTTAAAAGAGGTTCGCATCCATTCTACAGGGCTTTAGAGCCCGCTTTACGACGCCGTGTGCAACTTTTCGATACCATTGTGGTATCAAATCTGGGTTTTAGGCCTGATAGCGAGAAACAAACTAGCGCAGTTAAGAAGCGCAGTTAGATAGCAGGGAGCAAATGCGATGGCGATGACCTTGAGGCTCACGAAAGAACAGGACACCGCCTTGGCTCTGCTGGCGCACATGGAGGGCGTGTCTAAACACGAGGCCGTCATTCGCGCCATCGAATCCGCCGCCACGAGAGCCCTTCAACAAGGTCAGGCCCGGGAAATTACGGCAAGCGTAATTGATACCGACATGGCGCTGCTGCGAAAGTTGAGCTCCCCAAGGCCCCGCGGAGTACAAGAATGAGCGCGCCCCAGATTCAGCCTCTCAGCGAGGCCGCTATCCTGGCGGCTACCGATGAACTGGTGGCCACAGTGCCGGAATTGGCCGACGCTACACTTGCGAGGCCGTGGACAATCAGCGCTATTGTCGCCGCCAGCTCAGGAGTCATTGCTGGTCACCGTAGCTTTCCCGCGATTTCTGCGGCAGCGCAGGCGGTCGCTTACGCAACGTTTCACGTGAAACCACTAAGTTTTGGCAACACCGCACTGGGCGCACTACTTGCACACATACTCCTCACCACCAACGGCGAAGAGCTGTCATTCGCAGAGACGTGGGAGCTAGTCAAAGGTGGCACTTAGCCGGGGACAGGGCCTAGTCACCCTTTCGGGTAAACGGGCTCGTCGGAATGCGATTGCCGGACTCCAGCCGGCCCGTGTAATACGCCGTGGCCTCACCTTCAGTCAGCTCGACCTCGTACCAGCCATCACGGACATAATCAGCCGTCCGGTCTTGCCCGCCAACCAGAACACGTCCCGCCGCGTGCTCCAAAGTGACTTCCGGCAACGCCTTCGCCGTCTTGCTGAATACACGCAGGAAGCGGTCCGGGCCGCACACGGTAAGTTCGCGCTCCAGGAGTCCAATTCGCAGCTCTAACGTACCGAGCACCGTGTGATGCTCCACCCTATTGCCACTGTAAACAGCAAAAACAGCCTCACGGGAACCGTCATTGACCAGTACAAGATTGCCGTCTTTGAGGTAGGCGTGCAGCCGGTACGGTGTCGGCAGCGCGGTCGCCTGCTCGGACTCCTGCACAGGATAGTCACCGGCCGGCTCCGCCTCCCAGCGCTTCACAAACTCCGGCGCTGGTCCCGGCTGCTCTGGAAGCTGCATTCCCGTAGACGCCGAGAAGTCCAGTGTGGATACCAAATCACCACATACCCGACGACGCCAATCAGTGATATTTCCGCAGCTCACGCCGGTGACTTGCTCCAGGAAACGGATCACCGAAGTGTGATCGAAGACCTCTGAGGACACCAAACCACCCACCGACCACGGTGAAATGACAGTCATCGGGACGCGGAAACCGAGCCCCTTCGGCTTGCCCAGGTACCACTCCCCCGGCTCATTCTTCGGCGGCAACGGCGGCACCACATGGTCGAAGTAACCATCAAACTCGTCAAAGTTAATCAGGAAGACGGTCTTGGCCCACACCTCCGGGTTGGAGGCCAACGCATCCAACAGGCGGTAAGTGATATTCGCCGACTGAATCGGCGAGGACGCTCCCGGGTGCTCGCTTTCCGCAGACGAAGGCACAATCCAGGACACCTTTGGCAGCTGCCCGGATTCAACATCCCGTCGGAAAGCGTCGGTTAGCGTGCCCGGCTGGCGGCGGTCCAGCGCGCGATCATAGAGATCCCGTTCCGCCTCAGGCAGCTTCTCCACAGCGGCATTCAGGCGGTCGACCATCTCCTGCTGCTCTGCAGTTGGCGGCATCCCATCGCCCAGTTCCAGCAGCTTCTCGTGGAAACCCGTCATGTCGAGCCCAGGCAGCCCGGCCTCACGAATGACCTTGCGGCCAATATTTCGAAACGCGGCGAAGAAATCCAGGTTGTTGTCCGTGTAGTTATCCCACTCCTGGTAAACGCGCCATGGCACCCCAGCCGCCGAGAGATCCTCGGCATACGTGCGCCACCTGTACCCCGGGTGCGTCGGCTCGTACGCCGCATTGCCAACCGCTCCAGTCCCCCACGGTTCCCTTCGGGTATCACCTGAAAACAGGTAGTTGCGGTTCGGGCTTGTCGACGTAGGCATCGAGGAAAAGTAACCATCGCAGATAGTGAACGTCTCTGCGAGAGCGAATTGGAACGCGATGTCCTGGCGGTCATAACAGGCCATCGTGCCCTTACCCTTGGCCTCGATCCAGCCGTTACAGCGGCCGCCATTTAGTGCAACCTGCCCGTCTTCCCAACCGTGCGGCAAACTTGCAATGTACTCCACCGAGAGATCACCGCGATTAGCGGCGTTGCGAATCAGGTATGGACTGACCCCACTCTGGTTGAAAACGCCCGGCAAAGCGGAATTGTCGTTGTACCCCCGCACACCTCGGAGCGTGCCGAAGTAGTGATCAAAAGAGCGGTTTTCCTGCATCAACACGACAACGTGCTCAACCTGGTCGAGGGAGCCAGCCGGTCGGGGCTGCGCGAGTGCATGGAGCAACGATGGCGGCAGCAGCGTGCTCGCAGCGGTGACAGCACCGACTCCAGCGGCGGTCTGCAGGAAGTGCCGACGGGAAAATTCAGATATATTTTTAGGTGAAGTTGCCATAGGCATCTACGTTAAGAAGCGCAGATTACCAGCCGGCGAACTGCCGCTTAATTCTCCTCGATAAATCGCTCGAAACGGTCAACCACAGCCTGTGGCTCACGCGCCCACCGATTATGGCCAAGGCGCTGCTCAATGAACTCGTACTTCGCAGACTTAGGCAACATCCGAGCTAGCGCTTGCGCAGATTCCGCTGGGCAATCACGGTCACCGCCACAGTTCAGCAATAACGCTGGGGTAGTTACTTTCGGCATCTCAGCGGCATAGTCGATGTCTGCACCCCGTGGTCGCAGAAAGCCCGTGCGCGAGAAGCGCGCCCACTCCACCACATGATTGCGAGCCTGCCGACCGTAACCAGCCACATCGAACCTGCCTGCCGGCCAATAACCCAAAATCTGGGATACCACCTGCATAAATGGTGCACCGTAACGAAGCCGCTTGTACTCGTTGCCAGTAAAACACCTATAGTGCGGGGTGCCGGATCCGACCATCACCACGCCGGCCACATCCGCTTCCGGTCGGGCCAAATACAGAGAAGCAATCTGGCCGCCCATGGAATGACACAGCAAATAAACGGGAAGCTTCTCCCCTGCTGCCAGATGGTCGAATTCCTTCCGAGCACAAGCCACCGCCAAGGGATAATCCACCGACGCGAGATCCTGGTAGCCCCAATTGTGACGGCGGGTGGCCACCGCAGTTTGGTTACCCTGGCCGCGCAACTCCGAGGTCAGGACGCAAAAACCTCGACGCTGTAACTCTTGGGCAATCGGCCGGTAGTAGCGAGCACCCATGCCAAAGCCCGGCCAAATAACGACAATGCCCCGAGGCGAACCTTCGGGAAACCGAAGCGCCATCGGGGTCACGGAGCCATCTGGCAATGTCTCCTGCACAATACGTGGCTCGACTGGCGGTTCCCCGTTGACCATGCTTCCCCGAGTATCTTCCATTTCATAAACATTAATGGCTGAACGGAGGTTTTGTCAGGGGAACCGACAAGCCGATAACCAGACTTGGTATCGGCTTAGACGTCGAGGAAGCGAACGTCCTTCGCATTACGGGTGATGAACGAACGTCGTGAAGCGACGTCATCGCCCATCAGAATGGTGAACAGTTCGTCCGCCTTCTGCGCGTCCTCGAGGGCGACCTTACGCAGCACGCGGTGATCCGGATCCATGGTGGTATCCCACAGCTCAGCGGCGTTCATCTCACCGAGACCCTTGTAACGCTGAACACCATCGTCCTTGTTGATCTTGCGGTTGGCAGCCAGCCCCTCTTCCAGCAGCTGATCGCGCTCAGCATCTGAGTAGGCGTAGCCCGGCTCACCCTTGGCCCACTTGAGCTTGTACAGCGGCGGCTGGGCGAGGTAGACGTGCCCTTCATCAATCAGCGGACGCATCAGGCGGAACAGCAGCGTCAGTAGCAGCGTGGCAATGTGCTGACCATCGACATCGGCGTCGGCCATCAGCACGATCTTGTGGTAGCGCAGCTTCTCGATGTCGAACTCGTCGTGAATACCGGTGCCCAGCGCCGTAATAATGGCCTGGACCTCGTTATTCTTCAGCGTCTTATCCAGGCGCGCCTTCTCGACGTTCAAGATCTTACCGCGTAGCGGCAAAATGGCCTGGAACAGCGAGTTTCGGCCTGCCTTTGCAGAACCACCTGCGGAGTCACCCTCCACGATGAACAGCTCGGACTGCTTCGGATCCTTCGAACGGCAGTCCGCCAACTTACCCGGAAGACCGCCAAGATCGGTCGCGGACTTACGACGCACCAGGTCACGAGCCTTACGAGCCGCCTGACGGGCATGTGCCGAAGCAATGGCCTTGTTAACAATGGCCTTGGCCTCGGCCGGATTGGCCTCTAGCCAGTGACCGATGTGCTCATTAGTCATGCGCTGGACGAAGGAACGCACCTCGGTGTTACCCAGCTTCGTCTTCGTCTGGCCCTCGAACTGCGGATCGGCGACCTTCACCGAAATCACGGCAGCGAGACCTTCACGGCAGTCCTCGCCGGAGAGGTTGTTTTCCTTCTCCTTCAACAGGCGGTGCTCACGCGCATAGCGGTTCATCAGCGATGTCAACGCAGAACGGAAGCCCTCTTCGTGCGTGCCACCCTCAATGGTGTTAATGGTATTGGCGAAGGTGTGCACCGACTCGGAGTAACCCGAGTTCCACTGCATGGCGATCTCGACCTCATGGCCGTCACCTGCAGCATCGAAGGAAATGATGGTCGGGTGGATGATGTTCTTCGACTTGTTCAGAGTCTCGACATAGTCCCGCAGACCATTCGGGTAGTGGAAGACCTTGCGGCGCTCCTTCGGCTTGGTGGTCTTCTCTGCCTTCTCCTTCTGCTCCTCAACCGCATCCTTGGCGATCTCAGCGGATTCGGTCTCCGCCTGCTCCGCCAGAGCCTCGGCCTCGAGCTCCTCCTCGGAGACACGCTTGTCCACCAACGTGATGGTCAGGCCCTTGTTCAAAAACGCCATCTCGCGCAGGCGGCGAGAAATGGTGTCGAACTTGAAATCGGTGGTCTCAAAAATCTCCGGGTCCGGCCAGAAACGCTGCGTGGTACCCGAGCCGCGCGTCTTCTTACCTCGGATAATTTCTTCCGGAACAGCCTGGTCGAAGTTCTGGTACCAGGTGTAGCCATCGCGGATGACCTCGGTTTCCATACGCGTCGACAGCGCGTTAACCACCGAAATACCCACACCGTGCAGACCACCGGAAACAGCGTAGGACTCGGAGTCAAACTTGCCGCCGGCGTGCAGCTGAGTCATAACCACCTGCACCGTCGGCATACCCGACGGGTGCATTTCGACAGGAATACCACGGCCGTTATCGCGGACCTGAACGCCGCCGTCTTCCAGCAGAGTGACCTCAACATCGGTGGCGTAACCCGCCATCGCCTCGTCGACGGAGTTGTCTACAACCTCCCACACCAGGTGGTGCAAGCCACGCTCACCAGTTGAGCCAATGTACATACCCGGCCGCTTACGCACGGCCTCGAGGCCCTCGAGGATGGTAATCGATGAGGCGTCATATTGATGTTCGGTAGCAGCCACGGTTCGGCGCGTCTCCTATTCTTGGTTCTCTCCCCGCGCAACATTCGTCAGCGCGCGAAAAATAGGCCGGCGGTCAAGCGCTATCAGCGCCAGCCAGAACTACATAGGACTACTAGATAGGTCTGGCTAGTTTGGAAGTCGATAACGTCTCAAGAACCGCCTGCCGGTTTTCTCCTGCCCATCTTACCCCAACGTAGTCCCCTACTGTGGATATAGCCGATGCGCTCAAAGGACCAAATTTCGCAGTTTTACGCATACCGACGGGTATTCGTAGACCGTTTACCGACCTTTACCCGTAAGTATCACGCGGTCCTCGGCCCTCGATGTGCAATTTGCCCTTGCGCCAATTCGGCGCTTTTGGCCCAAGCACCTTAATTTCCTCAACCACTCCATCCCCGACGCGTTCCGCAATCGACTTCAAAACCTGTCGCTGTGCTAGCCGCAGCTGTGTTGCCCATGCTGTCGATTGGCACTCGACCACCAAAGTGCCGTCCTTGAACTCCTTGACCTGGGAGTGTTCCGCGACAACCTTGCCGACCATCGAATCCCACTCCGTCATGATCACACCGTGGGCAATATGGATCTGCCAGCCGCGATCAACTACTGCCTTATTCAGCACCGCACCAATCGGCGCAGGTCGACGGTCATATTTCCGGTACAGCCGAATCCCCGCCTCCTTCAATAAGCTCGGCGAAATCACCGTACCGGCACGATCTCGTACCACTGCTTGCGCTGCCCGCTGCTTATCGACGTCCGCAACAATCCCCTCCGCGGCCTTCACAGGCACACGGCTATCGAGGCCAGACCACGAGCCCTTCTTCTTCGGTGGCCGCTGGAGATTCGGTAACTTGTGACCGCCCTCCTTAGCGGCATCGCGCATGCGGAAGAAAGCGTCGCTGATCAGGTCCTTTTCTTCTTCCGGTGAGTTATCCGGCTCCATGTTCTCGACCATACCCGTCACTCTTCCGCGACTGGGTTTTCATCCAGCAGTGAGATTCTCCCCTGCTCAGTCTGCGCCACCGTCACCGTGTGATGAGTGACAGAAGAATCCTCGACCAGTGCCTGAGGCAACTCCTCCCCCACCGCCGAGGTGATCAACACCTGCTCAGCCTGCTGCGCGATTTCCATGAGAGCTTCCCGACGATGCCGGTCGAGCTCCGCAAACACGTCGTCAAGCACCAAAATCGGGTCGGGTCCATCGGCCCGGAGCAAAAAGTACGCGCCGAGACGCAGCGCGAGTGCAAAAGACCAGGTTTCGCCGTGGCTAGCAAAGCCCTTGGCGGGGTCATTGCCGAGAATGAGGTCGAGATCATCGCGATGCGGACCAACGAGACAGGAACCGCGCTCAATCTCCGCGGTGCGGCGCTCCGCCATCTTCGTCAGCAGCAGTGCCTCGAGCAGCTCCGGTTCGCTGGGCAATGGCCCGCCATCCAGGCTGTCGACCTTCGGCGCATAGGCAATCGTGGCTGGGCGCGAGTGCGGGGCAAGCGTGGCATAGGCCTCGCTGACATGCTCGGAAAGCTCGGCGATCAAATCCATGCGCGCAGCCATTAACGCCGCTCCCACCTGCGCCAATTGCGCATCCCAGGTATCCAGCGTGCTCAGTGCGGCCTGCCCCTCCGAGGAAGAATAGCCACGGCGCAGCGTCGAGCCCGCCGACTTCAGCAGCGCATTCTTCTGACGCAAAATCTTGTCATATTGAATGCGGATACCGGCGGACAGTGGCCGTCGTAAAGCGAGCAAATCATCGATGTATCGGCGACGGGAAGCGGGCTCGCCCTTGACCAGCGTGAGATCCTCGGGCGAGAAAAAGACCGACTTGACGATCCCCAGCAGCTCCCGCGGAGACTTCAGCCGCGTGCGATTAATCTGCGCTTGATTCGCGCGATGCGGATTGATGAGCAGATGCGCCGTCAGCTCGCGGCCATCATTGACTGCCGTCGCCGAAATGCGTGCCGACGGGGTCCCCGAACGAACCAGCGGAGCATCCGTAGACACTCGATGCGAGCCGAGCGTGGAGAGATATCCAACGGCCTCAACAATATTGGTCTTGCCGTAGCCATTTTGCCCGGTAAATACGGTAATTCCAGGCGTGAACTCGACTTCCAACTCCGGCCAGGAGCGGAAGTCCCGCAAGGACAAATACCGAATGTGCATAGCCGCAAACTAGCCCGGCAGGCGCACAGGCATCAGCAGGTAAGTGAAGTCGGTCTCCGGCGTTGGGTAGAAGCCGTCCTCACCGAGCTCCGGGATAGCTTCCGGCTCTGGAATGAGAATCGCGGGACGCGACGGCTGCGTAAAGCCCAGCAGAACGCGGTGGGAGCGAACAGCGCTGAGCCCCTCGAGCAGGTACTGCGGGTTGAAGGCGATCAGAAGTGGTTCCCCATAGAAGTTGCAGGCCACAGTCTCTTCTGCGTGACCGACCTCGTCGCCATGAGCGGAAAGGACAACCTGGCCGTCGGAGAAGTCCATGCGAATCTGCGCACCGTGATCCGCCATCAGAGACACACGACGGATGGCATCCTGCAGCTGGTCAACACGAGCAACAGCCATGGAGGAATGCTGCTTCGGCAGCAGCGGACGGAACTTCGGGAACTCGGCGTCCAGCAGTCGCGTGGTAGTGCGACGAGGATCGGCGAGGATAGCCAGCAGACCTTCGGAGCCGACCTCACGATCATCAGATCCGTCGCCGAATGCCAAGGTCACTGGCTCGCTGGAAGTGGTATCGAGAGTGCGGGCAGTCTCCGCGAAGGTCTTTGCCGGGATGAGCAGCTTGGTCTCCCCCTCCGGGATCTGCTCCCACTCGAAACTGCGAACCGCCAGGCGGAAACGGTCGGTGGCAGCGAGAGTGACCTCGTTACCTTCGGTTTCCATCCGGATGCCGGTCAGCATCGGCAGCGACTCATCCTTGCCGGCAGCGATAGCGACCTGACCAATAGCCTCAGCCAACAGAGCGGCATCGACAGTGCCGGTAGCAGCCGGAGCTTCTGGTAGCTGAGGGTAATCCTCCAAGGTCAGGCTTGGTAGCTCGAAGCGGGAAGAACCACAGCGAACGATGACCTTCGTGCCATCAAAGTGCATCTCTACCTGCTTATTCGGCAGCTTAGAGACAATGTCAGAAACCAACTTGCCATTGACGGCGAAGCGACCGGGCTCATCGACCTCTGCGCTAATACGAATCTGAGTCGAGACCTCGTAGTCATAGCCAGCGAGCTGCAGACCATTGTCATCCGCGAGAAAAATCATGCCACGCAGAATCGGCTGAGTCGGGCGTGCAGGCAGGTTACGAGCAACCCAGCTCACCGCACCCGCGAGATCGTCCTTAGCCGCGCGAATACGGACTTCGGTCTGCTCCATCGTTCCTCCACCGGTATTGGATGTCTGTTATTAGCCGTCTTTTGTGTTGTCAGCACGCTATGTCAGCGCACATGACTGGAGTTACAAAGATTCCATCGTACAACTCTACTGCAGACTGCCAAAGACCTCACTGGCATTCTTGTAGTCCGTCTAGTGCTTAATCCTAGTTCTTGCTCGTTCTTGGCATTTATGAAGTTGTGCGCGAGAGGTTGCTTGCCAGAGGTTGTGCGCTGGCCCCCTTTTATCTAGAAGTTTCTAGAGATTTTTAAAGTCGGGAGTAGTAATAGGGGGTGTGCACATTGTGAAATTACATGATTCCCGCTGGTCTTCACTGATTTCGCGCTGTGGATAACCAGTGCGTCTAACTGTGGATAACTTGGGGTGTCTGTGGATAGTGTTCGGGCTTCATCTTTCATCCACAAAATTTACGAGTTGTCCACAGCTCTGTGCACGGAAAAACCGCAGTTAATAACAAGAATTCCGCACGCCGAGCCCAAGGTTTTTAAGCCGTGCCGCGAGCTCGGTCTCGAATGCGTGTAGTCAGGTCGTTGACCTGGTCCTTTGAGGGCTTCTTCTCCTGAATTTCCTTAACAATCTTGCGTTCAGCGTGCAAAACCGTCGAATGGTCACGATTTCCGAACTCCCGGCCAATCGACGGCAACGAAAGCTCAGTGAAGGACCTTGTCAAGTACATCGCGATCTGGCGAGCATGAGCGACCGGGCGAGTCTTACCCGGGCCCACCAAATCCGCAACCGTTAGGTCGAAGTACTCAGCGGTGGTGGAGATGATGATCTCCGGGGTAATCTGCACCTCGATTTCGTCGGCACCGAGGATCTCCTGCGCAAACTTCAAGGTCACAGGCTCATGAATCATGGATGCGTGAGCGCTAATCTGCAGTAGACGCCCCTCGAGCTCACGAATAGAAGACGAGGTGTTCTCCGCGATGTACTGGAGTACATCATGCGGAACGACCAAATCAGACAGCTGTGCCTTCTTCGACAGAATTGCGATTCGCGTCTCCAAGTCCGGGTATTGCAGATCCGGATTGAGCCCCCACTGGAAGCGGGTACGAAGGCGATCCTCCAGGGTCTTAAGCTCGCGTGGTGGGCGGTCCGACGACAGCACAATTTGGTGATTGGACTGGTGCAGGGCATTGAACGTATGGAAGAACTCTTCCTGTGTACCTTCCTTGCCCTCCAAGAACTGGATGTCATCGATGATGAGCATGTCCAAATCGCGGTAGCGACGCTTGAAGGATTCCTGGGCGTCGTCACGCACGGAATTAATGAAGTCGTTGGTGAACTCTTCCGAAGAAACGTAACGAACCCGCAGGTTAGGGTACAAATGCTTGGCGTAGTGACCAATGCCGTGGAGCAGGTGCGTCTTGCCAAGACCCGAACCGCCGGAGATAAACAGCGGGTTGTAGGTGCGCCCCGGAGACTCTGCAACAGCGACGGCGGCTGCGGCGGCGAACTTATTCTGCGGACCAATAACAAAGGTTTCGAAGGTGTAGTTCGGGTTGAGGGTGGGCTCCTCGAAAGGCATGCTCATCTCGGTTGGAGTGCCGTGGCTCTCGGAGCGGAAAGGACTTGTGACCTGGCGCTGATCAGCAATAGTCATCGGATTCTCGGCAGATGAGTGCGAAAGCCCCTGCGCCATTGAATCCACTGCGTCCATCGATCGGTGCTGTGACTGGGCACTCTGCTGATTATGGACATTCTGCTGGTGTGTCTGCGGCACCTGTGGCGTCTGCGTCGATCCCTGGTGCTGCTCGTGGCGATTGAAGTCATTCGCATCTGCACTGGGGAACGGGTAGTTGCGGCCAGATTGCTGTTGGTGCTGCTGGTTTGGCTGTTGACGCTGAGCCTGCTGCGGACGCGAAGCTGCAGATGGCATCTGCCCCGAGTGCTGTGCAGATGGTTGAGTGGTCTCTGCTGCCTGGCTATCTTCAGCGTCGTCAGCAGGATCGGCAACGGTGATGACCGTTTCCAACTCCTCGCCGGTCAGCGAGGCTAAGACGGCCTCGATAATGCCCTTGAGCTCTTCTTTTACCAGTGCCTGCACCACTGGCGATTGAGTGCTGAGCAGGAAAAAACCTGGAAAGTCACCAGTGTGCGTCACTGACCGCAGCAGTGCCTTGTGTGGCGGGCGTAGTGGTGCAATGCCCAACTCCGGCGCACCTTCTGGTGAAGTCAGGATAGAAACGACCTGCTCCCAGAGTCCACCTGGCAATTCTGGTTGTTCGCTCACTGTGTGAATGTCCTTTTACATGTTTACGTTCATCAAATTTATCGAGGCGACCTGTTTTTGTGGAGTGTTTTTGGCATGGCGAGAGCGCCATATCTGCCCATTTGGGGGCTATTTCTTGTAATTCGCCCTGTGGGGTGTTTCTACACAAGGTGCTATACGCCCCGAGCAGGACTTCCACATGTTTGTCCACACCTGTGGATAAACCTTGTCGCTAATTGACTAACAGTTTATCCACAGTTTGCCCACAATGAAAAATAGCCCCCTAGTCTGCGTTTACCTAGGTAAACACGTTATTTCCCCTGCTCGCTGTGATTCATGGTGTGGAAGTTATCCACAGCTGATGGGATAAACGCCCTGTGGATTGCAGTGCATAGGTTAGTATTTCCACAGGTCAACATCGGTACCGTCGGAAAACTTGGAAAATGATTCTCCAGGTAAATCCGGCGTGTTGATTTGAATTTCTCGCTCGATTCGACGTAACCTATCTGGGTGTTTCATATCCATTGAGATATGAGTCCGAGCTTGTGCTTGGACCCGACAGAACGCATGTAGCTTTCAATCTGTCGGTAAGTAATTTTTCCGTGCATCACGGGAATGCGTCAGACGCATCGCTGCCTCGCACTCGAAGCGAGGAGTTTACTGCGGTGTGTTCAGCGTGGACTCGTGGTCGTTTGAGTTTCAAGGAGTGTCAACCGTGTCGAAGCGGACGTTCCAGCCGAATAACCGCCGTCGTGCACGCGTGCACGGCTTCCGTACCCGTATGCGTACCCGTTCCGGTCGCGCCGTTGTGGCAGCACGCCGCAGCAAGGGCCGTGCCCGCCTGTCCGCTTAAGTAAGAGGACGCCGATTTCGGTGCTCCCTCAGAGCAATAAGCTGCGTTCTTCGCGTGACTTCACGGTCACCGTACGACGTGGACGCCGAATCGGACGCAAGACCTTGGTCTTGCATATTCGTGACACCGCCGCTTCTGGCGGTGAAGATAAGACCGATACGCAGATTGCCAGGTTTGGTGGTCCGCGTGTCGGTCTTGTCGTATCTAAAGCTGTGGGTAACGCCGTGACTCGTCACGCTGTATCCCGCAAGCTCCGCCATGTTATGGCCGCGGCCGCGCAGAATCTTCCGTCCACCATGGACATTGTCGTTCGCGCGCTGCCTGCATCTGCCACAGCCACCAGCCAGGAGCTGTCCCACGATGTGCAATCGGCACTCGCCACATACGAACGTCGGCGCTAATTCGCTTGACGACGGCCCCCTCGCCCAGGCCCCCGCTGCACGTGTGGCTGAGAGGGCGATTCTCTTCTACCGCCGTCGTATCTCTAATCTGAAGCCAACGAGCACATGTCGTTTTGAACCGACCTGCTCCGCATATGGTCTTGAGGCCGTGCGCCGCTTTGGAGCTATTCGTGGCCTGTGGCTGACTCTCCTGCGTATCTTCCGTTGCGCACCCTGGCATCCGGGCGGCTGGGATCCAGTTCCTGCCACATTCCCCGGCCTGGGTTCGTGGTTGAAGCGAATGCACAGGTAACCTCTAGTAATGCTTAGCCTTTGACCGGCTTTGTAGACGAAGGCGCGAGTGCGCTGTCCCCTAAAGAACGGAGTGATCTTAGACCGTGCTCAATTTCGTGTATTGGCCGATTTCGGCCATCCTGTGGTTCTGGCATAAGGCCTCAGGTTTCCTATTCGATCCCTCCTCGGGTATCTCATGGGTGCTGGCCATTGTTTTGCTTGTGGTCACCATCCGTATCCTCCTGTTTAAGCCGATGCTGAACCAGCAGCGTTCTGCCATCAAGATGCAGCAACTCGCTCCTGAGATGCAGGCGATCAAGGAGAAGTACAAGAACGATCAGCAGGCGCAGGCCCTTGCTATGCGCCAGCTACAGAAGGAAATGGGTGTCAACCCGCTCGGCGGCTGTCTGCCGATTCTGGTTCAGATGCCTGTGTTCATTGGTCTTTTCCACGTGCTGCGTTCGTTCAACCGAACGGGTACGTCGGGCAATGCGCTCGGCATGTCGGTGGAACAGAACTGGAATACGCCTAACTACATCTTCGGCGTAGATGAGGTGCGGTCCTTCCTGCTGGCTCGTGTGCTCAATGCTCCACTGTCCAGTTCAGTTGGTATGGGTGAGGATCAATACGCAGCCTTTACTGTGCCTGGTACGCCTGCGGACTTCACCCGCATGGACATCATGATCGTTGCCATTCCGCTGATTGTTATCGCGGCACTTGCAACGCACTTCAACGCTCGCATGTCTGTTGACCGCACGCGTGCCCGCCAGGAAGCCGGTCTGGTGAAGCGCCAGGAAGGCGTTATGGGTCAGCAGATGGACATGATGAACAAGATGATGCTTTGGTTCTTCCCAATCATGATTCTTGTTACCGGTGCTTTCTGGCACATCGGCCTTCTTGTCTACATGGTGACTAACAACGTCTGGACCTACTTCCAGCAGCGCTACATCTTCGGCAAGCTGGATGAGGAAGAGAAGGAAGCTGTCGCAGCTAAGAAGGCTGCCAAGCGCGAGGCACAGGAGAAGCTCGCTCCGAAGGTTGGCCAGAAGCCAATCAATCCGAAGAAGGGTGGCAAGCGTCAGGCAGCGCAGAATGCGCAGCAGGCGCAGTCCGGTCAGGCCTCTGCAGCGAACAAGGCTTCTAGCCATCTTCCGGATGGCAATTCGGGGAAGGGACAGCAGGGCCCAGCCTCGAAGCCAGCGCCAGGACAGAAACCCGCAAATCGGAAGAACCGGAAGCGGAAAAAGAAATAGCTGAAGTGGAATCGCCCTTCGTCTACATAAGTTAATTAATCGAAACGCCCCGCAGTTGATGCGGGGCGTTTTTGCTTGCCTTGGTGCTCTATCGAGCAAACAACGTCACTGTTATTACAGGCATGTAATTTTCTGTGGGGCCTGGAGTTTGGCATCCAACTCCGGTCAATGTTTCACGTGAAACATGGCTGTTGCACTGTCGTACACTAGGGGTAATGAAAAGCTCGACGGGTGACGGCACAGCTGCCCCATTGGAAAGGTTAGTGGAACTGTTGAGTAACTCCGCGAAAGACGTCGATAATCAAGAAGCCTCCGCAGGTTTGGTCGATCCGGATCTGCGTTCGGTGATAGATACCGTGTTTGGAGGGAATGCCGATCGAGCATACCGCTACCATTCATGGTTGGCTGAGGAGGCTACAGTCCGAGGTTTGATTGGGCCACGTGAAACTCCAAAGCTGTGGGATCGGCACATTATCAATTCTGCGGTAGTTGGAGAAGCGATAGGCAAAGGGCTTCTAGTTGCGGACATTGGTTCGGGGGCAGGCTTGCCCGGGATTCCGCTTGCTCTTGCACGACCAGATTTGAAGGTGGTTCTTGTGGAACCATTGCTGCGCCGTACGACTTTCTTGAACGAGGTTGTGGAAGATCTCGAGCTGGACAATGTGACCGTGGTTCGCGGCCGCGCTGAGGAGAAAGTGGTTCGCGCTGAGGTTGGCCAAGTAGATGTCGTCACTTCTCGCGCTGTTGCCCCTCTTGGGAAATTGGCGGGCTGGTCGCTTCCTTTAGTTAAATCCGGAGGCGCGATGGTTGCACTGAAGGGTGGAACTGCGCAAGAGGAGATTGATCGGGACGCAAAGCTTATTGCCAAGGCGAAGGGAACTAATCCCCGCGTTGTAGAGGTTGGCGGTTCCGTGTTGGGAACTTCGACGTACGCCGTGATTATTCAGAAGAAGTAGGTTGTAAGTCCCCCTCCCCTACTCCACTGCCGGTTCGCTTGTGTTTTGGTTTCGACATTGAGGCGCGTAGTGCCGTCGGGCTAGAGTGGGATAAGTATCGCGGTATGGCAAAGTCCTACCGGCCAAGGTGGATGTTTCACGTGAAACATTTCCACAATCGTCGGCGTCTAACGCTTGTTGGGGCTTGATGATTACGCTTTTGCAGATAGTTACTAAGTTTTTATTCGCACTCCAGTGGCCATGATTGGTGATTGCTGTGCTTGTAAGGGGAATAGTTAATGAGCCGGAAGTCCTGGCAAGACACACCCATCGCTGCGGCAGCTCAACGGGCAGCGCAAGTTAAGGCCCCGAACCGTTTATCGCTTCCACGCCCCGAACGCCCGCGCCGTATTACTATCGCCAACCAGAAGGGTGGCGTGGGCAAGACCACTTCGGCAGTCAACATCGCGTCGGCGCTCGCGCGGCATGGTCTCAAGGTGCTAGTCATCGATAATGACCCGCAGGGAAATGCTTCTACGGCCCTGGGGATTGAGCATGTTTCCGGGACCCCGTCGACGTATGAGCTTCTAATTGGCGAACTACAGATTGACGATGTCATCCAGCGTTCCCCTGAATCTGAGAATCTCTTTTGTGTGCCAGCGACATTGGACTTGGCGGGCTCCGAGATTGAGCTGGTCTCGCTCCTGAACCGTGAGCGCCGACTTCTCGATGCAGTGTCAGATCAGTACCTGATTGACAACGGCTTTGACTTTCTCATTATTGACTGCCCTCCTTCGCTCGGTCTGTTGACTCTGAATTCGATGACTGCCGCCAACGAGGTTTTGATCCCGATTCAGTGTGAGTTTTACGCCTTGGAGGGTGTGACTCAGCTGATGAATAACGTGCAGATGATTCGTCAGCATCTCAATCCGGAGCTACATATTTCTGCTGTGCTGCTCACTATGTTCGATGGCCGCACCAAGCTTTCGGAAGAAGTTGCCAATGAGGTTCGTAACTACTTCGGTGAGGTTGTGCTACGTAATCTCATCCCTCGATCTGTGAAGGTATCGGAGGCGCCGGGATATTCGCAGACCGTAATTTCCTACGATCCAGGGTCTCGGGGCGCAGTTGCTTATCTTGACGCCGCGAAGGAATTGGCAACGCGTGGCGACTATTCAGCAGTTTCGGGTGGAAGTGCGATTGGGCAAAAACCAGCTTCCTCCCCTACCCCGTCCAATTCCACTGAGACAAATTAAAGCCACTAGGAGTAGTTACCGATGTCGAATCAAAAAAAGGAGAACCGCAAGGGAGGGCTCGGTCGCGGTATCGCCGCGCTGATCCCAACTGCTCCGGCGGCTAACCCCTCGGTAGGTGAGAGTGCCGCGGATATTATCTTCGGTCCCCGCCGTACCCAGGGGACGAAGCAGCCTGGAAGTAGCGGAGTTGCCGACGTACTGGGGGCAGCCGCGACGGGATCCGGCACCTCGTTGACTGAAGGGAAAAACGCCGGAAAATCTGCAAAATCCGGCCAGAGCAAACCTCATACCAATGAGGCGCAGAAACGTCACAGTGACAATAAGACTATTGGTAAGTGTAGCGATGTTTCACGTGAAACATCGCCCTCGACGACATCGGGAGTAGCGGACCATAGCGGCGCCAAGCCGACCGATGTTGACACTTCGGCCGCAAACGAGTTTGGCGCGACCTATCGCGAAATCAACTTGAAGCTGATCACGCCGAACCCGAAGCAGCCACGAGAGGTCTTCGATGAGGAGCCCCTAAATGAGCTCGCTCACTCTATTCGTGAGTTCGGTCTATTGCAGCCGATTATCGTACGACCAATCTCTGAGGATAGTCGTGCGGCCGCACTCGAGGCAGCGCGCAAGGAAGATCCGAACGCGCCGCAACCCGAGTTTGAAATCATCATGGGTGAACGGCGCTGGCGTGCTTCTCAGCGAGCTGGGGTCGACACGATTCCCGCCATCGTTCGCGATACTCCAAACCAGGACATGCTTCGCGATGCCCTACTAGAGAACATCCATCGCGTTCAGCTGAACCCACTCGAAGAGGCCGCTGCGTACCAGCAGCTACTCGAAGAGTTTGGTGTAACTCAGGCAGAGCTGGCGGATCGAATCGGTCGCTCGCGGCCCGTTATTACCAACATGATTCGACTCTTGCAGTTGCCGGTGGAGGTACAGCGACGAGTAGCGGTCGGTGTTCTGTCGGCTGGTCACGCACGTGCCTTGCTTGGAGTTAAGGCAGGTAAGGAAGAACAGCAGCGCCTCGCCGAGCGAATTGTTGCTGAAGGACTATCCGTCCGTGCGACCGAAGAAGCAGTGACATTACTCAATGCCGGCGAGCGACCGAAAAAGCAGCACCGCGAGCCCACTCCGCAGCCGGAGGTCCTTCACAATTGGGCTGACCGCCTGTCCAATTCTTTTGATACGAAGGTGACTGCCCAGATGGGCAAGCGTAAGGGCAAAATCGTTATCGAATTCGGCAACCTCGAGGACTTTGATCGCATCATGTCACTGATGCATCTCGACGAAGAGTAAACCCGGTTACTGTGACTGAAGTATTCATCGAGAAAATTTCGCTGGCCGACATCGAAGGAATCTATCCAGAGACGATGTTAAGCCTGTTTTGGGAACAGGGCATGGAGCATATCCGTACAGCAACTGCCCTACCCCAGTTCTCGACTGAGCCGCGCGAACCTAATTTGGACCCCAGCACGCCAGAAGAGGATGAAGCGCTCAACGGTGATTTAAAGCATTCGGACGGCCAACCCCCTACTCGGCCAGGCGGAGCTAGTGAAAGCCTCTTAAATGGCGATTTAAGCCCTGATTTAGCCGCCCAGGTGCGCTTGGAGAAGGAAGCATGGCTCAATACCGTCTACCTTTCCTGGGGACCGTGCGGATATTCACTACGACGAAAGCCACCGGCATCACTTATCGATGGGAAACTTGAGACCGTCGGCACGCTGCTCTTTGCTCCGCCACGCTTCTGCCCGACGACATTTTCCATGCCTTCCGGACCAATATCGCCGGATGCGATTGCGCTGACGAGTCTGCATTACAACGCTTTAGAGGTTGACGATGACATGCTCCGCGTGCTCATTGTGACCGCTCTGCACAAGCTCGCGCTGCGCGGGATTTCAGCGGTAGAAGCGTTTGGTTGCAGTGGCACGGCGGATTCTATGTCGGCATCCACGCCGTCGTCGCCAACGCCTGACGACGGTACGGAGAATCTAATCGCTGATTTCGAAGCGCAACTCGAAGAAAAGCTGAATCCAAAGCCGTGTATTTCAGATTCGTTGGCGGCGATTAACCATAACGCCGGTGATTTGATTCGTACGCGAACCCTTCTTGACTCCGGGTTTCGGGTGGTGACTCCACATCCGATTCATCCGAAACTCCGTATCGAGTTGGATGCGGAATTGGACTGGGACGAAGAAATCGGCCATGCGTTGGATCTAAGTGCGAAAGAACCCTTTATGCGCTCAAAGCTGTTCAGTCTTTAGCGCTGGGTTTCATTGGTCAGCCGTGTTTAGGCTTTTTCCTCTTCAATCAGCTGCGCAAAGCTGTAAGCGCCGGTCATTGGCTGCTGCTCTTCATCGCCCAGGTACAGA
This sequence comes from Corynebacterium sp. HMSC055G02, assembly GCF_001809065.1. Lineage (NCBI taxonomy): Bacteria > Bacillati > Actinomycetota > Actinomycetes > Mycobacteriales > Corynebacteriaceae > Corynebacterium > Corynebacterium sp. HMSC055G02. The sequence continues at coordinate 41,389 of NZ_KV795644.1, read as the reverse complement.
CGCTTTACAGCGACAACGATAGATTCGGCAATTACGTCCCGCTGATCTGGGGAAGAAAGAATTGCGACGTCATCCTCGTTGGTCAGGTAACCAACGGCGACTTCCACCGTGGGCATCCTGGTCAGACGGAGGAGATCCCAGGTACGGGCGTGCGAGCGGCAGTCTACCAGGCTCGTACGGGCAACAATCTCTCGCTGGATAAGGCCAGAGAGCTGTTCGCCCAGAATGGAGTTGGAGCCCTTCATCGAGCCAAAGTAAAAGGTCGCAATACCGCTGGCGCGGTTGTTGTGATAGTGGTCAGCCTGCAGGGAGATGAAGACGTCAGCGCCAAATGCGTTGGCCATCTCAGCGCGATCCTCGATGGACGGATTGTCGGTACGAGGACGAGACAGAATAGTCTCTGCACCTGCCGCGACAAGGCGACCCTCAATGCGAGAGGCCAAATCCCAAAGAATCTCTTCTTCAGAAATCTGACCGTAAGGGCCGTCGACCACAATGCCGGGCTCCCCTGCCCCAAGACCTGGATCAATGACAATGCGCTTTCCAGAGAGCTTCGGCCCCATCGTGCGCAGTATTTCCTTCTCGTGGAAGGCGTTTACAGAGCCACCAGTAACCCTCCTGCCCAAGTAGCTGAGCGCCCGGAGAGTAACGGGACCACAGATACCGTCGGGCTCCAGCCCGTAATTGAGCTGGTATTCACGTACAGAGGCATCGGTCTTCGGGCCAAAGTGGCCGTCTACTCGGGCATCGTGGAAGCCGAGTTCCTGCAAGGTAGCTTGGAGAACGCCTACGTCCTCACCGGTCATTTGTGACAGTGGATCGTAGGACAGTACGCGGGTGCCCAGAGTGTACGAGGCTTCTCGCAGTAGGCGCAGGGTGCTGTCGCGGATAATCCCGTCGGCATAGACACCGCGGGACTGTTGGAACGCCAGAAGAGCGTTGCGCATGTCCTCATCAAAGAGGTCATCGTCACCAGACCACTGAGGCGAGTTCTCCTCCGCGGCTGAGCCCTCCCAATTGGGCAGAAGCCCAAGACGAGCCAGGGTAGAACGTACCTCGGCTACACGAGGTGACCTATCGCCCACCTTCAGAAACTCTGGCACGAAAACTCCCTTCCGAACTCCACAATTATGTTTAGGCCGTTGTGGGTCCTCACAACACTTAATCAGTATTACTGGCCAGTGAGCTAAACGAAACTTCAGTTAAGAAATCCCGCGCACTCTCAGAGGATATGGTCAGCAATACCTCTCAAGTTGGCGGCAACCTGGTTCCTTCACGGTATTAAGGAAGACGTAAACCGCCATTTCCAGCAAGATTACCAGGTCGCAGGCGCGAATTGATTGTTACGAGGGCGCGTCGGCTAGCCCGACGGCAGAACCCCAGGACTAACTCTAAATCACAACCACAACTTCAGTCACATCATAATGGGGTGTGTCCAACGAAGGTGGCAGTAGCGAAGTGACGGGTGGGCAGTCGTAACCTCGTATCGGATAAGGAGCAACCCCAAGTTCTTTTAAAGGTGCTTTTCGATGAGCGACGTGATTTCGCCCTTCGGGCGGACTCCGCGAATCTCTTCGACCTTCTTGCCGTCCTTGAATAGGAGCAGGCTTGGGATGGACATAATCTGGAACATGCCAGCCAGTGCACGCTCCTCATCGACGTTGACCTTGGCGATGACGGCCTTGCCATCGAGCTCGGTCGCAACCTCGTCCAAAACGGGAGCAATCTTCTTACACGGGCCACACCACTCTGCCCAGAAATCAACAAGCACCGGCTTATCGGATTCGAGGACATCGGACTTAAAGGTGTTGGCGGTGACGGTTACCGGAGCCATGAAATTCTTCTCCTTAGAATGAGCTCGTTTGAGTTCTTAGTGGTTTTGTTTTGTGGTCTTGATTCTAATTTTTCAACCTAGCTTCTTCAGCCTCGCGTACGGATTTGGCGCTCAAGGCGTCAAAAATTAGGGCTTCCGGTGGTGCGAGTGAAGTACTAAATTGTTAATTAATGGTGTTCTTGAGAACGCTGCAAGTGCTCGATGAGTACGGGGCGTACCGGGCTATAACACGTCCCGCTGCACCCTGATTGAGCTACAGCTAACAACAATTGGGCTTACCGACTATCGGATATTCCCCATAGTTGGATATCTGCAATCGTAGGGCTTATCCAACAATTGCGATACCCCAACTATTAGGTGTTTATCCAGCTAGTGCGACTGCCCTGCTGTCATCTACCGAGTAACAGTTTCCAAGTAGTGCTCAGCATCCAGCGCAGCCTTGCAGCCAGAACCAGCGGCGGTAATTGCCTGCTGGTAATGCGAGTCAACAACATCGCCCGCCGCAAAGACGCCCTTGAGAGAGGTCTGGGTGCTCGGAGCGGCTACCTGAATGTAGCCATTCTCATCGCAATCCAGCTGATTGCGAACCATCTGCGAACGTGGCTCGTGGCCAATTGCTACGAACATGGCAGTCACATCCAGGACGGACTTCTCACCAGTGACGGTGTCTTCCAGCTCGAGACCGGTAACCGAACCCTTGTCCTCACCAAGAACCTGGGACACAACCTTGTTCGTCGCAAAGCGAATCTTGTCATTGTTCTGCGCGCGCTCGACCATGATCTTCGACGCACGGAACTCATCGCGGCGATGGACAATCGTCACCGAGCGGGCGAACTTGGTAAGGAAGGTTGCCTCTTCCATTGCGGAGTCACCGCCGCCGATGACGGCGATATCGTGGTCGCGGAAGAAGAAACCATCACAGGTGGCACAGGCGCTGACACCATGACCAAGCAGCGCCTGCTCACCCGGAGCACCGACATAACGCGGAGCGGCACCGGTTGCCAGGATGACAGCGTGAGCCTTGTGCTCTTCTTCGCCAACCCAGACAGACTTGATATCGCCGGTGAGATCCATGCGATCGACAATCTCCATGCGCAGGTCAGCGCCGAAGCGCTCTGCCTGTGCGCGCATCTGATCCATCAGCTCTGGGCCCATGATGCCCTCGGAGAAACCTGGGTAGTTCTCCACATCGGTAGTCGTCATAAGCAGGCCGCCAAACTCGATGCCCTCGAACACCACAGGCTTCAGGTCGGCACGGGCTGCGTAGGTGGCAGCCGTGTAACCGGCGGGACCGGAACCGACGATGATCAGGTCGTGAACGATATCGCTCATGAAGACTCCTATAATTTTTATCTCTCACATCACATGGCGCACAGTGATGCTCAGTAGTAAGCAAATTTTTCAGCTCCGGGAAAGAAATTACCGGAACCAGCCACCTCAACCAACGTGAGGTTAGCCATCTCTATTCCCCCAGCCTCTCCCCTGCTCCGCAGTTGTTAGGCCACCTGCACTTCTTCCAATTGTCGCCGAAGCGTACGACGCGCCCGCGCCCGCCGAGACTTCAACGTCCCGCTCGGCTGCCCAATACTGCGAGAGGTCTCCTGCAGCGAATATCCAAAGATGTCCAAGTACAGCAGGGCATCCCGTTGATCCGTTGGCAGCTGCTCCAATGCGGCGGCCATAGTCACACGTAGCGGAACATCCGGGCAGGGAATCGGCTGTGAACTCATAAACGTCTCAAAATCCTCCTCCTTATCGCAGAGAGGGATCTCCCCGAAACGACCGCGGTTGTGGTCAATACACGCATTCTTCACGATGCACGTCAGCCACGTCGCCACCGTCGAACGCCCGCGAAAATTCGCCGCCCCCGCAATTGCCCGCGCCAGCCCCTCCTGTACCCCATCCAAGGGATCGAAATCATCCCGACGATAGCGCCGCGCCATCGCTACCAACTGCGGATAATAACGCCGTGCCAACACCGCGAACGCGCGACGATCCCCCGCCAGGTGCGCCTTCAATAATTCACGATCGACCTCGTCCGCAGATGCATGCTTTTGCATACCGACGACGCCACAATCCCCCAGTCGCCGACCCATGCGGGCCTTACGGTGACTGTCCCCAATTCGATTTCTTCCCCCAAAGTTCATGGCTCCTATGCAAACACGAAACCCGCGCTCTCCGCTTGGCAAAACTGCCGTGGAGACCGCGGGCTGTGGATGAATTTCAAAACGTCCCAGTAGCTGTGGATAACTTGGGACAACTTGAACTGTTGCCACCTAAGGCAAGCTCAGAGCGTTATTCCGTACCACGCACCTGAATGTCGCCAATAGCAACTGGCAGCAACGAATCCGGAGATTGCTCAGCCAGATTGCGGTCGCCGACAAGTGGGTTGTCCGCATCGGAATTCTGCGACTCAGCATCTGTATCAGCATCTGTATCAGCGTCAGTGTCTGAGTCGCTGTCGGCTACCGCTTCCGCAGCCGTCGGCAAGCCGGAGATCCAGACAACAAGGTTCTTCCACTCAGTGTCGCGGCTATCGATTTCGATGGTCGTCGTACCTGAGGTGGCAGTAGCGCTTCCGAGAACCGTTGTGTCATCCAAGTTCGTCGAGTCAGCATCTCGTAGGCCGCGAACTTCAATGTGTGCGCCCGGGGTCGCCGCGACCTTAAGCTCTCGAATGGTTGCCGGTTCATCGAGAGTGACCCGAATACCAACGCCAGGTTTGAAGTCCTCTGGACGATTGCCGAACTGGCTGAGGTAAGTCGAAGTTACCCAGAAGCTTTCCTCGTCACTATCGATGGTCAGCTCAGCCATGTCTGGATTGTCTGGACCGGCTGCCGGGTTGTCGCTGTCGGCCTGCCACTCGTTAGCGTCGGCAAGCGAAAGCGTCGTGATCGGAGCCGGGCCGCGTCGTACGGACTCGGAGTTAATCGGTGCGTCTGAGGAACGGTTAACCAGACCAAAGATGCCCGCGGCGACAAGTGCACCGACAATGACTACACCGACAACGACTGCGCCGGTGCTGAATGCGCGGGTGCGATTCTTGGTGTGGTGAGCGTTTGATTGGGCTGCACCGTCGGCATCGACGGATTCGCGCGCACCGGTGTCGGGGTCGATTGCGAGAAACTCCGAAGAGTCGGGGCCGAGCGCTGCAGTGCGCAAATCCTCCGCGAGTGTGCGAGCTGGCGACTCCTTTTGGTTGAAGTTCTCCGGGCGAACCTGCTTCGCGCGGTCGATGGCAGCAGAAATATCGGAGGGGATATTTGGCACGTTGTAGAACAGCTCGTCGATGACAGAAAGCAACGCGTTGTAGTCCGAACGTTGCGAGCTATCGGGCAAAACGACGGGGAAAGCGTCGTAGATGTGGCCGTCGCTGCTGATGCGCAATTGTCCAGGCTTGTTTGTCAGGCCAAGGCAGCGTCCAGATTCGTGGGCGTCGGCGATTGTCTCGGCAAGTGATGCTATTGCGAGTGCCAGGGCATCCGGGTGGGCGGCCTGATCGAACCGCTCAATACCGATACTGCTGGTCCAGTCGGCGACGATGAGCACCTCGGTGCGTGTCTTCGCCACACTATGAATGTGGGACATCCCGGTGCCAGCCAGGTCACGCAGCTCATTGGTCGTCGTGGCAATCTTCTGGGTGGCAACCGATGGCGAAGTGTCGTAGTACGGCAGTGCAATCGTGTCGACGAAGACGAGTGCGACATCTGAGTTGTTGGGATCGCCCATATCCATGGCGCGCCACAGGCGCAGACCTGGGTAGGTCGCGACTTCAGAACGCAGACGGAAACGACCACCTGAGACCATCTCGCCGGGTACATAGCGGGTTGGGCGAGAACCCTGCGTCGGCATCGGCGGCAGCAGCGGCGAAGCGGTGAAGCCCTCGTTTGCCAGACCCGTGGCCTCGCCGATCAGGTTCGACGGGGCAATCGAGAAAGCATCAGCGGCGAAGCCACGTTCGCGCTCCATATCCTCACGGTCGGCGACGGCATTGTCGGCTGCATGAGGCTGCGGAGCAAAGCGGCGTAGACCCGGGATGCGGCCGAGGAAGCCGCCCAGAACGCGGACCTCTTCCAATGGAGCCTGAGCGAGCACCAGGCCGGTACCGATGAGGAAGACCACGCCGGTGACGATGGTCTGCAGCAGCACGCCGAAGGAACCGAAGAAATCGAACAGCACAAGGTCGGTCAATGCGAATGCGCCCCAGGCGACGGCGACACCGACGAGCGACGCCCCCAGTGCCCACAGCACGGTGTGGATGGTCGCCTTACTGTCCAAGTGTCCGAGAGCGCGGCGCAAGAGCAAGAAGCCAATTACCGCGCCGGCGACGAAACCGAAACCGTTGGCGGCACCGAGCAACACGACGACGGTCTCATCGTCAGAAGCCAGACGAGGAGCGAAGAACGACAGAATCACCTTGACGGTGGTAATGCCGAGGATGATGAAAGTCGGGGTCCAGGCCTCTTCACGGGCGTAGAAAACACGCAAGTGCAAAAGCACAATGGCGTATGGAATAAGCGAGAACGCCGAGAAGGACAGCGTCCAACCGAGAATCTCTGCGGTTTCGCGGGGGAACTCCAGATACGCGAAAAGACCGACGGCGATGGGGCGGCCGAATGCGGTGAAGAATGCGACGATCGGCACCAGCGCAATCATGGTCAGGCGCGTACCGATGGACAGATCGCGGACCACTGCCCCATCGTTGCCATCGGCTGCATTGCGGGACAGTCGCGGCATGATGGCGGTCAGCAAGGTAACTCCGATGATGCCGTAGGGCACCTGCAACAGCAGCCAAGCCTGCTGGTAAATCGTCGGCGCTGCCTTGGAGGCAGTCGAGGCAATATTGGTGGTGATGAAGTAACCAGCCTGGGAAATTGCCACGTAGGTAATAATCGCGACACCCATGCCGGTGAACTGTTTGATGCGGTCGTCGATACCCCACAGCGGACGCAAATCAATGCCCGCGCGCTTGAGGTAGGGAATCATGATGGCTGCCTGAATGACGACACCCAGGGTGGTACCAAGACCCAAAAGCAGGATGTGCGGATCGGAGAGTGAACCGTCCGAATCCGGACTCAATTGGCCGGGCAGGAACAGATATAGCAAGAGCGTGGCAATGGCCACGACGTTGTTAGCGACAGGTGCCCACGCACCGGGTTTAAAGATTCCCTTGGTGTTTAGCACCGCCATGAGCAGCGCAAATATGCCGTAGAAGATGATTTGCGGCAATAATAAGAACGCAAAGGACGTTGCCAGCGGAACGTTGACCTTACCGGCCTCGTTAAGGCTCAATCTGGTCAACAGTGGCGCACCTATCACTGCCAGCACCGTCACCACTGCCAGCAGCGTCATAGAGACAGTCAAGAGACGTCTAATGAAGGCGGCACCGTGATCTGGATCCTCCTTCTCCGCGCGCACCAACACCGGCACCACCAGAGAAGTCAGCACCGCGCCGAGGACGATTTCCGTAATCAGGTTCGGCAGTGTGTTGGCGACGTTGAAGGCTGAAGCCACAGCCGGACCCAGCGTCGCGCCGATGAGCAGGTTTCGCAAAAAACCCGTAATGCGCGAAATCAGGGTAGCGATTGCCATCGAGCCCGTGGAGGCGACGATGTCCGAGTTCGACTGTCCCTGATTTGCGTCCGCCGTCGAGCCTGCGGAGGAATCGCTGGAAGCGGTTGCTGTCGCAGTTGCCGCCTTTGCTGGCGATGGTGATGCCGATTCCGTCATCGCGTCAGCGGCGGTATCGGCATTTGCCTTATGGCCGGATACGCGAGTTAGGTCCGGGGCCGCTTCGGCCGGCTGAGATTCAGCCGTTGGCCGCGCCGCCGGAACTGGGGCCGGTGGCGCGGGGCGACGAATGCGGCCTCGAAGTCCAGATTTATGCGCGTCTGAGTCAGTCACATGTCCTATTGTTGCTTAAAAGGGGGTCTATTTCCGAAAGTACTGAGACCGTTTTGCGGCAAAAAACCCACCAACAGTGACGATGACGAGGGTCACGATAGCCAAAACCCCAACCGAAGCGCCCGATTGCACGGAAATACTCACTGATCGAGAAATCGGCGTGCCGCCAGGTGATTCGAGCCACAGCAACAGGTTGTGGGAGTTGTCTCCACTATCCCGTGGCCGGTCTCCCTCTGGAGCATTGGTCGCCGGAGTGGATTCTGCATCATCACCCGACTTCGGAGTGAACTGAACAGTCACCGACCCCTTGGCGGGGATGGCGGCCTCATACTTCTCCTCCATCACCGAATCTCCAGCGCCGACGCGCACGAACGCGGGAACCGGCAGCGGCAGGCCATTGCGAGCCAGCACCGCAATCGGCGACAGCTGCGTTGCGCGGGTGTAGACACCGCCGGGAGCTACCAACGTCACTGAATTGCGCAGGCGTCGAGTCATAATCAGTGCCTGGTCGCTGAGTTCTTCGCTCCGCCGCTGCACGTCAGGTGACTGCAGCTGATTTCGCCGGCCGAGAGTTGTAAACGAGCGCAGCAAGTCGTGCCGCAGGGGGCGGGTGAATTCATACCGCGTCAGTGCGACATTGGGATCGTTGGACATGATTGTGGTCAGGTCCGTGATTTCGCGGGAGGCCAGTTGAGCCTTCTCCACGAGCGTCTCACTCACTGGCGCGGGATCGGCGAGCTCGTCAACTGGGGTAACCGAGCCCGCATCCAGGTCACGAGCTGCGGCGGTGATGGAGTCCATCAGCGGAGTTAGCTCAGCCAGGTTAGCGTCCACGGCTTTCCGAACCGCGGCCATGAAATCTTCAGCGTCGCTAGCGTGTGGATCCCAACCGGACGGTGGTGCTGCCACTACAGCCGCGCGAGGGGCATCCGAATCAGTCAGTGATTGGAACAGAGTGCCAATCGCTGTCTGCATCCGTGCAGCCTCGGAGTCGATTCGGAAATCGTAGCGTCCGAGCAGATTCGAATACGCCACAGTCTGGGGAGACCGTCCTGTTACAGCCAGAGAGGCTGTCAGTGCCCCAGAGAGGGCGAAGGCGCGGCTACCGTCGGCAAGCACGCCACTGTGGCCAGGCCGTAGTGTCTGACCATCGGCGGTGATAGTGGTGTTGTCCGCGACTAATACGGTGGTGTCGTGCGCGGCTTCGCGTGGAGTGGGCGAGGGAGGCATCGTCTCGCCGGTATCTACGCGGTCTTCGAATGCGCGCTCCGGAGTGGTTCCGTTCAGAGCTGTCGCCGCCGAGTACAGCGGGGCGCTTTCCGACGTTACGTATCCCTCGGCGGGCAAATAGATACCCGGCAGTGTCTGAACGTCCAAATGCTTGGCGATGGTCTGCCGACCAGCGGCGAGTGCCTCCATGGAAAGCTCGTGATCCCCCACGCGAGCCACGGCGCTGGCATCGGTGCCGCCCCACGGCAGTGACAGTGTGCAGGTGTCCTGTGTGAGATCGTGCAGCCGGTTAAGCCAGTCGGCGGCATTGTCGCTGGCGGGCATATGCGTGAGATTGGTGTCATCCGCGTTTCCCCAGGAATCCCGCAGTCGTGGAGAGGACTCGACAGGACTTGGGCGGCTGGTGCCAATCCAGTAGTCACGGGTCATCCGGGAGATTGCATCGAGGGTCTCCGGGTCGATGGCGATGCATGTCGATTCCCGCAATCTCTCCCCATCGGGGCCGGCAAAGCCTTTTTCCAACGAGGTGAGCAAACCGTCGAGGCGGCCACCGCGTTCGAGAGACTCGGCCAAAGAATTGTCGGTGAGGATGAGATTCGGCGACGAGGGTGCGTCACCGGTCTCACCGCCGACCAGTGGCACTGGCTGGCTGATGGGCCAAATCAGCGAAAACGGCACTGGGTCGCGGCGGGTGGGCGCATCGGAATTGTCGGTCTCATCGTTGTCGTTCTCATCACCGGCAGGCGGTTCCGGCTCATCACCTGCAGCTTGCGAATCCGTCACCGGTAGCAGTGCGCGTGTTTCCGCCAGCAGGCGGTCGATGTCATCTTCCGGTTGCCCGTTAGCGTTGATGAGCAGCGGAAACGTGCCGGCTTCCGTGATGTCGAGTCCTTCTGGGGCCGGTGCGGAGATAGGAACACTTAGCGTAACCTCACGCGTCTCGCCCGCTTTCAGCTCGATGGGGGCACTGAAGGTACCAGCCACATCAAACACCGATTCAGGCTCAGCGAGAATCGTCTGCGCATCTGCAGAGGAAGCTAGTGCGCCGGCCCGCTGTGGGCGCAGCGCAACATTGCTGATATCCGCGTTGGAGGTGTTGTGCACCTGCACCTTGATGGTCAGTGTCGAATGTAGAGCCGCGACATGCGGAGCGAAGCTGGTTATCGAAAGCCGAAGGGGTCCCTGTTCACCGACTCGATTGGTACCACTGCCCCACAACTGCTCATCTTGCGCAAAAGCTGGGGGCGCAACGGCCGTCGGCAAGCACAGTATGAGCGCTGCGGTGGCGGCCGTGACTTTACGAACAACATTCCTTGGCAACTGCAACCTGAACATGCGCAATCACCTCGGCGTCTGCCGGCCTGCTCGCTTTTCCGCGCGGGCGAGATCGGGCAGCAGATTGTGCGCGCGCCGGGCCAGTTTGCGTTCGTCAGCGTAGGCCAACCGCTCCACCAGGGTGTCTACCGGGACCCACATGACCTGAGTGACCTCGGGATCTTCGTCGTTCAAATCGCCATCGACGTAGCGCAGAAGGTGATGGTGCACGGTCTTGTGAATCCGCGTGCCATCGGAGACAAACCAGTAGTCAATCACACCGAGCTCCTCGATGACCTCGCCGCGAATGCCCGTTTCTTCCCACACCTCACGTTCGGCGGTGGAATCGAAAGCTTCGCCGGGCTCGACATGGCCCTTGGGCATTGACCACAGCAGGCGCCCGCGGCGGTCGTGCCGACCAATCAGCGCGACATAAATCCGCGACAGGTCGACCTTGCCGCCCTCGCCGACCGCCTCGGCCAGACCCGAGACGACCAGTCCGCCCGCCGAAGTCTCAATCGAGGTCTGCATCGGCGCTGCATTTTGCGCGCGCGACGAGTGCGCACGGCGATTGTTCGTGCGCTTCGTCTGTGCGTGACGACGGCGATTGTTCCTATCCTGGCCGTTCTTACGGCCACCGCGGTTGTTCGACTGCTTCGAGGGTCGTGCCGACTTCGGTGATTTGGAAGATTTCTTGGCGCCACCGGAGTTTGGCTTGGCCGATTTGGGGCCATTGGCACTGGAGCCACTGCGTTTTGCGGAATTTCCGCTGGTAGTAGCGCTATTGGTGTTGGTGGACGCGGAAGCGCCACCCCTTCTGCGCGGTCGCCGACGACGTCGACGGCTCTTCGCCGCCGAGTTGTCATTGCGTACCACGTTGTTCATTCCACTTAGACTACCGGGTTTATAGGTATAAGCGGGTATTGTGTCGGTCGTGACACAATCGACTCCTTCAACGACAAATGGTGACCAGCCCGGGGCGACTACACCTCACGGCGCTACTCCGGCGGCTGCTGATGCGGACCCACAGGTGCGCAGGACGGCAATGCTGGCAGTGGCGGATCAGGCGATTGCCAAGGAGTCGGAGATTCTCGATTCGCTGGCAGCTGCGTTTAGTGCAGCTGGCCACCGTCTGTACCTTGTGGGCGGTTCTGTGCGCGATGCTCTCTTAGGGCGACTGGGCGTGGATCTCGATTTCACCACCGACGCACGCCCGGAGGTGACGCGCGCGATTCTTGATGACTGGGCGGACATTGTCTGGGATACCGGCATTGAATTTGGCACGCTGTCCGCAGAGCGGCATGGCCGTCAGGTGGAGATCACCACGTTCCGTGCGGATACGTACGACCAGGTCAGTCGCAATCCGGAGGTCACTTTCGGCGACACGCTGGAAGGCGATCTAATCCGCCGTGACTTCCGCTGTAACGCCATCGCCGTTGAACTGCATGGCGACGGCACTCGCACCTTCCTCGACCCGCTCGGAGGTTTCGAGGATCTTGTCGCGGGTGTCTTGGACACCCCGGGGGCGCCGGAGGTCAGCTTTGGCGATGATCCCCTGCGCATGCTGCGTGCCTGCCGCTTCGCATCCCAGCTCGGGTTCGACGTGGCGCCGCGCGTACTCAAGGCGTTGAAGGAAATGTCCAGCGAAATTGACCGCATCACGGTTGAGCGCATCTCCACTGAGCTGAACAAGCTCATCCTGGGGGCAGATCCCAGCCGTGGTATCGACCTGATGGTGGAATCGGGGTTGGCCGACCGCGTGCTGCCGGAGATTTCCGATATGCGCATGACGCAGGATGAACACCGCCAGCACAAGGATGTCTATCAACACTCCCTGCAGGTCATGCGGCAGGCTATTGATCAGGAAGAACCCGGTGAACCGGACCTCGTGCTGCGCTGGGCGGCACTGCTGCACGACTGTGGTAAGCCCGCTACCCGCGCCTACAACGAGCAGGGCAATGTCACCTTCTACCAGCACGAGGTCGTCGGTGCGAAGCTGGTGCGTCGCCGCCTGCGCAAGTTGAAGTTTCCGAAGAAAATTAGCCATGAAATCTCCCAGCTGGTCTACTTGCACATGCGCTTCCACGGCTATGGCGAAGGCAAGTGGACGGACTCGGCGGTGCGACGTTATGTCAACGACGCCGGAGATTTGTTGGAACGACTCAACAAAATCGTGCGGGCCGACTGTACGACGAGAAACCGTCGTAAAGCAGCACGCCTCGCACGAGCCTGCGACAGCCTGGAAGCGCGAATCAAGGAGCTCGCCGAGCAGGAGGACCTCGCACGCGTCCGCCCCGATCTGGATGGCAACGAAATCATGGAAATTCTGGACCTGAAGCCTGGCAAGGAAGTCGGACAGGCCTGGAATTACCTGAAAGAGCTGCGATTGGAGTCCGGTCCGCTGGAGCGTGAAGATGCTATCTTGGCGCTGAAGAAATGGTGGTACGAGCAGTCCGGTGAGCAGGCTGAAAGCGAAAGTGAGAGCTAATGGCATCGATTAATCCGGAGAATCTCTATGGCGACCGGCTTTTTACCAGCCTCGAGCGCAACGACCCGGCTGCCGGTATGCTGCTGCTCGCAGCACCCGGCATGCTCTCGCCGGAATTCGCTCGTTCGGTGATTTTCCTCATTGAACACGATGAGCACGGCACCCTTGGTGTCGATCTCACGCAGCGTTCGCAGACGCCTGTGCACAATGTGCTCGAGCCCTGGGCGTCACTGATGACTAAGCCGCCGGTGCTCTACGTCGGGGGTCCGGTCAACCAGACGCAGCCAATCTGCATTGGTGTGGTGCGAAATGGCGCTACCCTCCCAGAGGAGACCGACAGTATTACCGGTGCACCGCTGATGGAACGCATCGCCCATAGGTTTGCGCTGGTCAACCTCGGCGCGGAGCCGGAGGATGTACGCGACCGCATCGATGGCGCGCGTATCTTCGCCGGTTACGCGGGCTGGGATCCGGGGCAGCTGGAAGAAGAGCTCGATCGCGGTGATTGGTACGTCGCCCCTGCCCTGCCCTCTGATGTACTCGCGCCTGCTGCCGCTGACATCTGGGGTGATTGCATGCGCCGTCAGCCCTGGCCGCTGCCGCTGTATGGCACCTACCCCGTAGATGTACGTGACAACTAGATGAGTGAGCACATCAATGCCGAAGGAAACAGTGCCGCAACTAGTGACCGCAGCGACATAGCTGCCGGCATTCGGCAGACACTGCCCGTGGGCATGGGTCTCATTCCGCTGGGGCTCGCATTCGGCCTACTCATCGCACAGACTGGCTTAAGTTGGTGGTGGGCACCCATCTTCTCCTTCGTGGTCTACGCGGGGTCGATGGAGTTCCTCGCTGTCGGCCTGGTTATGGCCCATACGGGTCTGCTCGGCTGTGCCGTGACCTCGTTTATGGTCAACTTCCGCCACGTCTTCTACGGGCTGACGTTCCCCCGCGATCGGATACAGTCTCGTCTCGGCCGCGCATACTCCACATACGCGCTTACCGACGAGTCGTATGCCATCGTCTCTGCGGCAAATCCGGCTGAAAAGATGTCGGGCCGCCGCCTGCTGACGATTCAGATTCTCTGCCAGTTATTGTGGGTGGGCTCCGGTATTGTCGGGGCTCTAACCGGCGCAGCACTGCCCGAGGGTATCCGCGGTGCCGAGTTCGCACTGGTGGCGCTCTTTACGGTGCTGGCCATGGACGCGTTTGAGACTTCCAAGGATTGGTCACTGCCCCTGTCCGCTATCGTCTGCACGCTGGTGGGCTGGCTGATTAACCCGAACCAGATGCTGGTTATCGGACTGCTGATGTACTTCGGCCTGCTGCTGTTGCGCGTGTGGTCGCCGCGGGTGGATCGGGTGATGCGCATGACGTCGGCAAGCAAGCCGCGTACGACGGAGGGAGAGCGAGCATGACTGCGTTGCCCGATTCCGGCTATGTGCTTGCCGCGCTCTTTGCGATGGGAGCGGTGACAGTTGCGCTGCGTGCGCTGCCGTTTGCGTTCGTGCGCACTCTGAAGGGGTCTCCCCTGTTCGAGTTCCTCGGCACGACCATGCCGGTTGGAGTCATGGTGGCGTTGGTTGCCTACACCGTCTTCGGGCGGCTAGGACTCAGCGGTGAGAGTGGCGACCCCGGCGCTGCCTGGGCCGTGCCCGTAGCACTGGTGGTCACCATTGGCCTGCACTGGTGGCGGCGTAACACCGTGATTTCGATTTTTGTAGGCACGGCGCTGTATATGGTCCTCGTGAACCTTGTCGCGTGAGGTGCGCTGTGTGTGGGACGGTGCCAGCGGACCAGTGGCTAGCGGCAGTGGCTAGAACTGTGCCGGTACCTGACCAGTGAAGTCCGGTAGTCCCGGAATCTGGGGCAGCTGCGGGGATTCCGGCAGATTCAGTAGTTCGCCGAGATTCGGGCTCTCGGGCAGGTTCGGGACGCCTGGGATGTCCGGCAGGCTCGGGCTGTCGGGCAGGCCAGGCAGCGATGGAGTGCCCAGCGTGCCGTCGAAGGCATTCTGAACATCACTGGTGTGAGTTTCCTTCGTGCCGTAGGTGTTAGCAGCGACGCTGAAGTCAGGTCCAATGGATGCCGAGGCGTGAACGCTCTGGCGGTCATCGGACCAACCCCACTTTGTGCCAATAACACCCGGCAGCGTGGCGGTGCCGTAATCCTGACGGTAGCCATCCGCTGCCACAGGTGACGCGGTGCTCATAGCAACCAGCACCGGGTCAGAAGAGTTCTCACGCTTCTTGGCCTCCAAGAACTTCACAGTGTCCGCGCTGGACGTTGTTGAATTTCCCCAGTGATCTGCACCGTGGGTGTTGCTGAGGCCGTACTCACGCGCAGTGGCGTTGATGGAATCCGGGTAACGGCCATAGAGCTCACTGGCGATATTGTCATCGGAGTAGCGAATCATCTCTGTGGCCTTCGCCTTGTCCGCCTCTGTGCCATGTTTGAAGACGTAGTCCGCAATGTAGAGCTTGACAATCGAAAGCCCCGGACGAGCCTCATTTTCGTTCGCCGTACCGTAGTGCGTGCCACTTGGGGTGTGGGTAAAGCTGATCTGGGTTCGCCCCGGAGCATCAATAGTGCCCTGCGGAGTCAGTTTTGGCTGCGGAGCCGCAGCGACGTTTCCAGCTGCCAGCGGAAGGCTGGTGACAGCGATGACACCGGTAAGACCCATGCGAATCGCGCGGGAAGGCCGTGGAGTAAGACGATGACGAGCGTTCATAACAAAAAACCAATCTACACGCGCAGGTGACCGACGCGCTGCCAAGCTGGATCGTAACCGGTATCGACGACATGCTCTCCCTCGGCCCACGTCTCCGCAACAGCTCGCAGACCCGCCTCCGCATCAGATGCCGGGTCAATAAAGAAGTGCATCAGAGCCATGCCATCGGATTGCTCAGTTGCGACAAAAATACCCTTGTCCTCAGCGATGGCTTCAGCGGCAGCGGTATTGAACTCGGAGAGGGATTCCTTCGATTCGTCCGTCGGCAAGCCCTTGTCGTCAATATTGCCGAGCATGAGCTGAATCAGCACATGCTGCGTCATAGTCGGGCTCACCAGCTGCGTAATCGGCGCACGAGTAGCGACGACGAGCGGCTGGCCGTTGGCTTCGGCATCAATGGTGAGCCACTCGGGGCACTCTTCCGCGAGCTTCTCGACGACATCGCCCAGCTCCGGTAGCGGGATAGCACCTTCCGGTTCCTCGCCAGCGAAGGCAAAGCCGCGTAGCCATAGGCCGAAGTCCTCCTCCCCCAGCGCCAGCTGCAGCAGCGTGAAACCGAGCTGAGCTACCAAGCGCTCACCGTCCTCCAACTGAGCAATTGCCGGGAACAGCGGGTGGAATAGGCGAACGTCCACTGCCCCATGACCACTGCTAACAGCCACGCGGGCGTCTGCCGGATCGACCTCGGCGGGAGCATCGGCCTCGAGCGCACCCTGTGCAACCAACGTGGCCGCGACATCCCCCAGCGACAGCTTCATCGCCGGATCCGCCTGACGGAGGTCGGTGAAAGACCACACCGCGCCGTCGTCAGGCGCGGCCTCCAGCCAACGGCGAGCGACCGGACGCAGCTCCGGATCGCCGGCAGCGCTAACAGTCAGAAGGTGGCGAGAATACGGAGCGCCAGCCTCAAACCCCCAGATGAGCCGGTCATTAATAGCGGCGATGCGGCCGCCGACCTCCTTCTGGACATCAATAATGTCCACATCGGCGGCATTCGGAGCACCATCGATACCGAGCTGGACACTAAACATCGAGTCGAGCGCATCGGCGCCAAAAGAGTTCCACCACGACCAGAACTCGTTGATTGCGGTCTCTTCTGCGGCGCGCTGTTCCGGGGAGAACGGAGCCGGATTCTCGTTAGCCATGCTGAATCTCACACTTTCGTTTGCTCGTTTAAAACCGAACCATATGTTGTGCGCCCCAGTATATGTGCCAAGCCGGATTCGCCCCTCGGGTCCATGCGCTAGACCGCGTTAAGCGGGTTGTGGCTCCGGCTCAGCTTCTGCTTCCTTGCCCCAGCGAGCGGCGTAGACCGCACAGATCATCAGCTGAATCTGGTGGAAAATCATCAGCGGCAAAATGTAGAGGCTGGCATCGGCACCAAAGATAACGGCAGCCATGGGCAGACCGGTGGCCAGGGACTTCTTCGAACCGCAGAACTGAATCGCAATGCGGTCCTTGCGGTCGAAGCCCATCTTATTTGCGATGAATCCGGACAACCGCAAAACGAATTCCACCAGCACGACCGAAAGCACACACAGGATGACAATGTCCCCTGCCGGCACCTTCGACCAGATGCCCTGCACCATGCCCTCGGAGAACGCCGCGTAAACGACCATTGCGATAGATAGGCGGTCAACGTTCTTAGTCGTCTTCGCGGCGGCAAACTTCAGGGTCCAACGGCGAGTGAGCTGGCCGATTGCGAATGGCAGCAGCAACTGCAGCGAGATATCCAAGAACACCGACGAATCCACATGAATGCCGCCGCCGGTGGCCATCAACAGCATCACCAGCACCGGTGTGACCACAATGCCCAGCAGGTTAGATGCCGAGGCACTGACGATTGCGCCGGCGACATTGCCCTTGGCGATGGAGGTGAAGTTCACACTCGACTGCACCGTCGACGGTGCCAGCGTCATGTACAAAATGCCCAGGTAGAGGCCAGGAGAAAGAATCCAATCCAGGGGTTTCATCAGCAGGCCGAGGATTGGGAACAGCACGAATGTGAAAGCCAGAATGGTTATGTGCAGCCGCCAATGCTTAACACCGGCCAACGCATCCTGCGGGCTCAGGCGCGCGCCATAGAGGAAGAACAAGAAGCCAATGGCGATCTTTGTGGCCCAGCTGAAAACCTCAGCGGTAGTGCCGCTTGCAGGAAAAATAATCGCCAGTATCGCTGCAGCAACGATACCGACGATGAGGGGATCTGGACGCCAATTCACAATTCGTTGCCACATGGACAAATAGCTTAGTGGGCAACCAGAGGTTGTCTTACTGTTTTGCAGAAGCTTTTCTCTGCAATAATTTTTTACTTCTTCTGCTCAGCTGCCTTGCGCAGCGCATCCTTGTCCACAGGCTTGAAAGTGGCATTCGCGGATGAGCCCTTGTCCGTGCACAGTCCTTCCAGACCACAGGAGCTGCAGCCACCGGAGACACCGCAGTCTGCTGCCGGGTTGTCGGAGCAGCAGGCATCATCAGTCGCAGTGTCGGCGGCATCAGTGGCGGCGGAGTCACAGCCACAGCCGCTGTCACCGTCACCGCACCCACAACCGGAGCCGGACTCGGCGGAGACCTTGGCGTCGTAAAGCGCGATGGTGTGCGAGCCGATAGCCGCACCAATGCCGAGCATGGCGATACCGGCGAGCAGAGCGACGGCGTACCACAGCCACATCCAACCAGAGGCCTCCGGGCGTATGGCGAGGAAGCCGAGCATGGCGGCGCCGAGGAAAGCGACAGCGGACACAGCCCACGGTGGGCCGGCAACGCGGTGCGTAATATCCCAGTTTTCCTGGGACTTTCGAGCCTCAGGCGCACGAATTCCGATCCAGTTATTACCCGGTAGCTTCGCCGACCATGCCAAACCAGCGACAACGGCTATGCAAACAGCCAGAACCAGGGTAATTACAGGGATGACAATCATGCTTCCAATTTATATAGGTGGTTGAGCACGTGCCAAACGCACCTATTAGACTGTGAGACCATGACCAACAGCGAAAAGCCCTCGTCCTCGGCAGAAGCCACCGACTACCGCTACTCCCCCGAGCTGGCGACTCAGCTAGAGGGAAAGTGGCAGGCGTATTGGAAAGATAACGGCACCTTCTACGCCCCCAACCCGGTGGGCGATTTGGCAGCTGCCGACGGCTCGACTCCGCCGAAGGACAAGCTTTTCGTCCAGGACATGTTCCCGTACCCGTCCGGTGTCGGTCTGCACGTAGGCCACCCGCTGGGATACATCGCCACCGATGTCTTCGCGCGCTTCCACCGCATGCAGGGCGCAAACGTGTTGCACACCCTGGGCTACGACGCCTTCGGTCTGCCGGCGGAGCAGTTCGCAATCCAGACCGGTACGCACCCGCGCGTGACGACGGAAGCGAATATCGCCAACATGGAGCGCCAGCTGGGCCGCCTGGGACTTGGCCATGACCGCCGCCGTGTTTTCGCGACCACTGACCAGGACTACTACAAGTGGACGCAGTGGATTTTCCTGCAGATTTACAACGCCTGGTTCGATGAGGATCAGAAGAAGGCCCGTCGCATCGATGAGCTGATTCCGCTGCTGGAGTCGGGCGAGATGACTACCAAGGATGGTCGCGTCTACGCTGAGCTCAGCGAGACCGAGCAGCGCGAAGCAGTCGACGAATTCCGTCTGGTTTACCAGTCGAATTCGATGGTCAACTGGTGTCCGGGCCTCGGCACTGTGCTGTCCAACGAAGAAGTGACCGCCGAGGGTCGTTCGGAGCGCGGTAACTTCCCGGTGTTCCGCAAGCGGCTGGGCCAGTGGATGATGCGCATCACCGCATACGCTGACCGCCTGGTCGACGACCTGGAGTTGCTGGACTGGCCGGACAAGGTCAAGTCCATGCAGCGCAACTGGATTGGCCGCTCCCGCGGTGCCGAGGTCGACTTCACAGCCGAGGTCGGCCCGAAGGTCTCCACCAAGATCAGGGTCTTCACCACTCGTCCGGACACTCTCTTCGGAGCCTCTTACATGGTGCTCGCTCCTGAGCACGAGCTGGTGGATCAGCTGGTTGAAGCCGGCAGCGGTTCCTACGAGGGCGTGGATGAGCGCTGGACCTTCGGCAAGGAAACCCCAGCCGAGGCCGTCGCCGCTTACCGCGCCGCAATTGCCTCCAAGTCCGACCTGGAACGCCAGGAGAACAAGGAAAAGACCGGTGTCTTCCTGGGCGCTTACGCCACCAACCCGGTGAGCGGTGAGCAGGTGCCGGTATTCATTTCCGACTACGTCCTGATTGGCTACGGCACCGGTGCCATCATGGCTGTCCCGGCCCACGATGAGCGCGACTACGAGTTCGCCACTGCCTTCGGTCTGCCAATCCGCGAGGTCGTCGCAGGTGGTGACATTGCAAAGGAGGCGTACGTCGGTAACGGTACGTGCGTGAACTCCGCCAATGATTCCGGCCTGGACATCAATGGCCTGGACAAGGACACCGCCATCGCCACCGTCATTGAGTGGTTGGAGAAGGAAGGTGCTGGTCACGAGAAGGTCCAGTACAAGCTGCGCGACTGGCTGTTCGCCCGCCAGCGCTACTGGGGCGAGCCCTTCCCCATCGTCTACGACGAGGACGGTCACGCCCACGCGCTGCCCGAGTCCATGCTTCCGGTCGAGCTGCCAGAGGTCGAGGACTACAAGCCGGTCACCTTCGACCCGGACGACGCCGACACCGAGCCAAAGGCTCCACTGGACAAGGCCACTGACTGGGTCAATGTCGAGCTCGATCTCGGCGATGGCAAGAAGAAGTACCGCCGTGACACCAATGTCATGCCGAACTGGGCAGGTTCCTCCTGGTACCAGCTGCGCTACATCGACCCGAACAACGCTGAGGAGTTCGTTGACCTGGAAAACGAGCGCTACTGGACCGGCCCTCGCCCGGAGACTCACGGTAAGGACGACCCAGGCGGCGTCGACCTCTACGTCGGTGGCGTCGAGCACGCAGTGCTGCACCTGCTCTACTCCCGCTTCTGGCACAAGGTCCTCTTCGACCTCGGCTACGTGACCTCCAAGGAGCCGTACCGCCGTCTGTTCAACCAGGGCTACATCCAGGCCTACGCCTACACCGATGCCCGTGGTGTCTACCAGCCGGCGGATCAGGTTGTTGAGCGCGATGGTAAGTTCCTCATCCCAGGCGGCGCCGAAGACGGCTCTGACCTGGAAGTTTTCCAGGAGTACGGCAAGATGGGCAAGTCCCTGAAGAACGCCGTCTCCCCCGACGAGGTCTGCGACAACTACGGCGCTGACACCCTGCGCGTCTACGAGATGGCCATGGGTCCGCTGGACACCTCCCGCCCGTGGGCGACGAAGGATCTGGTCGGCTCGCAGCGCTTCCTCCAGCGCGCTTGGCGCCTGGTGGTCAATGAGGACTCCGGTGAGCTCGCCGTCACGGACGCAGCGCTTTCCGACGACGACCTCAAGGCCCTCAACCGCACCGTGGAAGGGGTTACCTCTGACTACGCAGAGCTGCGTGACAACACGGCCGTCGCAAAGCTCATTGAGTACGTCAACTACCTGACTAAGACCTACGGTTCGGCCGGTGCACCGCGCGCCGCCGTGGAGCCGCTGGCCCTCATGCTTGGTCCGGTCGCGCCGCATATCGCGGAGGAACTGTGGAGCCGCCTCGGCCACACCGAGTCCCTGGCACACGGCCCGTGGCCGGCAGTTGACGAGAAGTGGCTGGTCGACGACACCGTTGAGCTGCCAGTTCAGATTAACGGCAAGGTTCGCGCTCGCATTGACGTGGCTACCGATGCTTCCCGCGAGGACATCGAGGCCGTCGCGCGTGCCGACGAAAAGGTTGTCGCAGCTGTGGAGAACGCCGGTGGCAATATCGTGAAGGTCATTGTCGTTCCGGGCAAGATGGTCAACCTGGTTGTGAAGAAGTAGCCGGGAGGCTAATGCCTACAAGAAAGTGTCTGGGTTTATGTCAGTTTGAAGCCTAAAATCGGCTCAAATTTGACATAAACCCAGACACTTTCTCGCTTGAGACTTTCTCGCAAAAGCCTCAAGGGGTGGCTCCGAGGCTGGCCGCCTCTTACCCCTACTTAACGCCCAGAATCAGGACGCCGAATGTGGAGAGCATCCACATCAAAGTGAAGGGCATGAGCACCCAGCACATAGCGAGCCACGCGCGCCAGTTGCGGAAGTTTTTCCACTCCACGTAGGTCTGCCAAAAGCCCAAAAGGCAGCCGACCAGGGAGATTACGCCCGGGACAACGGGGAAAAGGATCTCCCAAGTGCGGGAGCAGAGGAAGCTGGACTTACCCGCATCACAGGTGGGGCCACCGACAATGGCGCCGGCGATGCCAATAATGAGGCCCGCGAGCAGCGTCGTAAGAATCACACCCGCGGTGTAGATGTAGGCGCGCTTGCCGGAATACATCTTGCGCTCAAGCTCGTCGAAGATTTCATCCTCATTGCGCCCTGGTGTACTGCGTTCCGATGAATTATCCACCTTCTGCTCCCCTCGCCTCTAAATGCCGTCTGATGTGCCTGCCATACTAGGCCGGAGTAATCAGCATTGGCACCGGGCTGTGGCGAACGATGTGGTTAGTCGACGAGCCGATGAAAATTCGCCCGAATGGGCCAAGAGTAGACGAACCCAAAACGAGCAAGTCTCCCTTTTTCCACTTGATGGACTGAATGGCCTCTTCCCAACCGTTGCCGGAGGCTACTTCCGCATCAATGGAAAGGTCTGGGTAACGGGTATGCGCGCGGTCCATACCGCGGTCGAGCAGGCCCATAGCCTGCTCGCGCCACTCAATCATCAGGTCAGAGGAGGGGCCGTAGCCGTTCTCCGTCGGGTACATGGTCGCACCACGCGGCGTAAACGAGACCAAACGCAGGGGAACTTCCCAGCGATATGCCAGGTCAGCAGCCTTATTCAATGCGTGGTGCGACTGTGGGGTGTCAATGTAGCAAATGCTGACACGGGTCACACCGTGCTTAGAAAGCTTCGCGCCGGGGATCGCCAATCCCAGCGGGATTGGCGAGTAATGCAGCAGCGCATCAGAGGTTGATCCCGCAGTAAAGCGACTGCGGTTCTTGGCGGTCCAGTCCTTGGTATTGCTTCGGCGGGTGCCAAGCAAAACCACATCGGCTTCGAATTCTTCGGCTTCGTTGCAGATAGTTGTGGATTCGCTGGAGGATTCGATGATCCGTACGGCATCGTCGTCAAGCATGCCCTTGCGCAGGCCAGCGAGCTTAAGCTCATCCTTGATGATTTTTTCAAGAGACTCGGTTTCGTGGGAAACCCAGGAGTCATTGGTGCTCAACCGAGCCAGTGAGGTCAGCGGCCAGCCGCGCGACAGTGCGCTGACAACGCGAATCTGCACCTTCGTGGTGCGAGCTAACCAAGCGGCGTAAGCAAGCGTTTCGGTGCCGTACTCGCCTGGACGCCACGCAATCATGATACGAAGCGGGCGGGAAGCCATCGCTAATCCTCCTGTGATTACTCAGAAATATCCAAGTGGTGCTTCTGGGTAATAGCCTACGTGGATAGGCGGGCATATTTAAAACGGCACCGAGGACGTGTAAAAGCTATGTATCCTGCCTGTGGGCTTAAAGCGGGCAGGGCTAGCTGGAAAAGAGACTAGACGCTTGGGTTTGTCTTTGGGTGCTCCGGGTAGTTTTCGAGGATCTTGGACAGAATCGTCTCAAGACCAGCACCAAATTCCAGCTCTTCCTGGGTCAGCGTGCTGAACATCTCCGCCATCTGCTGATTGCGCTCTTCAGAAACACGGTGCAGCTCTTCACGGCCACGGTCGGTCAGTTCAACGCGGACGCCACGACGGTCTTTGCTGTCGCGGACGCGCTCCACCATGCCGGCGACCTCCAAGTGGTGCACGGCGTTGGAGGCGGTGGGCATGCGGATGGCCTCGGCCTCAGCCAACTGGCTGATACGGCAGGCGCCCAGTGCCTCCAGGGTCATCATGATGGACAGCTGCGCGCGGCTGAGCTGGGACTCCGAGGAGCGGCGGCTGTAGAGCAGCTCAGCGCGAGTCAGGAGAGGGCGAATGCGCTTAGCGAGCGACAGAGGAGTAACGGCATCAGGATTGCCAATCGAGCCCGAAGATAATGTCATAGCGACGATGTTATATGCGAACAGTGCTAGTTGCCAATACGAAATTTATTTGGGGTGCTATTTATTTTTCTACAACTGGTGATTTCGGCGATGAAATCACCAGGAATTTTCCACCAAACATCTAAAACCCCAGTACAAAACATTAAACCTATCTGCGTATAAGGTTTTTCGGTGCTGGCAGAAACCCCCTAAAGTGTCACTTCTTCTGTACTTAGAACGTTGGGTTGGAGGTAGCCATACGGCTACTTTCGCGAATGCTTTTGGCTTGTGATATGTCTCGCAGATTCATCCTCGCGGGTGTATTGCTGTCAGCTTTACGACGACTGCAGCGCACGCATCCATGGCGGGGACGAGATGGGCGCAGCAGCGAGTAGGGCGAGAAGGCGTGGAAGAGACGCGGGGAGGATAGGGGAGAGAGAAGCACAAAAGCGCCAGCGGCTACCGCATGGGTAACCGGCTGGCACTTTTCAAGGCACATGCTCTCGGAGCTGCTCGCTTGTACTTTTGAGTGCTTGTACCTTTTAGTCTTCGCCCTTGATGAATGCTTCGAGCTGTGCTCGCGCAACATCGTCGGCAAGCTGCTTCGGCGGGGACTTCATCAGGTAGGAAGAAGCGGCGTAGACCGGGCCGCCGATGCCGCGATCCTTGGCGATCTTGGCAGCGCGAACAGCATCGATGATGATGCCAGCGGAGTTCGGGGAGTCCCAGACCTCGAGCTTGTACTCAAGGTTCAGCGGCACCTCGCCGAAGGCCTTGCCCTCGAGTCGGACGTAGGCCCACTTGCGGTCATCCAGCCAGTCCACCCAGTCCGACGGGCCGATGTGGACGTTGCGGTCGTCGATCTTGCCGGCCAGCGGACCGGTGAGATTGGAGGTGACGGCCTGGGTCTTGGAGATCTTCTTGGACTCGAGGCGGTCGCGCTCGAGCATGTTCTTGAAGTCCATGTTGCCGCCGACGTTGAGCTGCAGGGTGCGCTCGAGGCGAACACCGCGGTCCTCAAATAGCTTGGCCATGACGCGGTGGGTGATGGTTGCGCCGACCTGGCTCTTGATGTCGTCGCCGACGATCGGAACGCCTGCGTCTTCGAACTTCTTGGCCCACTCCGGGTCGGAAGCGATGAAGACCGGCAGGGCATTGACGAAGGCTACACCAGCGTCAATGGCGCACTGTGCGTAGAACTTGTCGGCCTGCTCGGAACCAACTGGCAGGTAGGAGACCAGGACATCGACCTTGGCATCCTGCAGCGCCTGAACAACGTCGACCGGTTCAGCTGGGGATTCGTCGATGGTGTCCGCGTAGTACTTGCCAACGCCGTCCAGGGTCGGGCCCCGCTGAACCTCAACGCCGAGAGTCGGGACATCGGCGATCTTGATGGTGCAGTTCTCGGAGGAAACAATGGCCTCGGAGAGGTCCTTGCCGACCTTCTTGTCGTCAACATCGAAAGCTGCGACGAACTCGACATCGGAGACGTGGTAGTCGCCGAAGACGACGTGCATGAGGCCAGGAATGGTCTCATCGGGCTTTGCATCGCGGTAGAACTCGACACCCTGCACCAGGGAGGAGGCGCAGTTGCCGACGCCGACGATAGCGACGCGAATTGAACTCATTTGGTAATTCTCCTTGAAACTATGTGCTCGGAGGCTTTGACCTCGCGCCGGGAACTCACACCGGGAACCCGCATCAGGACCAAGCATCAGGACCCCGCGCCAGGGCCTTACGCCAGCGGTGCGGCCGTGAGTGGGTGCACGCATTGAAGTAACGAGCGTGACGTTATACCTTTATGCGTTTTTTGCCGATGCCCGAACCGTGAGGGGGCATGTGTTTACCGATAAAGCGGGGGTGAAATCAGCCCGCACGCGCCTGCTAATCTGTCTTCGTGATGACATGGCAGGGCGAGATCGATCACTCCTTGCTCAAGAAGCAGTTATTGGAGCAGTGGCGTGCAGGGGAGATTTCACGGAAATCACTCTGTGATGCCGATGCTCGGCTGGTCGCTGCCGCGCGTTTTCACGGCAGAAAGCCCCAGGAAGAGTGCCCAGTATGTCGCAAATTCGACCTCCGACTCGTATTCTGGGTGTTCGGAGAAAACTTGGGCCGTCGTTCCGGCTCTGCTTGTACTGAAAACGAATTATCCGCAATAGTTAATGAATATGGTTCGTGCACCGTCAAAGAAGTTGAGGTGTGCCCCGACTGCAAGTGGAGTTTCCTGACCCGGACACTTCAGGCAGCTCGAGAAGAGTCAGAAAACTAGGGAGAGCACCCGTGAGCAATGATCGACCCGATAGCCCAGGCGGTCCTAACAGCCCTCACGAGGGCCAGGGTTCTAATTCATCAGGCGAGTGGTGGGATCAGCCGGATGCTGATTCCTTCAATACGCATGCACACTCCGATGACGCATCGCTCGACGACGATTCCAGCGACAGTATTGATGCTGTTTCGGTCGGTGGCAATGACGAGGGTCTGGCTACCGGTTCAGAGATGACGTCGGCAAGCGAGCCGGACCCGGAGAAGGGGCAGTCCGCCCCAGATGACCATGAACCAGATGACCATGAAGAGGAAAGCTCGATGGCGCAAGAAGAACAGCCGACTGATAATAAGCGGCGAATTTTAGCGTGGCTCGGTCTAGCCGTGGCGCTGGTCGTGCTGTTGCCGGTAGTTGTGTTCGGTGTTGCTTATGCGACAACGGACGTGCCGGAGCCAGAGGAGTTGGCCAATAGCCAGATTGCGGTGATTTATGACCGCAGTGGTGAAAAGGAAATCACGCGCATCGTCCCCGAGGGCGGTAACCGAAGCAACATCACTATCGACAAGGTGCCGGATGCTGTACGCAATGCAGTGCTGGCAGCTGAGGATCGTGATTTCTATACCAACCCGGGTTTTTCCTTGACTGGTTATGCCCGTGCGGCTCTGGGAGTCGTGACTGGTAATTCCAGTGCCGGTGGCGGCTCGACCATTACGCAGCAGTACGTCAAGAATGCTGTGGTGGGCAATGAGCGCACGCTGACCCGTAAGGCCAAGGAACTGGTCATGTCGGCGAAGATGGCGCGGGAGTGGACTAAGGACGAAATCCTTGAGGCCTACCTCAACACGATTTACTTTGGTCGTAACGCATACGGTATCGCGGCAGCGTCGAAGGCCTACTTCGGTAAGGAAGTCGGTGAGCTGAATGCCGAAGAGGGTGCTGTGCTGGCAGCCTCGATTCAGCGTCCATCTGCACTGGATCCGTGGACTAACCGCCCGGAGGCTGAGCAGCGTTGGAACTACGTCCTCGATGGCCTGGTGGAGATGAACATCGTCTCGCCGCAGGACCGCGCGGGAATGCAGTACCCGGAGACCATCGATCCGGCGTTGGCGCCGAAGCAGGCTCCGGAGCCCGGCCCGGCTGCCATGATTAAGAATCAGGTTCTGGCTGAGTTGGAGCGCGAAGGTATCTCCGAGCAGGAGGTCAACACTGGCGGTCTACGCATTACGACGACCATTGACCCGACGGTGCAGCAGGCTGCCCTGGATGCGATGGAAAACTACGTCGATCAGTCAACGGGTTTGCGTGCCGCCATCGTTTCGGTGGAGCCGAAGACCGGTGCTGTCCGCGCCTACTACGGTGGCGACGATCCGACTGGTTGGGACTACGCAAACAGCGGTCTGCAGACCGGCTCTACTTTCAAGATTTTTGCGCTGGCAGCAGCTCTCGATCAAGGTATTCCACTGACCGCGCAGTACTCTTCGGCACCTGTGCAGTCCGGTAACGTCACTCTGCACAACGACGGCGGTGCCGGCGGTGGCGTGCTTCCGCTTTATGAGTCCCTGAAGCAGTCGCTGAACACCCCGTTTATTCGCCTGCAGCGCGACCTGAAGAATGGTCCGGATGACACCGCCAAAATGGCTCATCGTCTGGGCGTGGCTGAGTCCATCCCGGGTATTGAAAAGACTCTGATGGACGACAACGGTCACTCGCAGGACGGTATCGCCCTGGGTCAGTACCTCTCACGTCCGCTGGATATGGCCGTTGGTCTGGCTACCCTGACTAACGATGGCGTCTATCAGCAGACTCACTTCGTAGAGAAGGTCGAAAACTCCAAGGGCGAGATTGTTTACGAGTCCAACGCTGACAAGGGCGACCGTCGAGTTTCCAAGGCAGTGGCCACCAATATGATATCGGCCATGGAGCCTATTGCCGGTTACAGCAACAAGCCCTTGAGTGGTGGTCGCCCGTCGGCCGCCAAGACCGGTACTACGCAGTTGGGTGACACCGGCCAGAACAAGGATGCGTGGATGATCGGTTCGACACCGCAGCTGTCGACTGCAGTGTGGGTTGGCAACGTCGATGGTTCGGCGCTCTACAACTCCTATGGTGGCATCATGTACGGCTCGCAAACCCCGGGCGATCTGTGGAAGTACACCATGGATAACGCACTGTCTAACGAGGACTTTGAGTACTTCACCAAGCCGGAGCCAATCGGTGGTGTCGCAGGTGCGCCGCAGTACCAGGCGCCGTCGACCTCTGACTCTGGCTATGACCAGGGCTATGCCCCGGAGACCACAGAAGAGGAGTCGGCCGAGGAGTCGACCTCTGAGTCCTCCGAGGAGCAGCCTGCACCGCTTCCGGTTCCGGGTGGCGATGGCGGCGGCGGTGGCGGCGGAATCGCTGACCTACT
Organism: Corynebacterium sp. HMSC055G02; assembly: GCF_001809065.1. Lineage (NCBI taxonomy): Bacteria > Bacillati > Actinomycetota > Actinomycetes > Mycobacteriales > Corynebacteriaceae > Corynebacterium > Corynebacterium sp. HMSC055G02. Next base: position 13,137 of record NZ_KV795644.1, on the reverse strand, counting down.
GCCCATCCCGATTCCGGGAGGCGGTGGTTTCGGCGATGGCAATGAAGGCGGCGGAGACCCCGGTAACCCTGGAGGTGGACAGTAAGTGGACACGTGGGTGATTTTCACCATCGTCTGCGTCGCGATCGGCTTCCTGATGTTCGGCACGGCCTTTTGGGGCTTCATGCAGAAGTGGAAACCGGCAATCATTTGGGCTCTGTGCCTAGCAGCTTTCCTATTCGCGACAGTCATTCCGGTGATTATTGCGTTGGCACATGCTTCCTCGACATCAATGTAGGACGCAGGCCAGGTAGTCAGCTGCTAGAGCGTTAACTGCCCACCAAGCACGCGACAACTTCACAATTCAAAGAGACGCACGCAGTAGCTCTGTGTGCGTCTCTTTTTATTCGGCGCCCTGACACCGCTTGCCAGTACTGCTTGCCGACGGCGCCTGCGATTAGGACATATACCTCTGCCTGCGGTACCCTGGCAGGGTTGCTTGACGCAACGATCCTCCTGCTGCATAGCGGTTGGCATGAAAGACAGTGCCAGCGCAACACGCTGTGTAGCCGAAATACAAGAACTAGACCATAGGAGGTGATGAGGTCCGTGCGTCACTACGAAGTAATGATTATTATCGATCCGTCTCAGGATGAGCGCACCGTAGGCCCGTCCCTGGAGAAGTACCTCGACGTTGTCCGCAAGGAGAACGGCAAGGTGGAGAAGGTGGACATCTGGGGTAAGCGCCACCTCGCCTACCCGATCGAGAAGAAGGAAGACGGCATCTACGTTGTCGTCGACCTCACCTGCGAGTCCGCAACCGTGCTGGAACTCGACCGTCGTCTGAATCTGAACGACAGCATCCTGCGCACCAAGGTGCTGCGGGTTGATCGTTAATCTGCGTCATATTTGCGTAGCCAGAGTGCTCGAATGGGGCACACCGGTAAAGCGAAAGCCGTAGGATAGCGGGCGAAAGCCCCATCATCAGCTCGACAGAATACAACCGAGGAGAAGAAGCATGGCTCAGGGAGACGTACAAATCACAGTGGTTGGCAACTTGGTTGCTGATCCGGAGCTTAAGTACACCCAGAACGGCACCGCCGTCGCGAACTTCCGCGTCGCGTCGACTCCGCGGGTGTACCGAGATGGCCAGTGGGTTGACGGCGAGGGCATGTTCCTCACCTGCAGCCTGTGGCGTGAGGCAGCGGAGAACGCTGTCGAAAGTCTCTCCAAGGGCATGCGCGTCATCGTCCAGGGTCGTCTGCGCCAGCGCAGCTACGAGACCCGCGAGGGCGAGCGTCGTACCGTCTTTGAGGTTGAGGTCGATGAGGTGGGTCCGTCCCTGAAGTTCGCTCGAGCTCAGGTCACGCGCACTCCACGCAACGGCGGTGGAAACTTTGGCGGCGGCAACCGCGGCCAGGGTGGAAATGCCGGCGGTGGTTTCGGCGGTGGCTTTGGTGGAAACCAGGGCAACCAGGGTGGACAGAGCGATCGCGGTTTTGGTGGCGGAGCTCCTGCGGAAGATCCGTGGAACTCAGCTCCTCCGGCCGGTGGCGGCTTCGGCGGCGATGAGCCTCCGTTCTAAGCTCCTTGCAGCCACGGCACTACGTGACTAGTTTGCAGCAGATTTAGCATCCACAATTCTCATAATCTTTTAAAGACATATCCAGCGAAAGGCAGGGATCATGAAGCTGATCCTCACCGCCGACGTTGACAAGCTCGGTGTCGCAGGCGACATCGTAGAGGTCAAGGCCGGCTACGGACGTAACTACCTGCTTCCTCGCGGACTGGCAATTGTTGCCACCCGCGGCGCAGAAAAGCAGATCGAGGGCATTCGTCGTGCCCAGGAGGCTCGCGCTATCCGCGACCTCGACCATGCACGTGAAGTCAAGCAGAAGATTGATTCGCTCGACAACGTCTCCGTTGCTGTGAAGGCTTCGGAAAATGGCAAGCTGTTCGGTTCTGTCACCAAGGGTGACATCGCCGATGCAGTTCGTAAGGCTTCCGGTCAGGCTATCGACAAGCGCGCAGTCGTGCTTGCTCCGAGCCAGATCAAGTCCCTTGGTAAGCACACCGTTGACATCGCGCTGCACCCGCAGATTACCGCGCATGTTTCCGTACAGGTCGTCGCCGCGTAAGTTCGCGGTTTAGAGTTTTTACTTTGACGGCGGCTGACGAGCACCGCGTTTAAAGACTGCGCGGGCTCTGAGGCCCAATGACAACAGCACACGTGAAGCTCTGATCTTTCGTAATGAAAGGTCGGGGCTTTTCGTGGTTTAAGGCTGGTTTAAAGCCTTTTACGCAGGTGCTGGAAAGAGCGTCTACGACTTGTCCACAGGCTAACGATGATTTCTGTGGATAAACCTGTGGGTAACTTGCCTGGCTGCCGTGGATAACTCTTCTGGAGTGCACGAGATTTTTATTAATTCATCGTTAATAATCTCCGCATGAGCAGCATCGATGCTAAAGGGGTACCAGAGGATTACATTTGTGCAGGATTAAGGCAAATACGCACTGACCTGCGTAGATAGAATATTTTCGGGTTGAAACTCCGCTACCCCCGTTAACATTCAAGCGGCGGTTTAGGGTTACGGACCGTTCACCTGGACTTTTCTTGATTGTGCACATGTTCTCCCCAGGCTTATCCACAGGTGCTGTGGATAACTTCGGGGATAACCCCTGTCGAGGATTGTTTTCTGGGGCCTTAAAGGGTACTTTTACAGGTCCCTCAATCCGCTCGAACAGGTATAACTGCGGTAGGTAGTCAGGTGTCCAATGCTGGCGGTCCGAACAGACATATTGAGTGTGAGGGTCAGTCAGCAACAGGGTTGAAAAGGCACCTAAGTGGTCCAGAAGGGGAGGAGCTGCTCACGATGAGTCAGCCTGTAGGTGATAGTGGTCATTCAGGAGCAGGGGACGAGGCGTCCTCCTACTCGGTAAATTCCCACGATGATTCCTTCGATGACGTTCCGCTGCCCCCGGAACCGCCGGTAGAGGATGCGCCACCGGAGGAGTATTCCTTCTCGCAGAGCTCGGGCAACGGATCGTCGGCAAGCGGATCTGGGGCGCGGGACTGGGAGCGAGACCGCGGTCGTGGCGCTCGTGCGAGTGCCGTCGCGGGCGCGACTTTTGAGCGCACGCCGCCGCACAATATCGAGGCGGAGCAGAGTGTGCTCGGCGCGATGCTGCTGAACTCAGAGGTCGTCGCGGATGTGTACGAGCAGCTGACGCCGGAGGATTTCTACCGTCCAGCGCACCAGACGATTTACTCGGCGATTTTGCACCTCTACGGTGAGTCCTCGGAAATTGACCCTATTTTGCTGGCAGGTCGTCTGGATCGAACTGGAGACCTGGAGCGTATCGGTGGTCCGCTGTACCTGCACACCTTGGCCTCCCTGGTGCCAACAGCGGCGAATGCGCAGTTCTATGCCCGCATTGTTGCGGAGAAGGCGACAATCCGTCGCCTGGTCGAGGCCGGCACGAAAATCGCCCAGATTGGCTATGCGGGCGCGGAGGACACGGAGCCGGAGCAGCTGGTGGATGAGGCGCAGCAGCTCATCTTCAGCGTTGGACGTGAGAACACGAAGAATGACTACGTTCCCATCGCCGATGTCCTGGATGACACACTGGAGGAACTGGATCTTATTACCCAAAACGGCGGTCTGGCGCAGGGTGTGCCGACGGGGATTACCAACCTGGACAAGCTGACGAACGGTCTTCACCCAGGTCAGATGGTGATTATTGCGGCTCGCCCGGGTGTGGGTAAGTCCACGCTTGCAATGGACTTCATGCGTTCGGCCTCGATTCGCAACGGCATGACCAGCGCAATTTTCTCGTTGGAAATGTCGCGCAACGAAATCATGATGCGCATCATGTCCGCAGAGGCGAAGATCAACATGGCATCTTTGCGCTCCGGTGACCTGGATGAGCGGGACTGGACAAAGCTGGTCGAGGTCGGCGACAAGATCCGCGATGCTCCGCTGTTTATTGATGACTCGCCGAACCTGACCATGATGGAAATTCGCGCGAAGGCACGTCAGCTGAAGCAGAAGCACGATCTGAAGATGATCGTGGTCGACTACCTGCAGCTGATGAGCTCGGGTAAAAAAGTCGAGTCCAGGCAGCAAGAGGTCTCGGAGTTCTCCCGTCAGCTCAAGTTGTTGGCGAAGGAGCTCGAGGTACCGCTGATTGCAATTTCGCAGCTGAATCGTGGTCCGGAAGCTCGCACAGATAAGAAGCCACAGGTCTCGGACCTGCGTGAGTCGGGTTCGCTGGAGCAGGATGCCGATATCGTCATGCTGATTTACCGGCCGGACTCGCAGGAGGCTGACCATGAACGTGCTGGTGAGGCGGATATTATCGTCGCAAAGCACCGTGGTGGACCGACCGGAAGCATTGCTGTGGCCCACCAGCTGCATTACTCCAGGTTCGCCAACCTGGCGGAGGAGCCCAGCGGTTCTCTCTAGGTGCCTGGCCTAGCCACCCAGAATTAGTGCAATCCGGGTGGCTAGGTAAGGTGAGTGACAGTCAATGGGGCGAGTTTTCGTGCGTTGATGGTTTTGAAGGTTTTGAGGGTTACGCGGAGTCGTCGGGAAGCGGGGAAGCACTATGTCACCAACTGCCGCTCCCGTGGCAGCGGAGGCCAAAGCGAAAAGGCAGAAGAGTGCGCCGAAACAGCGCGTCGGTTGGGTAGATGCGGCTAAGGGGCTGTGCATTCTTTTAGTTGTGCTTGGCCATGCCATCACAGAGCTGCAAGCGCACGGTTACTACACGGCGCAGTGGGCGGGGATTAACTTCTTCCTCGGACCAATCCGTATGCCGCTGTTTTTCCTGTTATCTGGTCTGTTCGCCGGTAAGGCACTCAAGGAGTCGTGGCATAAGCTGGCCAATCGCCGAATCTGGGTGATGGTCTATCTCTACGTGATTTGGGTGCCACTGCGTGACTTCGTGCTTTTCCTCATGCCATATACGCACGTGGATGCCGATGGCATAGTGTCTCCGCCGCCGATCACGGACCACAGCGCGTGGGGGCCGCGAATTTACAACACGCTTCACGCGATCATCGAACCAACTTCCTACCTGTGGTTCCTGTGGGCGCTGGCGCTGTTTGCAATTCTCACACGAGCATTTCGCTGGGTACATCCGGTGATTCAGCTCATCGTTACAGGCCTCATTAGTGCATGGGCACCTTTTGCCTCGTCCAGCTGGTCGTGGGACTTCGTCAGCAAAATGCTGTTCTTCTACGTGCTGGGCATGTACGGTGCGCCCTGGATTTTCCGGATGGCACAGCGTCGCAGCGGCCTCTCACTGCTAGTGACACTGACGGCGTTCCTGTCGGTGGCAATCTGGGTGCAGGCGACCTACTCGAGCTTTAACGAAGGCAACGTCGGCTTCACCCGCGTGTACCTGTCCACCACTGGCGCACTGGCTGCAATCAATGTCATGGCGATGCTGCAGAACACTCGCCTAGTTGTGCCTTTTGAAAAGGTTGGCGGCCGAACGCTGCCTATCTTCCTCATGCACATTCCAATGTTGGTTGTGGTCATGATTATTTGTGACCTCATCCTGCCGAAGGACCCACACTTGGTCATCATGACGCCGCTGGTGACTATCATTGCGGCGATGCTGTGTCTTGGTCTGCACAGGTTGCTGCTTGCCATCGGTGCCGGGTGGCTCTTTGTCCGTCCTGCGTGGGTAGTGCGCATGACTACGCCGGGGCAGCGTGCCCTTCAGCGCAGCCAGAATCCTTCTTCCCTGCCTGAAGGCGAGGCTCCGCGGCAGCCGAAGAGCGAACCTGCTTCCTAATTCAGCTCAACAAGGCGGTAGCGTGGAACCGAGAGCCGATCAGGCGGCAGAAGTGACACAGAGAATAGCCATGAAGAAATGAGAAAGCCATGCGTCTAGCAACGTTGCGATACCAGGGTGCAACCCGCGCCGCTGTTCTCGGCGACGGCGTAGCGGTCCTTTTTGATGACCACTGTCTCGGAGATGTGTTAGCGCGGCCAACGTGGCGTCGTGAAGCGGAAGAACTCTTGGCGGAGGCGGGGAACAACCCTGACAACGTCATGGCGGAGAGCGCGTGGGCGTTCGCACCGCTGATTACGCGGCCGGGCAAGATCGTCTGCGTCGGCCTGAACTATGCCGCGCACATCGATGAGATGGGACACCAGCGCCCCGAGGTGCCGACGTTATTCGCGAAGTTTGCCGATGCCGTCGCTGGCGCGAAGGATGACATCCGAGTGCCGGAGGCCTGCGCGGAGAAACTCGATTACGAAGGCGAGCTCGCGGTTATCGTCGGCGAGACCTGCCTGCGGGTGTCGGAGGAGCAGGCACAGGACGCTATCGCTGGGTACGCGATTATGAATGATTTCACCCAGCGCGATTTCCAGTATGCCACCGCGCAGTGGCTACAGGGGAAGACGTTGCAGCGCGCCAGTGCTTTCGGGCCGTGGATGCTCACGGCTGATGCTTTCGATGCGGACTCCGCGCGGGTGCGCACATACGTCGACGGAGAGCTGCGCCAGGATGCACCGATTGCGGACCTTGTTTTCTCCCCGGCGAAGTTGATCGCCTACATCTCACAGTTCGTGCAGCTGAACCCGGGCGATGTCATCTCCACAGGAACGCCGGCGGGTGTTGGCCACGGCATGAGCCCGCAGACCTACCTTCAGGATGGTCAGGAAATGGTCATCACCATCGATGGTCTGGGTAAACAGGCCAACACTGTCCGCATCAACCACTAGCACGCGCCGCTTTACGACGTTCCCGCGAACCCGGCGGGAATGAATCGACCCCCGCGTGCGTTGTGGGAGACTAACGGGTAAAAACCTACGTAAAGAACGTGAAGTTAGAACACGACGTTAAAGAGTAAGAGGAGTTAGACCCATGGCAACTGTTGATATTACGAACGAGACTTTCGCTGAGACTATTCAGAACAACGACATTGTGCTCGTTGATGCCTGGGCATCCTGGTGCGGTCCGTGCCGCCAGTTCGCCCCGATTTATGAGAAGGCTTCCGAGAAGCACTCAGAGGTAGTGTTCGCAAAGCTGGACACCGATGCCAACCAGGAGGTTTCGGCAGCCCTGGGCATTCAGTCGATTCCGACGCTGTTTGTTTTCCGCGAGGGAATCCTGCTGTTCCAGCACTCTGGTGTGCTGCCGGAGGCCGCCCTGAGCGATCTGGTTGGCCAGGCTTCGGAGCTGAACATGGATGATGTCCGTGCGCAAATTGCCGAGCAGGCTGCACAGGATAGCGCTACCGAGTAAACTCTGCGGTTCAGCCCGCATACTGTGCGTTTTCCGACTTGGAGCACTTCCGCGTAAGCCCCCGCGCCTGAACTAGCCCTCAAGCGCGCGGGGGGGGGGCTTTTTGTATCTAGTCCGCGCGCTGGCCACGAATGAGCCAGCCAATACCAAAGCCAGCGAGTGCTGCTACTAGCGCCCACAGGGCTGGAGCGACTTTGTTTGAGTCCTCCTCAATCGACAGTGGTGCGCTGGTGCGGGCGTGCTTTGTCTCCTTCTCACCTGTTGGCAGAACCTGCCCGTCTGGGAACACGTGCTTGACAGCTTCGGTGAGTTCGTTGGCGGTCAGGTTTTTGCCCAGAACCGCGATAGCGTAACGGTCATCGTCGCCAAGGAATCCGGCAGTGGTGTGCTGCTCTTCGTACCAACCGGACTTGTTGGCAATCGTTTCCTTCGGTAGCGCTGCACGCAGACCGAAGTTCTGGTCTGCATCGCCGTAGGAGTAGCGCGGCAGTGAGTACATCAGCTGACGCATGTATTTGGTCTCCGTGTCGCTCAGCCCGCCTTCTTCGCTCAGCATCCGGTCAAAGTAGGCAACCATGTCGGCTGGCGTACTGGTGGTAGCTCCCCACATAGGTGAGCCGACAGTCTTATCCGACAGGCCGTAGCGCTGCCGGACATTGTCAACGATGCGTACACCGCCGTAGGAATCCCACAGCTCGTCAGTTGCTTCGTTGTTGGAGTATCGAATCATGTCGTCGCGCAACATGGCGTCGGGGTTGCCCTCAACCGGCATATCGCCCTGGCCAGCGACGATCTCGCCCTTCTTCGGCTGCGTGTAGTTGGAATAGGCCACAACGTCGGCGACGAATACCTTCATCAGGCTGGCGAGGCGAAAAACATCATCACAGTGTGAGTTGCAGATGAACTCACCGGTCTGGCGATCCAGAATGCCCATGCCGAGCATGCCGCCCTTAGCGTCGAACTTCTCAGTCACTTCGTCGAGACGAGTTTGCACGCCAAGGCCCCACTGGGTCTTCGCCCCTGGCACAAGTGGGGGAAACTCCTTCGGCTCACTTTTCACAGTGCTTTCCGACGGCTCCGTCGAGGACGTTTCCGATGTCGGTGAAGAGGTTTTCTCGGTCGACTTCTCAGCCGACTGTTCCGCCGACTTCTCTGCGGTTCGCCCTGTGCTCTTCTCGGGAGCCTTTTCAGTTGGCTTTTCGGTGGTCTTCTTGGTTTTTGCGTCGGAGGGCTTAGCCGGCTCCGTTGACGATGGAGCTGCGACGACTACCTGTGAAAATGCGCCGGTATCGGTGGAGTCAGCAGTTGCGGTGACTGTTGCGTTAGCCAGCGACGCAGTTGCTGACAGAGTAATTACCGCGGCGAGACTCGCGGCAAGTCCGCGGTACGCGCGTTGAGGGCAATGAACCATGTTTAGAGAGTTTACAACTCTGGGTGAGTCTTGCTTGTCGGTAACCAGCTCTTTCCGTTTGCCGAGAGAGAGCGAGCTAGCTCACGTACAATTTTTTAAGAGATGGAATCTTCTCGGTTCCGGTTAGTTATTCCGCATATGTTGAGGAAGGTTGGATTTGCATGGCTAATCCATTTGCCAAGGGCTGGAAGTACATGATGTCTTCGTTCGATAAGAAGATCGAGGACAATGCGGATCCTAAGGTTCAGATTGCACAGGCAGCTGAGGCCGAGCGTCAGCGCCATCAGGAGATTCAGCGTCAGGCTGCGGCTATCATCGGCAACCGCAATCAGCTGGAAATGCAGCTGGGGCGGTTGACCTCTGAGCGTGACAAGATTACCGAGAACACCCGGCAGGCACTCGCCAATGCGGATCAAGCTCGTGCCAAGGGTGATGAGGCCACTGCACAGAAGATGGAAAGCACTGCTGAGGTGTTTGCCACTCAGCTGGTGAATGTTGAAAAGGAGCTGGACAATACTACGCAGCTCCACCAGCAGGCCGTATCTGCTGCTGAGGAGGCACAGCGTCAGGCGCAGCAGTCGCAGGCTCGCTACGAGCAGATTAAGCAGGATATCCGCAAGCTGGAGTCGCAGGCGGATCAGGCCAAGATGCAAGAGACCGCGTCGAAGACTCTCCAGAGCATGCAGGGTATTTCCGAGGATCCGAATGTGCCGACTTTGGATTCGGTCCGTGAGAAGATTGAAGGCCGCTACGCCAATGCGTTGGGCGCTCAGGAGCTCGCGGAATCCTCACAGGCAGGTCGTATGGCTGAGATCGAGACTTCGACTCGCGATGCCGCTGCTGACATGCGTCTGGCCGAAATTCGTGCCCAGATGAATAATGAAAACGCTGCTCTCGAATCCGGTTCTGCCGCGAAGGATAACGCCGGCGAGCTGGAGGCCGCCGAGGCCGCCGAGTCCGCCGAGTCCGCCGAGGCCGTTGAGGACACCACAACGGACGCAGACGAAGCGAAGTAGCGTTCACCAGTTGCCAACGATCGCCAACAAGAAAGTGTCGGGGTTTATGTCAGTTTGAGCGGGAAAAACCACCCTAAACTGACATAAACCCCGACACTTTCTCGCACCAGCAGCGCCAGCAGCGACAGTAGCGCCAGCGGTGCTGACGCCGCTGAAACTGCCGAAGCCGTAAGGCGCGCTACTACTCCAATTCGCCGTTCTTCCGCGCCAGCAGCACTCCGCGGATACCGGCGTGGAAACCATCGCGCAGATTGACGCGCTGCGTCTCCGTCAGCGTGTATTCGTGCAGGGTTTCGCACGCAAACTGCAGCAGCGGACGATCAATGTCCGGTGGCAGCCCACCACCAGAGAGCAAGTGGGCACTATCGCGCGCCTGCTCGTTTGCAATATTCTCGTACCACCAGTTCGCGTACTGCTGTCCCACATCGAACGGCGTCTGAAAACCCGCGGATGCCCACACCTCGTTCGGCAGGGGCACGTATCGACTACGCAGCTTCCTCCTTGGCGCCATCATCGAAGGATTCGGCCGCGGGCTTGGTTTCGGCGTACTCGTGTTGGCACCGTCTTCGCTTGTCGACGACTCCGTCGCCGACTCCCCACTGCCGGTTGCAGTCGACGACGCGGAATCGGAGGCAGACGCGCCTGCATGCTCGGCTCCGGTGTTGTTCGCAGTGTCGTTACCAGCCCCACTGCCAGTGTTGACTGTCGCGCCGGGCATGGCCGCTGGAGAAGGCTGTGCTGGCTGCGTTGGCTGCGTTGGTGAGGCAGCCGAAACGCCCGAAGCAGCGGAATCCACCCGTGTAGCTTCCGAACCGCCGGTGCGCTCTACCTCAGCGCGGTGCTCAGCCTGCGCCGGGATTTCCCGGGCACCCATCTTGGCCGCGTGCTCGACCTCGTTGAACTTCGGCGAGTCGGCCTTGGCCGTCGGCGTGGCTGCGGCATTGTCTTCGCTGCGACAGTCGGAGTCGCTGTCAGCCGTGGGGGATGGCACAACGCGCTGGTCCTGCGGAACCTCCGGAGTTCCGGCCTCCGGCGAAGCAGCGTCACCGTCGGCGGCGGAGGGAGTGTTCTCCGTGCCGTCGGCAAGCGAGCCCTCGCCCGGAGGAGTGATGCGCGTATCCGGCACGCAGGTAGCGCCGAGATCTTCGATTGGTTCGGCATCGCCCAGCGGCTTATTCGTGCGGACGACCGGCGGGATTGGGCCTTCGAGGACATTGAGCTGCATGGCGTCGGCGAAGTCCTCGCGGGGATCGAGGATTGTCGTCGAATCGCAGGCATGGCGAAGTGCACCGGACATGGAGTCCCAGCCGAAGCCGTAGAGATGCACACGCACACCGGCAGCCGAAGCCTCAGCGACGCCGGGCAGCATGTCCGCATCGCCCGAGACCAGCACGATATCGGAAACTTGGTTGCGCAGGCCGGCGACAACCATGTCTGCGACGAGCCGAGTATCGACGGCCTTCTGCGTCCGTCGGTCACCCCATTCAATGAGTTGACCTGCGCGCAGCTGCACACCATCGATCGTGCGCAGTGAGCGCTGGTAACGATGCGGCCCCGACTCCGGGATGCCGTCGTACCAAAGTTGCCGCTGAACTGGCTGGTTCAGCTGCTGGTTAATCATTCGGTCAAGGACACTAACTACTTCTCTAAGGTCGATTTCTAATTGCCCGCGGGCTCCGGTTTCCCACGAGTTGTAAAAGCTCGCCAATAAATATGACGTATCGACGAACACCAATGTGCGTTCAAGCATGGCTCCTAATTCCTGATTCTTTATTAACTAAATAAGCAAACCGGTTACATCGACAAGGATGCCCGAATAATTCATTCTATGCGCTAAACATGTTTAACTTCAGGGACTATTCTTAATAAGCCGCATCACTTTGACCGCTCTTCGCGGGTTGGCAGGAGTGCGAGTCGACGAGAAGGCACCGATCAATTTAGGTATTGACGTGCAAAGAAATCGCCCCGCGAAGAGTACGACCACACAGGAGAAGGGGAGTTACAAACAGTTATGAGACGCTGGTTCGGCCTATTGGTTCTCATTACTGTGTTGGGACAAGCGGTTTTCAACGGCGGTCGCGTGCTGCTTTCTTGGCGAGTCCTCGATTTTGGCGGTTCCGCCGCCACCGTCGGCTGGTTCACTGCCGCATTTTCACTTGTACCTCTTATTATTGCGCTTCCCGCCGGCAAGCTTGTCGACAGTCATCGCGCCACCGAAGTCATGTACTCCGGTCTCGTCGCCACCGTCATCGCGGCAGCAGTAATGGCGCTCTCGCCGAACCTACCTATTCTTCTGCTCGGCTACGTGGCCCTGGGTTTTGCCCACATGACCACGCTCATCGCCGCTCAAGGCATGGTTTCGCACCTGCGTGGCGGCGTCGCCGGGCTCGATAGCCTCTTTGCTTATTTCACGCTCGGAATTTCCGTCGGGCAGTTCCTCGGCATTGTCGGTGCAGGTCTGCTCACTCCCAACCACGACGGCAGCACTATGACCGCTACAACTTTCGCGCTCTGGGTGATGACGGGAATCGGCGCGGTCGCCCTGGTCATCGGCTGGCCGGTCGCAACTGCTTATCGACGGCACGAAGCGAATGCAGCCGCCGAAGTGCAAGCTGCTAGCTCAACTGAGCAATCCCCGGCGTCGACTGTTAGCGACCGCAGCCGGATGGACGAGAGGCGGCCGGGGCAGGCCGAAGCCAGCGGCGCATCGGTCTTAAGCATCCTGCGTATCGACGGCATGTCCAGCGCCATGGCTGTATCAATTGCGGTCATCGTAGCCATTGACCTGTTGACGGCATATGTGCCGGTGCTGGGACGCGAACTGGGCTTTAGTGTTGCCGAGGTGACGGTAATCCTTGGTGCGCGTAGTGGCCTCGCGATTATTTCCCGAGCCCTCATGCCGACTGTTTTGCACCGAGCTAATCGCAATCGAGTCCTTATCATTGCAGTTTGTGCCGGTGTCCTGCCGCTTTTGGCAATGCCGTGGCTACAGAGTGCGTGGCTGATGGTTGTCGCGGTTGGTATCTGTGGCTTGGCGTGGGGTTTTGTCATGCCCATGTCAATGACGTGGGTGAGCTCCCTGGTGGATGCCGAGGTGCGCGCTCAGGCGCTATCCATCCGACTGATGGGTAACCGCTTGGCGCAGGTCATCCTGCCGCCGGTTGCTGGTTTGGGTGCTACCGCGATGGGTGCAGGCAGCGTGTTTCTGGGTGCGGGTGCGCTGATGGGGGTCGCGTCTGCCACTGCTTGGCGACGACTCGCAGGTGACAAGGCGGCTCTGACTAAGTAATTGGTCAATTGCTGAGTTGCTGAAAAGTAGCGCCCGAGCCGTAGGAAGGCTCAAATCTGGCATACAGAGTTAACTAAAGTGATTCGTTTTCCAGGTTCTACCAGCGGATTCGCTTAAATAGGGGCATGTGTGTAATGTATCTGGGGTCAGCGCGACAGGGCGATGTGATTGCTTGT